>JAFIEG010000031.1 GCA_020832665.1 Pararhodobacter sp. | reverse complement strand
CCCCCCCCGGCGGGGCACGGCGTCGGGTGGCAGGGCGCGGTTTTGCGGGGGCCGACAACCCTGGTTCCGCTCGACCAACGCAAATGGCTTCGTCGAGCGGTTCGCTGAATCCATCCTCGACCATTTATTCCGGTGACGATGCAAGGGACGTTCTTCCGGCTTCGACATTTCTGAAATTGATTTCCAGCCTTTCCGTCGATGCACTTGCATAAGATCAGGGGCTCAAGGGCCCGTCGCGCAAGAAATAAGGAACCGGCTTTATTTAAAAGATGCGCGAAAACAGAAGGCTGTGAAGCGTCAAGAAAATGTGAATGAACGCGACACACCATTAACCACCCTGCAGGGTGTTTTCCGGCGGCCTTGCTATTGCACAATTTCGTTACATTGCTGGCCATGTAATGCGGCAACGACACCATGGTTGCGGCACATTCACGAAGATCACGCAATTCGGGCGCCCCGCCCATCTTGCCGATCCGGAACTCGCCAACCGGTCAAACGGATCCGGGATCAGACAGCCGGCCTGCCACTCTGTCTTGTGCCCCTATCCGCCGCCCAGTCTGCTGCCTGCATCTCGCGCAGCCGGCTGGCGGTGCGCTCGAACTCGAAAGCTCCCGCGCCCTCGATATACAACCGCTCGGGCTCGTCAGCGGCGCTGGCGATCAGCCGCACCCGCGCCTCGTAAAGAGCATCAATCAGTGTCACGAAGCGCTTTGCCTCGTTGTAATTCGCCGCTGACAGGCGCGGAATGTCCTCGAGCACCAGCACCCGCACGGCATCGGCGATGGCCAGGTAATCGGCCGCGCCAAGCGGCTTGCCGCACAGATCCCAGAACCCTGCCCGCGCCACGCCGTTGTGGTGATGCGCCAGCACTACCTCGCGCCCGGTCACCTTCAGCACCAGCGGCGCACCCTCATCATTGCCGGTCAGCTCCTGCCACAGCGCCTCAATGGCTTCATGCGCATGCGCATCAGCCGGGTGGAAATAGACCTGCGCGCCCTCCAGCCGGTGGCGGCGGTAATCGGTCTCGCTTTCCAACTCGATCACCTGCATGCGTTCATTCAGGAAATCGATGAAGGGCAGAAACAGTGCCCGGTTCAGCCCATCCTTGTAAAGATCGCCCGGCGGGCGGTTCGAGGTGGTGACGATGCTCACCCCGCCATCCATCAGCATCCGGAACAGCCGCCCCACCACCATCGCGTCGGTAATGTCATTGATCTGCATCTCGTCAAAGGCCAGCAGCCGCGTGCCTTCCATCACCGCCTCGGCCACCGGCGCCAGCGCATCATCAACCCCGCGCTTTCGCGCCGCGTTCATGCCGGCATGAACCTCTTGCATGAAGGCGTGGAAATGCACGCGCCGCTTGGCATCGGTTTGCGTCGCCTCGGCGAAGAGATCCATAAGCATGGATTTGCCGCGCCCGACGCCGCCCCAAAGATAGACCCCGCCCGCGGGCTCGGGCTTGCGCCGCGTCAGCGCCGACAACAACCCGCGCGGCGCTGGCGGCGGGTTCTCGATCTTCTCGCGAATGCGCTCCAGCGCCGGCAGAACGGCGCGCTGCGCGGCGTCGGGCGTGATGGTGCCCTCGCGCACGCGGCGGTCGTAGATTTCGCTCAGCGTTTCGCGCATCGCTTCCCTTCGCGTTTCCCTTCGCCGCCTCTGCGCCGGCGGGTTCTCCTGCCGCTTGTGTCGCCCACCCGCCTGGCCTTGCCTCGCTGCGTCCTGCCGGGTAACGGTGGGCAACGCGCCTTGCAAGAGGAAAGCCCGCAATGTCCGACGCCCCGCCCCGCCCCGCCGCCGGCAACCCCGACGACCCCCGTACACTGGTTTCAACCGACTGGCTGGCGGCGCATCTGGGCGATCCCGATCTGCGCGTGATCGATGCCTCGTGGTATCTGCCCGACATGGGCCGCGACGCGCGCGCCGAATACGATGCCGCGCATATCCCCGGCGCGCGCTATTTCGATATCGACGAGATATCCGACCAGCGCTCGGCGCTGCCGCATATGGCACCGCCGGCCGAGAAATTCATCAGCCGCATGCGCGCAATGGGCATCGGCGACGGCCATCAGGTGGTGGTCTATGACGGTATGGGCATCTTTTCCGCCGCGCGCGTGTGGTGGAACTTTCGCCTGATGGGCAAGAACGATGTCGCCGTGCTCGATGGCGGGCTGCCGAAATGGCTGGCCGAGGGCCGCCCGGTCGAGGATATGCCGCCCGTCATGCGCGACCGCCACATCACCGTGCAGCGCCAGGCGCAGCTGGTGCGCGACGTGGCGCAGGTGGCGGCGGCCTCGAAGCTGGGCGATTGGCAGATCGTCGATGCCCGCTCCGCCGAGCGCTTTCGCGGCGAGGCCGAGGAACCCCGCCCGGGGCTGCGCGCCGGGCATATTCCGGGCTCGCTGAACCTGCCCTTCGGCAAGCTTTTCAACCCCGATGGCACGATGAAGGATCTCGCCGGGCTGCGCGCGGCACTCGCCGAGGCCGGCGTGTCGCTGGACAAGCCGGTGATCACCAGCTGCGGCTCGGGGGTGACCGCGGCGATCCTCAGCCTGGCGCTGGAACGGCTGGGCCACCGGCGCCACGCGCTCTATGACGGCTCCTGGGCCGAATGGGGCATGTATCCCGACCTTCCCATCGAAAAGGGCTGAGCCATGGCGCTGTACCGGGCCGGCGAGCGGGTGGAATACCGCGTCACCTGGCTGGAAATGACCGAAAGGCCGGGCTTTGGCTGGCCACCAATGCCGCTGGGGCAGGAGGCGGCATTGCTCAGGGCCGAGGCGCCGCCGGCCTGGTATTTCCTTGCGCTCTATAACGCCGTGGGCGAAGACTACGCCTGGACCGACCGGCACGACACCCCGCGCGAGGAACTCGCCGCCTGGCTGGCCGATGCAGATGTGGCGCTCTACACATTGATGGGCCATGGCTGGCCGCAGGGCTTCTTCGTGCTCGATTCGCACGAGGAGGGTATCTGCGATCTGGCCTATTTCGGCCTGGTGCCGCAGTCCATCGGCAAGGGGTTGGGCAGTTGGCTGTTGCAGGCCGCCATTCTGACCGGCTGGGACCGGCCAGGCACACTCAAGATGACCGTCAACACCTGCACGCTCGATCACCCGCGCGCACTGATCCGTTATCAGCGCTTCGGTTTCGAGCCGGTGCGCACCGAGGTGCATGCGCGCGTGCTCACGCGCGACCAGCACTTTCACCAGCCGCTTCTGTGAAGGACGGGCGCGGCACGACCGGGGGAAACCATGTTCAAGAACCTTCCCGCATCGAAACCCGATGCCATCCTCGAAGTGATGCGGCTCTTCGCCGAGGATGCGCGCGAGGGCAAGATCGATCTGGGCGTCGGCGTCTATCGCGACAGCGCCGGGCGCACGCCGGTCATGCGCGCGGTCAAGGCCGCCGAGGCAAGGCTGGTGGAGACGCAGGAAAGCAAGGGCTATGTCGGGCTGACCGGCGATGCGGCCTATAATCAAGCGATGGGCGAGCTGATCCTGGGCGATGTGGTGCCAGCCGAGCGTATCGCCGCCTCGGCGGCCACCGGCGGCACCGGCGCGGTGCGCATGGCGATGGAACTGGTCCGCGCCGCCAATCCGGGCGCTCAAATCTGGATAAGCACCCCCACCTGGCCCAACCATACCGTGCTGGCCGCCGCCGTGGGGCTGAAGGTGCAGAGCTATCGATACTACAACCGCGCCGAGGGGGTGCTGGACCGGCAAGGCATGCTCGATGACCTGGCACAGGCACAGAAGGGCGATGTGGTGCTGCTGCATGGCTGCTGCCACAACCCCACCGGCGCCGACCCGAGCGAGCAGGACTGGGCCGACATCGCCGGTTTCCTGCAGGAGCGCGGCCTCGTGCCCTTTGTCGATATCGCCTATCAGGGCTTTGGCGAGGGGCTCGATGCCGATGCCGCCGGGCTGCGCCATCTGGCTTCGCGGCTTGAGCGGGTGATCGTGGCGGCCTCGGCGGCAAAGAATTTCGGCCTGTATCGCGAGCGCGCGGGGCTGTGCCTGGTGACCTGCCCCGAGGATGAGCGCGCGACGGTTACCACCGCGCTGGGCACGATCAACCGCTCGACGGTCAGCTTTCCGCCCGATCACGGCGCGCGGGTGGTGCAGACCATTCTCGACGATCCGGGGCTGCGGCTGGACTGGCAGGAAGAACTGGAGACGATGCGCCGCCGCGTGCAGAGCCTGCGCGAGGCGCTGGCCGGGGCGCTGCGCGCCGAAACCGGCTCGGACCGCTTCGGCTTTCTGGCGGCGCAAAAAGGCATGTTCTCGGTGCTCGACGCCGACGGGGCACAGATCGAGCGGCTGCGCGACGAGCATGGCATCTACATGGTGCCCGGCGGGCGGATGAATGTGGCCGGGCTCACCGAGGATTCGGTGCCGCGCGTGGCCGCAGCGCTGGGCCGGGTGCTGGCGGGCTGATCGAGGCACCGCCGGGTGGGGCCAAAAGGCGCCGGGGGCGCTCCCGCGCTGTGGCGTCGCATCGAAGATGCGAGGCCGCCGCTTGGGCCGGGCGCCGCGCCTGCGGCGCGGCGGGACGGGGCGGAGAGGTGACCCTCCCTTCGCCGATACTCCTTATACCAAGTTCGGTTGATCGGTTCGCCGGAACGGGCGGGCATACAGCCCAAGGTATCTGAGACGATCAATCGGATTTGATATTGCGGGTGAAGAACCCGGCAGGCCCGGGCAGTTGCCCACCGAAGGGGGACGCGGAAGCGCCCGCCCGCGTCGCCTGAGCCTGAACCGCAGCCGGACGCTTACAGCGGCAGGCCGCGGAAGGTCTTGAGCTGGTTCATCACGATCTGGCTGTGCACCCGCGCCACCGCCGGATGCGGCAGAAGCCTTGCATGGATGAGTTCGTTCAATGCACCAAGGTCGGCGCACCAGACGCGCAGCAGGTAATCGGCCTCGCCGGTCAATGTCCAGACGCTGACAATCTCGGGCAGGGTCTGCAACAGCCGCTCGAAGCCGCGCGCCTGATCGGGCGCATGGCTGGCCATCTGCACCTGCACGAATGCCTGGACCGTCAGCCCCAGTCGCAACGGGTCAAGCCTGGCGGTGGTGGCGGTGACATAACCCTCGGCCTCGAGCCGGGCGCGGCGGCGGGCGGCCTGGCTGGGCGAGAGATTGATGCGCTCGCCCAATGCCTGCGCGGTGAGCGAGGCATCCTGTTGCAGCGCTGCGAGAAGCTGGCGGTCTTTTGCATCGATCATGCGGATATCTTGTATGATTTCTGAAGAAAGCGCAATTCTCGCGCATAATGCCGCCGAACGATGCCTGACTTCGCGCCCACTGCGCGAGGCCCTTTCGATAAGATGTGCGTCAGAAACAGCATTCATACCGAAAAGGGAGATGCCCATGGGACCGTTTCCGCATGCCGCGCCGCGCGCCAAGATCAGCCCCGAGAACCCCGCCGGCACCGATGGCTTCGAATTCGTCGAATTCGCCCATCCCGAACCCGGGAAACTGCGCGATCTTTTCACCAAGATGGGCTATACGCTGACCGCCCGCCACCGCAGCAAGGCGATCGAGCTGTGGCAGCAGGGCGACATCACCTATGTTCTGAACGACGAGCCCGGCAGCCATGCGCGGCTATTCGTGGAAGAGCACGGCCCCTGCGCCCCCTCGATGGGCTGGCGCGTGGTAGACAAGGCCAAGGCTTACGAACATGCGGTAGCAAAAGGCGCCGAGCCCTATAACGGCCCAGACAAGATGATGGACCTGCCCGCCATCAAGGGCATCGGTGGCAGCCTGATCTATTTCACCGACGCCTACGGCACCGAAGACCTGAAAGGGCCTTACGCGGAAGAGTTCGAATTCGTCGCCGAGCCCAAGCCCGAGGGCGTGGGTTTCTATTACCTCGATCACCTCACCCACAATGTCTACAAGGGTAACATGGATGTCTGGTTCCGCTTCTACTGCGACATCTTCGGCTTCAAGGAAATCCGCTTCTTCGACATCGAGGGCAAGCATAGCGGGCTCTTGTCGCGCGCGCTGACCTCGCCCTGCCAGCGCATCCGCATTCCCATCAACGAGGATCGTGGCGAGAGCGGGCAGATCGTGGAATATCTCAAGCGCTACAATGGCGAGGGCATCCAGCATATCGCCGTGGGCACCGAAAACATCTATGACAGCGTCGACACGATTGCCGAGCGGGGGCTGAAATTCATGCCCGCCCCGCCGCCGGCCTATTACGAGCTGAGCCATGAGCGCGTGCAGGGCCATGACGAGCCGATGGAACGGATGATGAAGCACGGCATACTGATCGACGGCGAGGGTGTCGTCGATGGCGGCGAGACGAAGATCCTGTTGCAGATCTTCTCGAAAACCGTGATTGGGCCGATCTTCTTCGAGTTCATCCAGCGCAAGGGCGATGACGGCTTTGGCGAGGGCAATTTCAAGGCGCTGTTCGAATCGATCGAGCGCGATCAGATCGAGCGCGGCGTGCTGAAAACCGCGTGACAGCCCGGCCGTGCCGCTTGAAATGCCCCGCCTGAAAAACAGGCGGGGCATTTTTTCTTGAAATCCGGCCGTTGATGCGCCCTAATCGGGCGCGTTGCGGCACCATCCGCGAAACTTTCCAAACCGGGCGCTCGATCCGGGAGTACCAAATGAAAACCAACAGGAGAGAAACATGACCACCAGCTTCACTCGCAGAACCGCCCTCGCCGCCGCGCTGGCGCTGCCGCTTGCCGGGCTAGCCGCCACCGCGCAGGCCGATGAGCGCAGCTATGTGCTGACCACCGCCGGCACCGGCGGCACCTACTACCCGGTCGGCGTGGCGCTGGCGACGCTGGCCAAGATCCACCTGCAGAACGAGCATGGCATCGACATGTCGGCCATTTCCTCGGCCGGCTCGGGCGAGAACACGGTGCTTATGCGCGAGAACCAGGCGCAGTTCGCCATCATGCAGGGTCTGTTCGGCGCATGGGCACGCGAGGGCACCGGGGCGCTGGAAGAGGCAGGCCCGCAGGAAAACCAGCGCGCCATCGCCATGCTGTGGCCGAATGTCGAGCATTTCCTGCTGCATTCCAGCCTGGTTGAAACCGGCACCGCCGCCGATCTGGCCAATCTCGAAGGGCAGGGCTTCTCGATCGGCGCGCGCAACTCGGGCACCGAGCATTCCAACCGCTTCCTGTTCGAGAATTTCGGCTTCGACTATGAGGGCTGGAACCTGGTCTATCAGGGCTTTGCACCCTCGATCGACACGCTGATCAATGGCGGCATCATGGGGGTGAACATCAACTCCGGCATCGGTGTGGGCACGGTGACGCGCGCGAAGGCGCAGATGGGCGACAACATCACCCTGCTTTCGGTGACCGACGACGAGCTCGAAGCCTTTGACGGCGGCACCGGGCTTTACTTCCACATCACCATCCCCGGCGGCACCTATCCGGGTATCGATGATGATCTGGTGACCATCGCCCAGCCCAACTTCCTGGCGGTGAATGCCGATGTGCCCGAGGAAGATGTCTATCTGTTCACCCGCACGATCTACGAGAACCTCGGATTCCTGTGCAACATCCACCCCGCAACCTGCGACATGAGCCTGGACAACGCCATGGCCGGCCTGCCGCTGCCGCTGCATGCGGGGGCTGCGCGCTACTATGAGGAAGCCGGGCTGGACATTCCGGAAAACATCGCGCCGATCGACTGACCGTTCATCGGGCCTGAGTCGGACAGCGGCGGGCGTGCCTCAGGGTGCGCCCGTCTCCTCGGGTATTTGACAAGCTTGGTCACGGGGCGCGGGCAATGACAGGACAAGCATCCAACAGAGCGCTGGAAACCGGCGAGGAAGAAAGCCGTTACGAGCGCGCACCCGACAGCATTCCGGGGCGGCTGGTGTTCTGGTGCGGGGTTGGCGTGGCGCTCCTGCATATCTGGATGAACACCCTTGGGCTGGTGTCGGAACTGCGCGCGGCAGCCATCCATTTCGCCGGCTTCGGCTTCATGTGCGCGCTGCTCTACCCGGCGTACAAGGCAAAGACCCCGCTGGGCCAGCGGCTGGTGCTGGGCATCGACATCATCCTGGGGCTGCTGGCCTTCGGCATCTTCCTTTACCTGTTCTTCTTCGAGGACAGCTATTACCGCGTGCGCCAGCAAACCACGGGCTTTGCCTGGTATGACTGGTTCTTCACCATCACCGCGCTGATCCTGGGTATCGAGTTCACCCGCCGCACCACCGGCTGGATCATCCCCATCCTGATTATCCTGGCCTTTACCTACATCACCCTTTGGGGCCGCTATGTGGGCGGCATGCTCACCTTTTCGGGGCTGCGCTACGAGACCATGCTGTTTCGCATTGTCTATACCGATGACGGCATGTTCGGCACGGTGGCGCGCATCTCCTACAGCTTCGTCTTCATGTTCATCCTGTTCGGCGCCTTCCTGCTGCGCTCGGGCGCGGGGGCCTTCATCATCGAGTTCGCGCAAGTGCTGGCGCGGCGCATGATGGGCGGTCCGGGGCTGGTGGCGGTGATCGGCTCGGGCATGATGGGCACGATCTCGGGCTCGGCGGTGGCCAATACCGTCTCCACCGGTTCCATAACCATCCCGCTGATGAAACGCGCCGGCATGCCCGCCAAGACGGCGGCGGCAACCGAGGCCGCAGCCTCGACCGGCGGGCAGATCATGCCGCCGATCATGGGCGCGGGCGCCTTCATCATGGCCTCCTTCACCCAGGTCTCCTACCTGACCATCGCCGCGCTCAGCGTGCTGCCGGCGATCCTCTATTTCGCCTCGATCGCCTTCTATGTGCGCATCACCGCCAAGCGGCTGAACCTGGCCCCCGACAGCAGCATGGAAAAGACCATCTGGCAGGTGCTGCGCGATAACGGGCTGTCCTTCTTCCTGCCCATCGCCGTGCTGGTGGGGCTTATGATCTGGGGCTACACGCCGACCTATGCCGCCGGCATCGCCATCGTATCGGTCGTGGTGTCGAGCTGGCTGACAAAAAACCCCATGGGCCCGCGCGACGTGCTCGAGGCGCTGGCGCTGGGCGCCAAGAACATGATCCTCACCGCGGTGCTGCTGGTCGCCATCGGCGTCGTGATCACCGCCGTCACCGTCTCGGGCATCGGCAACACCTTCTCGCTGATGATCGGGCAATGGTCGGGCGGGTCGGTCTTCATCGCCATCGTGCTTATCGCGCTGGCCTCGCTGGTGCTGGGCATGGGGCTGCCGGTGACGGCGGCCTATATCGTCATCGCCACGCTGGCCGCGCCGGCTCTTGCCGACCTGATCACCCGCGTGGAACTGGTAAACGCCATTGCTGCGGGTAATGTTCCGCAATCGGTTGGCGCCATGCTGATGCTGGGCTCGCCCGAACTGGCCGGGCAGATCGGCCAGCCGATGAGCGTGGACATGGCCGAAGAGGTGCTGGCAGCGGCGCCGCTCGATTTCTACCGCCAGATCGTGCGCGACACGCTCGACCCGGCGGTGATTACCGCCGCGCTGCTGGCCGCGCATCTGATCATCTTCTGGCTCAGCCAGGACAGCTCGGTCACGCCGCCGGTGTGCCTGACCGCCTTTGCCGCCGCCGCCATCGCCGGCTCGCGGCCCATGGCCACCGGCGTTACCGCCTGGAAGATGGCCAAGGGGCTTTACATCGTGCCGCTGTTGTTTGCCTATTCGCCCATCCTGCACGGCACCATGTGGGAAAAGCTCGAGGTCACGCTCTTCACCCTGGCTGCGCTCTACGCGCTCGCCGCGGCCATCGAGGGGCATATGGAGGCCGGCATCAACTGGCTGATGCGCGCGGTGATGGCGGCGCTCTTCGTGGTGCTGATCTGGCCGGTCTCGGCCAACTGGCACTGGGCCGCCTTCGCGCTGTTCGCGGTGATCTTCGCCTGGAACATCTTCAAGGACAAGCGCCAGGGCAGCGTGGCCACGGCAAGCGGCTGATCACGCCCCCTGCGCCTTCATCCTGCCCGAAACACCCTGGGGGGCCGGCCTCGGCAACGAGGCCGGACGGGGCGGCGCCCCCCCCCCGATCACCCGGAAACCGTTTCAACCCTCGGTGCAGACCACCAGAATGCGCGCATCTTCGCTGTCGGCGGCAGCATAGAGATGGCCGCGCGCGCTGTCGAAATAGAGGCTTTCGCCGGCTTCCAGCGTCACCGGCGCGTGGCCCTCGGCATGCACCGTCACCCGGCCGCTGATGACGAACAGGAACTCCTGCCCCGGATGGCGCACGAAATCCTCGAAGGCCAGGGGCTGATCGGCGCGCAGCGTGCCCAGCATCGGGGTCATCGCCTTGTTGCGAATCTCGGAAAACAGCATCTCGTAAACATAGTTGCCGGTTTCCTGGCGCCGGAACATACCGCGACGCGCCACCGCGAATCCGCCCGGGGCAAAGGCCTCACCTTCGCTGGCGAAGAACTCGGCCATGTCCACACCGATGCCGCGTGCCAGTTGCAGCATGCGGTCATAGGTCAGCGCCATGACGCCGCGCTCGGCCTTGGAAATGGTCGAGATCGCCACGCCCGAGCGCTCGGCCAGCTGGGCCAGCGTCCAGCCACGCGCGCGACGCAGTTCGCGCAACCGCCGGCCGAATTCGGCCCGGTCGTGATCGGGGCATCCGGCACTGGCGGGTTCAGTAACAACGTCCTGCATGGAGCGAATCTAGCGCCGGGGCAGGGAAAGGCCAAGCCCCGATTTTCCGATGCGAAAAAACGATTTTCCGATCGGAAAGCCGGTGTTAGGCTCCAGGCAACGCGCAAGACCGACGCAAGGACAAGCAAGAGACGGAGAACCCTGCGGGATGAGACGAGAGGGCGAAAGCTGGCAGGTGATCGTGATCGGCGCGGGCATCGCCGGTGCATCGATGGCCGCCGAACTGGCCGCGTTGGGCGCGCGCGTGCTGCTGCTCGAACGCGAGACACAGCCGGGCTATCACACCACCGGGCGCTCGGCGGCACTTTTCACCATTGCCTATGGCCCGCCGGTGATCAGGGCGCTGTCGCGCGCCTCTCGTGCCGCATTCGCGGCGCCGGGCGATGCGCAGCGCCCGCAACTGCTGCTGCGCCAGCGCGGGGCCGCCTTCATCGCCCGCACCGATCAGCGCTGCGTGCTCGAGATCATGGCCGACGAGCTGGGCGATGCCGTCGCCAGGCTGAGCACCGACGAGGCGCGCGCGCTGATGCCGCTGTTGCGCCCGGGCTATCTGGCCGGCGCGCTGATCGACCGCAGCGCGGCCGATATCGATGTCGATGCCCTGCACCGGCTATATCTGCGCCAGCTCAAATCCGCCGGCGGCGCGCTGCGCTGCGATGCCGGGGTTGTCGCCCTGGCGCGCGAGGGGGCGGGCTGGCGGGTCGATGTGCCTGGCCTGAGCCTGCGCGCCGAAATCGTGGTCAACGCCGCCGGCGCCTGGGCCGATGAACTGGCCAGCCTTGCCGGCGTTGCGCCCGTCGGGCTGGTGCCGAAGCGGCGCACCGCGCTTCTGGTCGCACCGCCCGATGGCGTGAACCCCGATGGCTGGCCGCTGGCGGTGGATATCGAGGAAAAATTCTACATGAAGCCGGATGCCGGCAAGCTGCTCCTGTCGCCGGCCGACGAAACCCCCTCGCCACCCTGCGATGCCCGGCCAGAAGAGCTGGACGTGGCCATCGCCATCGACCGCATCCAGCGCGCCTTCGGCCTGCCGGTGCGCCGGATCGAGCACAAATGGGCCGGGCTGCGCAGCTTCGTGGCTGACAAATGCCCGGTCGCCGGTCATGCCCCCGATGCGCCGGGTTTCTTCTGGCTGGCCGGGCAGGGTGGCTACGGCATTCAAAGCGCGCCGGCAATGGCACGCTGGGCGGCAGCGGCGGCGCTGGGCCTGCCGCCACCTGCGGATATCGCCGATGAAGGGGTAAGCGCCGCCGCCCTTGCCCCTGAAAGGGCGGCGCTGACGGTATGATCCGGCATGCCCTGACCGGCGCCCCTGTGCCCGGTTCGGTATGCGCTGTGCTTCCAGCCCTCCACCCTCGCCGCGCTGATGCCACCGACCTGCGCCAGATCACCCGGCACGGGCCGGGACTTGCGTTTGCTTGAACGCACTACGAGGGCGGGGTGAACCCCGCCATACCCCGTTCCAGACTTGACGGTGGCAAGGGGGCCATCCCAATCGCGCCGATTTGCGCAACCGGAAACGGTTTCGGGCCCCTTCTTCAGGCGCCGCGCCTTGCATGCGGCAGACTGGCGCCGGCGCCCAGGGCATCAAGGTCGGGCCCGTCGATCAGCAGATCGGGCCGGGCCAGATCCGAAAGCCTGTCGCGGTCGGTGATGATGACGCGCGCGCCATCGATCTTCACGCCCTCGGCCTCGAGCGCACGCAGGGTGCGCGACAGGTTCTCGGGTGTCATTCCCAGATACGAGGCCAGCAGCCGCTTTTCGACCGGCAGCCGATAGGACAAAACACCCCCGGCCAGCAGCGACTGGCGCAGCAGATAGGCCGCGACACGCTCGCGCGAGTTGCGCAGCTTGAGCGCCTTGGCGCTGCGCACCACCGAGCGGTAACAGGCGGCCAACTCGTTGATGACCGCCACCGCGAACTCGGTATCGCGGCGGAACATGGCGCGCAGATCGGACGAGGGCACGAGGATGATGCGCGTGCGTTCGAGCGTGCGTGCCGACATCAGATAGGGCGCATCGCGGATGCAGGCGGCCAGGATGAAGGTGGAAACCGGCTCGACAACCGCCATGGTGCATTCGCGCTCGCCCCAGCTTGCGTAAAGCTCGACCGAACCGTCAAGCACGATATGCAGGAAATCGGCCAGATCGCCCTGGCGGATAAGATCAAGCGAGGGCGGGAAGATCTGCGCGTAGGAGCTGTCCATCAGCGCATTGAAATTCACCTGCGACATGTCGCGAAACAGGCTGAGGTGGCGAATCTCGGGCAGATCTTCGGGGCGCATGGGGCTCCTGATTCTCTTGATCGTTTTCAAGCGGGCACGCCCAGATCATCAACTCGCCCACCCGATTCTGCAATGTGATCCGGTGGTCGATTTTGCCGCAAACCTTAACCCATTGCAATTGACGTTCGATTTTCTGATCGCCGGAGCCTGCTTTGATCTGTGTCAAGTTTTCGGCCTGCTAGCTGTGACGGTGTGGCCACAAGCCGGTGCAAACCCGCACCGCAGGCATGTGGAGAGACCGATGCATGTGATGCTGGCCTATGACAATTCTCGCAACGCGCGGATCGCGCTCGATACCGTGCGCGATCTGCTCGCCCCGATGAAGCCGACGATCACCCTGATCACGGTGGTCGAGGATGTAGGATCTTCAACCGCCGGCGCCGACGAGCTTTTCTCGGTGCAGTACACCGAGCAGAAACAGGGCACTGAAGCAGCCGCCGCCGAACTGGCCGCCGCCGGATTCGAGACCCGCGTGCTGATCGCCGAGGGCGATGCGCGCAAGATGATCCTTCGTGCAATCGAGGAGCGCAAGCCTGATCTGCTGGTCATGGCGCGCCACAGTCACAAGCCCGACCCGGGCCCGTTCAACTTCATCACCAAGAGGATCGATGCGCTGGTCGAGGAATTCGATCACATGACCTTCGGTTCGGTCTCGGCCTTTCTGGCCAGGCGGGCCTCATGCCCGCTGCTGATCATTCCCACCCACGCCGAATGAGCATGCCCCGCCGGAAACGCGCCCCACACTCATCCGCAGGACGTTATCATGCAAGTCAGTGATCTCTTCCGGTTCAGGAATGCCGAGATCAAGGCCCTACACCTGACCTGGATCGCCTTCTTCATCTGCTTCTATGTCTGGTTCAACATGGCGCCACTGGCGTCATCCATGCTGCGCTCGGTCGACTGGCTGACGCGCGACGACATCCGCCTTTTCGCCATCGCCAACGTGGCGCTGACCATTCCCGCGCGCATCATCGTCGGCATGGCGCTCGACCGCTACGGCCCGCGCCGGGTGTTCTCGGTGCTGATGGTCATCATGGCGCTGCCGACCTTCGTCTTCGCCTTTGGCGACACACGCGAGGTGCTGTTCACCTCGCGCCTGGTTCTGTCGTCGATCGGCGCCAGCTTCGTGGTCGGCATCCACATGACCGCGCTGTGGTTCCGCCCGCGCGACATCGGCTTCGCCGAGGGTTTCTACGCCGGCTGGGGCAATTTCGGCTCGGCCGCGGCGGCGATTACCCTGCCCACCATCGCGCTTGTCCTCTATGGCGGCGAGGATGGCTGGCGCTGGGCGATCGCCACCTCGGGCGTGGTGATGGCCGCCTATGGCGTCTTCTACTGGTTCGCCATCACCGACGGCGCCACCGCCGACACCCACAAAAAGCCGCGCAAGGCCTCGGCGCTGGAAGTGTCCAGCTGGGGCGATCTGGCGCTCTTGTGCATCTTCATCGTGCCCATGGTCGGCATTCTGAGCATCCTTGTCTATCGCATCCAGCTGATGGGCTATATCGACCCGATGACGGCGACATTCTGCTATTTCGCCATCGTCGTGGTCGTTCTCTACCAGATCGTGCAGGCGCTCAGGGTCAATGTGCCGATCCTGCGCCGGGGCGTGCCCAAGGACGACAGATACCCGTTCAAATCGGTCGCGGCGCTGAACGCCACCTATTTCGCCAATTTCGGTGCCGAGCTGGCGGTGGTGTCGATGCTGCCCATGTTCTTCGAGGAGACCTGGGGTCTGACCGCCGCCGCAGCCGGGCTGATCGCCGCCAGCTTTGCCTTCGTCAACCTGTTCGCGCGGCCCATGGGCGGGCTGGTTTCAGACCGCTACGGCAACCGCCGCTTCGTGATGCTGGCCTACATGTTCGGCATCGGCATCGGCTTCGTGCTGATGGGGCTGCTGAATTCGAACTGGCCGCTGATCATTGCCATCGCCATTACCATCATGTGCAGCTTCTTCGTGCAGGGGGCAGAAGGCGCGACCTTCGGCATCATCCCCTCGATCAAGCGGCGCGTGACCGGGCAGATCTCGGGCATGGCCGGGGCCTACGGCAATGTCGGCGCGGTGTTCTACCTGTTCGTCTTCATGTTCGTCACGCCGCAGCAGTTCTTCTTCATCATCGCGGCGGGCGCCTTCCTGAGCTGGCTGATCTGCCTGATCTGGCTGAAGGAGCCCGAGGGCGGTTTCGACGACGAATACGTCATCTCGTCGGTTGACCGCGAGATCGCCCGCGAGGCCGCCGAGAAGAAGGCCGCCGAGGCCGAGATCGCGGCGCTCTTCGCCGGCTCCGACAAGATCGAGCTGAGCGAGCGCGGCGGCGGGCTGCAACTCAAGGCGCAGTTCAAATCCATCGACGAGTTGCGCCGGGCGCTTGCACGCCTCGGCAACGGGCCGGCCGAACCGGTGAAATGACCAGATGCGCGGCCAGGTTTCGGGCTGATCTTGCCCGGCTTCACAGGCCGAAAACCAGAATGGAGAAAAAAATGGCCAAGGACATGGAAAGATGGGACGTCGAAGACGAGACGTTCTGGCAACAGACGGGAAAGGGGGTGGCGAACCGGAACCTCTGGATCTCGATCCCCAATCTGCTGTGCGGCTTCGCCGTCTGGCTGATGTGGGGCATGATCACCGTGCAGATGCTCAATGCGGGCTTCCCCTTTACCCAGGCCGAGCTGTTCACGCTGACGGCCATCGCCGGTCTGACCGGCGCCACGCTGCGCATCCCGGCCTCGTTCATGATCCGGATCGCGGGCGGGCGGAACACGATCTTTCTGACCTCCGCGCTGCTGATCCCGCCGGCCCTGCTGACCGGCCTGTTCCTGCAAGATCCGAACACCCCGTTGTGGAAGTTCCAGCTTGCCGCGCTGCTCTCGGGTATCGGTGGTGGCAATTTCGCGGCCTCGATGAGCAATATCAGCACCTTCTTTCCCAGACGGCAGCAGGGTCTGGCGCTTGGGCTGAATGCCGGGCTTGGCAATTTCGGCGTCACCACGATGCAAATCCTGATTCCGACCGTGATGACCGTCGGCATCTTCGGTGCCATCGCCGGCGATCCCATCGCCCTGATCCGCGATAGCGGCACACTGATTGGCAGGATTGAGGCCGGTACGCCGACCTATATCCAGAATGCCGGCTTAATCTGGGCGGCAATCCTGATCCCGCTGGTGACGCTGGCATGGTTCGGCATGAACAACCTCAAGCCGCTCTCGCCCGACATGGGCAGCACGCTCGGGTCTTTCGGCAAGGTACTGGGGCTTTACGGCGTGGGTTTCCTGACCTCGGTCATCGGGCTTTATCTGTTCCTGCCCGCGCCGACGGGACTGGGGGTGCTCAATGTCTTTGTCGCCGTCATCCTGATCTGCGTGCTCACGCTGGTATTCATGCGCCTGATGCCGGGACAGATCGGTCGCAGCATGGGTAATCAGTTCACCATCTTCAAGGACAAGCACACCTGGTCGATGACCATCCTCTACATCCTGACTTTCGGCTCGTTCATCGGCTACTCGATGGCGCTGCCGCTCGGCATCACGGTGATTTTCGGCTATACAAGTGTCGAGGTTGACGGTGTCATGCAGCGGGTCGAAAACCCGAACGCACCGAGTGCGCTGACCTATGCCTGGATCGGCCCCTTCATCGGCGCGCTGATCCGTCCGCCGGGGGGCTGGCTTTCCGACAAGTTCGGCGGCTCGATCGTGACCCAGTGGATCGCCGGCGTGATGGTGATTGCCTCGGCTGCTGTCGGCTATGTCATGATGCTGGCCTACCAGTCGCAGACGCCCGAGCAGTATTTCTTCATCTTCCTGGTGCTGTTCATCATCATTTTCGCGGCAACCGGCATCGGCAACGGCTCGACCTTCCGCACCATCGGCGTGATCTACAACCGCGAGCAGGCCGGCCCGGTGCTGGGCTGGACCTCGGCGGTGGCCGCCTATGGCGCCTTTGTCGCGCCTATCATCATCGGCGAGCAGGTGCGCGGCGGAACCCCGGAATACGCGATGTACGGCTTCGCGGTGTTCTACGCGCTCTGCATGATCCTGAACTGGTGGTTCTATCTGCGCCGCAACGCCTACATCCAGAACCCCTGACCGGCCTGTGCCCCGCCGACAATGCGCGGGCGCCCTGTCGCGCCCGCCACCCAACCCAAGAACGGAGACAGCCATGAGCCATCTACTTGACCGGCTGAATTTTCTGAGAAGCGTTCGCAAGGACACCTTCTCGGACGGTCACGGCCAGACCACGATCGAGAACCGCGACTGGGAAGACACCTATCGCAAGCGCTGGCAGCACGACAAGATCGTGCGCTCGACCCACGGGGTGAACTGCACCGGTTCCTGCTCGTGGAAGATCTATGTCAAGTCGGGCATCGTCACCTGGGAGACCCAGCAGACCGATTACCCGCGCACGCGCCCCGACCTGCCCAATCACGAGCCACGCGGCTGTGCGCGCGGGGCCAGCTATTCATGGTATCTCTACAGCGCCAACCGCGTGAAGACGCCGCTGGTGCGTGGCGCGCTGATGCGCCTGTGGCGCGAGAAGCGCAAATCGCTGAGCCCGGTCAAGGCCTGGGAGGCAATCCAGCAAGACCCGGCCGCGCGCGCCAGCTACACCAGAAAGCGCGGCACCGGCGGCTTTGTGCGCGCCAGCTGGGATGAAGTGACCGAGATGACGGCGGCGGCCAATGCCTGGACGGCGCGCACCTACGGGCCTGACCGGGTGTTCGGCTTCTCGCCGATTCCGGCCATGTCGATGGTCAGCTATGCCGCCGGCTCGCGCTACCTGTCGCTTCTGGGCGGCACCTGCATGAGCTTCTATGACTGGTATTGCGACCTGCCGCCGGCCTCGCCCATGACCTGGGGCGAGCAGACCGACGTGCCCGAAAGCGCGGATTGGTACAACGCCGGCTATCTGCTGCTGTGGGGCTCGAACGTGCCGCAAACGCGCACGCCGGACGCGCATTTCTACACCGAGGCGCGCTATCGCGGCACCAAATCGGCGGTGATCTGCCCTGACTATTCGGAAGCCGCGAAATTCGGCGATGTCTGGCTCAACGCCAAGCAGGGCACCGATGCGGCGCTGGGCATGGCCTTTGGCCATGTCATATTGCGCGAGTTCCACCTCGACCGGCAGGTGCCCTATTTCGAGGACTATATCCGCAAATACAGCGACATGCCGGTTCTGGTGCTGCTCGACAAGAAGGGCGAGCACCTGGTGCCCGGCCGCCAGCTGCGCGCCTCGGACCTCGATGGCAATCTCGGCGAGAAGAACAACCCGGAATGGAAAACCATCTGCATCGACGAGAACACCGGCAAGCTGGTGGCGCCCAATGGCTCGATCGGCTTCCGCTGGGGCGAGCAGGGTAAATGGAACCTCGAGGAAAAGGCCGGCAAGACCGAGGTCAAGCCGCGCCTGACGCTGGTGCTGGAAGATGATCGCGACGATGTGGTTGGCGTCGATTTCCCCTGGTTCGGCGGCGAAGCCACAACCCAGTGGGAAAAGGACGAGCGCGGCGGGGTGCTCACCCGCAACGTGCCGGTGAAGAAGGTCACGCTGGCCGACGGCACCGAGGCGCTGGCCGCCACCGTGTTCGACCTGTTTTGCGCCAATTACTCGCTCGACCGGGGGCTGGGCGGCGACAATGTCGCCGATGACTACAACGCCGATGTGCCCTTCACCCCGGCCTGGGCCGAGCGCATCACCGGTGTCAGCCGCGACAAGATCATCCATGTCGCGCGCGAATTCGCCAGCAATGCCGAAAAGACCAACGGCAAGTCGATGATCATCATCGGCGCGGCGATGAACCACTGGTACCACATGGACATGAACTACCGCGCCGTCATCAACATGCTGGTGATGTGCGGTTGCGTGGGCCAGTCGGGCGGCGGCTGGGCGCATTATGTGGGCCAGGAAAAGCTGCGCCCGCAAACCGGCTGGCTGCCGCTGGCCTTCGCGCTGGACTGGGCGCGCCCGCCCCGGCACATGAACTCGACCTCGATGTGGTATGCCCATACCGATCAGTGGCGCTACGAGACGGTGAGCGCGAAGGAGATCCTTTCGCCCACCGCGCCCGAAGGCGATTGGGAAAGCCTGTCGCTGATCGACTACAACATCCGGTCAGAGCGCATGGGCTGGCTGCCCTCGGCGCCGCAGCTGAAAACCAACCCGCTGGAAGTGGCGCGCGCGGCAAAGGAGGCGGGCAAGGAAATTCCCGCCTATGTCGCCGAGCAGCTGAAATCGGGCGCGCTGGAGATGTCGTGCGAAGACCCGGACGCGCCGGAAAACTGGCCGCGCAACCTGTTCGTGTGGCGCTCGAACCTGCTGGGCTCATCGGGCAAGGGGCATGAGTACTTCCTCAAGCACCTTCTGGGCACCGATCACGGCGTGCAGGGCAAGGATCTGGGCCAGGAAGGCGGGCAGAAGCCGGTCGAGGCCAAGTGGCATGACGAGGCGCCCGAGGGCAAGCTCGACCTGCTGGTGACCATCGATTTTCGCATGTCCACCACCGCCGTTTACGCCGATATCGTGCTACCCACGGCAAGCTGGTATGAAAAGGACGATCTCAACACCAGTGACATGCACCCCTTCATCCACCCGCTGCAGGCAGCGGTGGACCCGGCTTACGAGAGTAAATCGGACTGGGAAATCTTCAAGGCGATTGCCAGGAAATTCTCGGAAGTGGCGCCCGAGATTCTGGGCGTGGAAACCGATGTGGTGCAGCTGCCGCTGCAGCATGACAGCCCCGGCGAGATCGCCCAGCCGGTGGTCAAGGACTGGAAGCGCGGCGAGTGCGACCTGATCCCGGGCAAGACCGCGCCGGCCTATATCGCAGTCGAGCGCGACTATCCCAACCTCTATGCGCGCTTCACCTCGGTTGGCCCGCTGATGGAGAAGGTGGGCAATGGCGGCAAGGGCATCGCTTGGGACACCAAGACCGAGGTGCACCACCTCAAGGCGCTCAACGGCACCCATACCGACGGCCCCACCAAGGGCATGGCGAAGATCGAAAGCGCCATCGACGCCTGCGAAGTGGTGCTGATGCTGGCCCCCGAAACCAATGGCGAGGTGGCGGTCAAGGCTTGGGCGGCGCTGGAGAAGGCCACCGGGCGCGAGCATGCGCATCTGGCCCGCGTCAAGGAGGACGAGAAGATCCGCTTTCGCGACATCGCCGCGCAGCCGCGCAAGATCATCTCGTCGCCCACCTGGTCTGGCATTGAAAGCGAAGAGGTCTGCTACAATGCCGGCTGGACCAATGTGCACGAGCTGATCCCATGGCGCACGCTTTCGGGCCGCCAGCAGCTTTACCAGGATCACGAATGGATGCGCGCCTTCGGCGAATTCTTCGTCACCTGGCGCCCCCCGGTTGATCTGAAGACGATCACGGCGGATGCGACCAAATCGCTCAAATCGGGCGAGAAGCATGTGGTGCTCAACTTCATCACCCCGCACCAGAAATGGGGCATCCATTCCACCTATTCCGACAATCTGCTGATGCTCACGCTCAATCGGGGCGGCCCGGTGGTGTGGCTGAGCGAGACCGACGCGAAAACCGCCGGCATCGTCGATAACGACTGGGTAGAGGTGTTCAACTCCAACGGTGTGATCACGGCGCGCGCCGTGGTCAGCCAGCGCATGAAGGATGGCACGCTGTTCATGTATCACGCGCAGGAGAAGATCGTGAACACGCCCGGCAGCCAGATCACCGGCCAGCGCGGGGGCATCCACAACTCGGTCACGCGGGCGGTCACCAAACCGACCCACATGATCGGCGGCTATGCCCAGCAGAGCTACGGTTTCAACTATTACGGCACCGTCGGCTCTAACCGCGACGAGATGGTGATCGTGCGCAAGATGGAAAAGGTGGACTGGCTCGACCGTCCCGCAACCGGCAACCAGGAGGCAGCCCAATGAAAGTGCGTGCCCAGATCGGAATGGTGCTGAACCTCGACAAATGCATCGGGTGTCACACCTGCTCGGTAACCTGCAAGAACGTCTGGACCTCACGCGAGGGCGTTGAATATGCATGGTTCAACAATGTCGAAACCAAGCCCGGCATCGGCTATCCCAAGGACTGGGAGAACCAGAAGCGCTGGAATGGCGGCTGGAAGCGCACGGCTTCCGGCAAGCTGATCCCCAAGCAGGGCGGCAAGTGGCGGATTCTGGCGAATATCTTTGCCAACCCCGATCTGCCCGAGATCGACGATTTCTACGAGCCCTTCGATTTCGACTATGACCACCTGAAATCGGCCCCCGAGATGGAGGCCTTCCCCACCGCGCGCCCGCGATCGCTGGTTTCGGGCGAGCGCATGGAGAAGATCGAATGGGGCCCCAACTGGGAGGAAATCCTGGGCGGGGAGTTCGCCAAGCGCGGGCAGGATTACAACTTCGAAGGCGTGCAGAAGGACATCTACGGGCAGTACGAAAATACCTTCATGATGTATCTGCCGCGACTGTGCGAGCACTGTCTGAACCCGTCTTGCGTGGCGTCGTGCCCCTCGGGCGCGATCTACAAGCGCGAGGATGACGGGGTGGTCCTGATCGATCAGGAAAAATGCCGCGGCTGGCGCATGTGCGTCTCGGGCTGCCCCTACAAAAAGATCTATTACAACTGGTCCACCGGCAAATCCGAGAAATGCACGCTGTGCTATCCGCGCCTTGAAAGCGGGCAGCCCACCGTGTGCTCGGAAACCTGCGTCGGGCGCATCCGCTATCTGGGCGTCATGCTCTATGATGCCGACAAGATCGCCGAGGCCGCCAGTACCGAGAACGAAAAGGATCTCTACGACGCGCAGCTTGGCGTGTTCCTCGATCCCAACGATCCGAAGGTGATCGAGGCCGCGCGCGCCGAGGGGGTGCCCGATGACTGGATCAAGGGCGCGCAGGAATCGCCGATCTGGAAGATGGCGATGGAATGGAAGATCGCCTTCCCGCTGCACCCCGAATATCGCACCTTGCCGATGGTGTGGTATATCCCGCCGCTCTCACCCATCCAGAACGCCGCCGAGGCCGGCATGATCAGCGCGCAAGATGACATGCCCGATGTGCAGAGCCTGCGCATTCCGGTGCGTTACCTGGCCAACATGCTGACCGCGGGCGACGAGGCACCCATCGTCTCGGCGTTGGAGCGCATGCTGGCGATGCGCTCCTACATGCGCTCGAAGACGGTGGATGGAGTGGTCAATCTCGGCGTGGCCAAGCGCGTCGGGCTGACGCCGCAGCAGATCGACGAGATGTATCAGCTCATGGCGATTGCCAATTACGAGGATCGTTTCGTCATCCCCACCACGCATCGCGAGTTGGTGGAAGATGCCTATGACCTCAAGGGGGGCTGCGGCTTTACCGACGGCAATGGCTGCTCCACCGGCACTTCCGGATTCTCGCTTTTCAGCGGCGGAAAGCGGTTCCGCAGCCCGCAGGAGTTCATCAAATCATGAAAACCTACAGAGCCCTGTCAGCGCTGCTGACCTACCCCACCGCCGATCTGCAGGCCGCCGTGCCGGCGATCCGCGAGGCGCTGGCCGAGGGGCTTTTGCCCCCGGCCCAAGTAACTGCCATCGAGCCGTTGCTGAATGACCTGGAAACGCGCGACATATTCGACCTGCAGGAGCGCTATGTGCTGCTTTTCGACCGTTCGCGCACGCTCTCGCTCAACCTGTTCGAGCATATCCACGGCGAAAGCCGCGACCGGGGCGGGGCAATGGTGGACCTGCTGGAAACCTATCGCGCCGGCGGCTTCGATCTGGTCGGGCCGGAACTGCCCGATCACCTGCCGGTGCTGCTGGAATTCCTGTCCACCCAGCCGCCCGAACAGGCCCGCGCCATCCTCAATGATGCCGGCCATATCGTGCTGGCGCTGGCCGAGCGGCTGAAACGGCGCGAGAGCAACTACGCGCCGGTGCTCTCGGCGCTGGTGGCGATGGGGCAGATCAGGCAGTCGGACGAGGCCGAAGCGCTTCTGTCCGAGGCCGATGACGACCCCGAGGATCTCACCGCGCTCGATGCCGTGTGGGAAGAAGCGCAGGTCACCTTCGGCCCCGACCCCGATGCGGGTTGCCCGATCAGCCGCGATATCCTCGCGAAAATGGACATGCCGCTCAACCCGGCCCGCGCACCCCATGCGCAAGGCTCCTGAGCCAGGAGGAATGAACCATGTTTGACCTCGATTTCTTCATCTTCGGCATCATGCCCTATGCGGTGCTGGCCATCGCGCTGGTCGGCACCATCGCCCGCTACGAGCGCGACCCACACACCTGGAAAACCTCGTCCAGCCAGCTCTTGCGGCGCAAGCAACTGATGTGGGGCTCGGTGCTGTTTCATGTGGGCATCATCGTGCTTTTCTTCGGTCACCTCATCGGCCTGTTCACCCCGGTCTGGGTGCTCGATACGCTGGGCGTTTCCTACGCCCTCAAGCAATGGATGGCGGTGGTTATCGGCGGGCTGGCGGGGCTGGCGGCCTTTGTCGGCTGCACCATGCTGCTGCATCGCCGGCTCTATGACCCGCGTATCCGCAACAACTCCACCTATGCCGATATCGGCATCCTGGCCATCCTGTGGGTGCAGATCGTCATCGGCATGGGCACCATCTGGCTGACGCTGGGCCATATGGATGGCGCCAAGATGCTGCAGTTCATGTCCTGGTCGCAATCGGTCATGGGCCTGCAGGTCAATGCCTGGCAGGAGGTGGTCGATGTGCACTGGCTCTACAAGCTGCATATCTTCCTTGGCCTGGTAATCGTGGCGCTGTTTCCCTTCACCCGGCTGGTGCACATGCTGTCGGTTCCGATCCGCTTTCTGTGGCGGCCCGGCTACCAGATCGTGCGCTCGCGCCGCGGGGCGAAGCCGGCGCGCACCGGGCTCAAGCCCATGAACGCCAACAAGTGAAAAGACCTGCCCTGCCGCCCCGATAACGGCGGCAGGGCGCCTTGAAAGGATAGCGCCATGAAACCGCTTCTGCCGCCAATTGTCGTCAATGGCACCACCATTTCGCCCGAACGCATCGCGGCCGAGGCGCAAAACCACCCCGCCCCGAAAGACAAGCCGGGGCATGCCTGGAAAGCCGCCGCGCGCGCGCTCGCCATCCGCGAGTTGATGCTGCAGGAGGCAAGCGCGCGCGGCCTTGCCCCCGCCCCGGCCGAGATCGCGCCGGGGCAGGTGGAAACCGCCGACGAGGCGCTGATCCGCCAGTTGCTGGAACAGGCGGTTCACCCCGAACCGGCAGATGACGCCAAGCTGCGCGCCCATTACGAGGCGCAGCCCGATCGCTTTCGCGCGCCCACACTCTACGAGGCAGCGCATATTCTTTTCGCCGGGGGCGGCGGTGCGGACGCGCTGCGCGCCCGCGCCGAGGCGGTGCTGCAAGAGCTGCGCGCCGCCCCGCGCCGATTTGCCGAGCTGGCCCGCACCCATTCCGCCTGCTCGTCAAAGGATTCGGGCGGGCTTCTGGGCCAGCTCACCCAGGGCGACACCGTGCCCGAATTCGAAGCCGCGCTCGATGCGCTGCAGGAAGGGCAGATCAGCGAGCCGGTTCAAACCCGTTTCGGCGTGCATCTCATCCGCCTCGATGCGCGCGCGCCCGGCGCGGTGCTGCCCTTCGATACGGTGCTGCCGCGGCTTCGCGAGGCCCATGCCCGCGCCGCCTGGTTGCGCGCGGCAAAGCGCTTCACCGCCGAGCTTGTGGAGAAGGCCGCTATCGAAGGCGTGGCGATGCAGGCCGCGTGACGGCGCCTGCCGCGAATTGACTTGCCGGGCCGCGGGTGCCAGCCTTCGGGTTTGGTGCCTGCCGCGGCCCGGCCATGACCGATGAGGACACCCGCATGATGCTTGCCTATGTCTGCCTGCCCGGACGCGGCGCCAATGACGCGTTTCTGGCTGATATCGCGGCGCTTCTTGCCGGCAGACTGCGCCTGTGCGGCACGGTGCAGACCAATATCGAACGCGCCAACCGGCGCAAATGCGACATGGATCTGCGCATTCTGCCCCACGGGCCAGTGCTGCGCATCAGCGAGGACCGTGGCTCGGCCGCGCGCGGCTGCACGCTCGATGCCGGGGTGCTGGAAGAAGCCGTTGCCGCCGTGCAGGGCCGGCTCGACGGGGCCGAGTTGATGATCGTCAACAAATTCGGCAAGCAGGAATGCGAGGGGCGAGGCTTTGCGCCCCTGATCGCCGAGGCGCTGGGAAGGGGCATGCCGGTGCTGGTGGGCGTGAACGCGCAGAACCTGCCGCATTTCGAAACCTTCGCCGAGGGGCTGGCCCAGCCGCTGGCGGCCGATGCGGCCACGGTCGTTGAGTGGTGCCTGGGCGCGGCGGGGCAGCGCCATGTCGCCTGAGACAGCGCAAATTGTGGTGCTAACCGTCTCCGACCGCGCAGCGCGCGGCGAATACGAGGACAAGGGCGGCCCGGCGGCCGAGGAATGGCTGCGCGGCGTGATCACCTCGCCGCTGGCCATCGAGCGGCGCATCGTGCCCGACGGGCGCAAGGGCGTGGCCGATACACTGCGCGCGCTGTGCGATGGCGGCGCCGATCTGGTGCTGGTCACCGGCGGCACAGGCCCGGCGCCGCGCGACCGCACGCCCGAGGCGCTGGCCGATGTCATCGATTTCGACCTGCCCGGCTTTGGCGAGGAGATGCGCCGCGCCTCGCTGGCCGAGGTGCCCACGGCGATCCTGTCGCGGCAATCGGCCGGCGTGTGCGGCAAGACGCTGATCATCACCCTGCCCGGCAAGCCCGCCGCCATCGCCACCTGCCTTGAAGCGGTGTTCGCCGCCGTGCCCTATTGCCTGGATCTGACCGGCGCCGCGCGCATCGAGACCGACCCGACGCGCTGCGCGGCGTTTCGCCCGGGTGGCGGTTAGCGGCGGGAACCGAAAGGCACGGGCGGGAAAAACCTCTTGCCGAATCAAGCGACTTGCCGCGCGCGCCCTATCGCCGCTCAAAGGCAATCGGCAGGCTGATCGGCCCGGTATTGCCACTGTCGGCCAACCATGTCGCCATCCCGGCGGCGCGCGGCGGGCCGATGCGCGCGGCGAGGATGCGATAGGCCACCGCCATGTCGTTGCGCGCCACGATATTGCCCAGGCAGTGATGGATGCCGCCACCAAAGCCATAGTTGCGCGCGCGCGGTGCGGTGATGTCGAAGGACGCCTCGCCAAACACATCCGGGTCGGTGCCGGCGCTTTCCGAATACAGATGCAGCACCGTGCCCTCGCGTATGGTGATGCCGCCATAATCGAAATCCTTGGTGGCCAGCCGCGTCACCCAGGTGATCGTCGGGCGCATGCGCATCACCTCGGTGGCCGCAGCCATGTCGAGTGACGGGTCGGCGGCCAGCGCCTTCCATTGTTCGGGGTGGTCGATGAACATGGCGATACCCAGCCCAAGCTGGTTGCGCGTTGTATCGACGCCGGCGAAGATCAGCATCAGCGCCAGATTGTGCAATTCGCATGCCGAGAGCCGGTCGCCGCCCTCGCTGGCCTGCACCATCCGCGACAGGATATCCTCGCCCGGGCGCTTGCGCCGCTCTTCCAGCACCTTGGCGACATGATCCGACAGTGCCCGCGTCGCCGCCTCCACCCGCTCGATCTCGGCGCGGTAATTCACGCCCAGCGCCAGCCCCATCTCGGCGGCGTTGTGCAGGATGAAGCCGGCCTCGTCCGCGGGCAGGCCCAGCAGCAGGCACAGCACGCGCGCGGCGTAAGGATCGGCGAATTCTTCCATGAAATCGCATTCGCCACGGTCGATGAACCCCTCGGCCAGTTCTATACTGATGCGCTCGAATTCGGGCATCAGCGCCCTGACCACCTGCGGCGAGAAGGCCGGGTTCACCAGCCGGCGCAACCGCCAATGGTCATCGCCTTCCGTCACCAGAATCGTCTTGCACCACCAATCGGCAAAGGCGCCCTCAGGCACGCCGTTGAGCGCCGGCCAGTTATGGCTGCCCTGAATCAGGGCGGGATGGTTGAGAAGTTCCCCCACCTGCTTGTGGCGCAGCACGGCAAGGCCATAGGGCGTGCGCGCGAACCAGTTTTGCGCGCGCGCCCGGCGCACCACGTCGGAACGGATGGAAAAGGCCGGGCTCGCGGCATCGAGAAAGGGGGCATCAGCAAGCGCAGCGTCGGATGTCATGGGTTTTCCTTCGATCTCGGGTGCCGGGCGCTGGCGGGCCGATCGGTGCGCCCGCAAACCGCGTCATCACCCCACGATAACTGCAACGATACCCTCGATGAACCCCGCAATGCCGCCGAAGATCGTGATTGGGGGTATCGAATGCAAACCGCGGCCACAATGCTTGCAAGACAGGCGGTGTGAGCCGGTTTCGGTGAAGCAATTCATGGGGCGGTTTGTTCCCGCCCGTGCTGCAACCTATACGCTTCATGTGTTTGACCAATTTTCTGAAAATGATATCAGTATCATATTCAGCCAGAGCCGAGCCCATGCCAACCCCCGCCATCGCCAGTTCCGAACACGATGCCGCCGCCGACAGCTTCATCGCCTGGCTCGAGCCCGGGCGCGAGGCCATGCGCAAGGACGATGGCGCTCGCATTGCGCTGCTGATCGCCGGCGCCTTGCTTCTGGCCACCGAGCGCCTGTGCCAGGGCGCAGCGGCGCGCTGTCGCAAGTCCGCGACGCGGTGCCGGACATGTTTACCCAACTCTGGAGAAAGGGCTTGGCGTCGTGACCCTTGTTGATGACGGACATCTTGTCGCGCCGGAAGCCATGGCCGCAAGACGGCAGGCGGCGTGGGAGCGCCAGAGCACGCATGTCGCCGCGAATTCGGGCTTCTACCGGCTGCTGTGGGACGGCGCCGCACCACCCGGCCGGCTGGAAGACCTGCCCGAGCTGCCCTTTTCCGACAAGGCGGGGCTGCGCCTGTCGCAAGAGGCGCACCCTCCCTTCGGCGATTATCTGGCCGCGCCGCGCGCCGAAGTGTCGCGGCTGCACCGCACCTCGGGGACTACCGGCCAGGCGATGAACCTGGCGATGAGCGCGCGCGACTGCGCGGTAACCGAGATCGTCGGCAGCCGGGCACAGGCGCTGGCCGGGCTGGGGCCGGGCATTACCGTGGTGCATTGCCTGAATTACCAGATGTGGATGGGCGGGCTCACCGACCACATGTCGCTTGAACGCACGGGGGCGACGGTGGTGCCTTTCGGCGTGGGGTCAAGCGAACTTCTGGTGCGCACGATCCTTGAGACGGGCATCACAGCGATTTCCTGCACACCCTCTTACCCGGCGGTCCTGGAACGGGTGGTGGCGGAAAAGTTCCCCGGCCTTGCGCCGGCCGATCTGGGCCTCAAGCTGGGGCTGTTTGGTGGCGAGCCGGGGCTGGACGACCCCGCCACAAGGCAGCGCTTTCGCGATATCTGGGGGATGGAGCCGCGCAACGCCAATTACGGCGTGTCGGATGTGTTCTGTAATTTCGCCGCGCAGTGCCAACATGACACCGATCTGCATTTCCTTGCCCATGACGTGCTGCATGCCGAGCTGATCAACCCCGACACCGGCGCCGTGAAGGCGCTGGAGGCCGGCGCAGAGGGCGAGCTGGTGCTCACCCATCTTGAGCGCGAATGCCAGCCGCTGGTGCGCTTTCGCACCGGCGACATCATTGCCGTCAGCGCCACCGAACCCTGCCGCTGCGGCTGCACCGGGTTTCGCTTTCGCGTCATCGGGCGTTCCGACGACATGGTGGTCGTCAGGGGGCTGAACATGTTCCCCACCATGGTGGCGGCGGTGGTGGCCAGCTTCGCCGAGCTTTCGGGCGATTACCGCATCACGCTGGATAGCCCGCCGCCCCATGACGTGCTGCCGGTGCAGGCCGAACTGGCCAAGGGGCGCGGTGATGACGGCACGCTGGTGGCGCGGCTGGAAGCGGCGATCAAGAACAGGCTGGGCGCCACCGCGCGGGTGACCATCGTGCCCGCCGGCAGCTTCCCGGTGACTGAGGGCAAGACAAGGCGCGTGATAAGGAATTACCCATGAGCGATTTCACCTACGATACCGTTCTGTCCACCATGACCGGCGAGGGGGTGCGCACTATCGCGCTGAACCGCCCCGAAGCGCTCAACGCCATGAACCGGCGGCTGATCGAGGATGTCGCGGCGGCTTTTACCGATGCCAATCGCGATGCGGCCACCCGCGCAATCATCTTCACCGGCGAGGGGCGCGCCTTTTGCGCCGGCGACGACCGGCATGAGCATGTCCACCCGGAAAACGAGGAACAGGCGCGCGACCTGGTCGATGCCATCCAGCGCGCGACCGAGGCAATCGTGTTCGGCGCCAAGCCCGTGGTGGGGGCAATCAATGGCTGGGCCGTCGGCGGCGGCTTTGAATGGGCGATCAATTGCGACTTTCCGATCTGGGCGGAAAGCGCGCGCGGCTTCTTCCCCGAGGTCTCGCTCAACCTTTTCGTCACCGGCGCGGTCACGGCGCTGCTGCCGGCCATCGTGGGCCCGGTAAAGGCGCGCGAGATGCTGTTTCTGGGCCAGCGCTATTCAGCCACTGAACTGCGCGATTGCGGTGTCGCCTGGAAAGTGGTGCCCGATTGCGAACTTCGCCACCAAGCGGGCAAGATTGCTGCGCAGCTGGCAGCACTTCCCGTACTTTCGACCCGCGCCATGAAGCGCGTTCTCAACCAGGCCAATGCTGGCGCACTGCGTCAGGCGATCGAGCTTGAGACCGAAGCCACCGTTGCCGGCATGCTTGACCCGGAAACGACACGGTTGCTGAAGGATTTCTAGGGCAAGATCGACACAACCAGAGGTCTTGCGCCCATGTGCCGGCAGTGGTGGTCATTTCATCAACACCCGGCGCTCAGGTGCCGCCCGTCTGCTCCATCCGCACAAGCGGGTGCGCTCGTCCGCGATCATCCATGTCGCGGCGCCCGGTTTCGGTGAAACCAAGCGCGCCGTAGAAGCGGCACGCCCCGGCGTTTTCGGCGTAAACCTCGACCACCAGCGGGCCATGCGTTTGCGCCACTGCCGCCACCAGCATCCGCCCGATGCCGCGGCGATGCTGGTCGGGCGCGACGAACAGCGCGCCGATGAAGCTGCCGATCATGGCCACGAAGCCGACCGGGCGGGCCCCGTCACAGGCCAGGGTGATCTCGGCCTGCGGGAAATACACATCGCGCACAAGGGCCTCGTCGGCATCCAGATCGGCACCGGCCAGGAAGGGGTGGCCGGCCTCGGACGCCGCGCGCCAGATCGCCGCGCAGGCGTCGAGATCGGCAGGCGTATAGGGGCGCAGTGTCAGTGAAGCTGTCATGGCTGCAGGCTTTCGTTCAGGGTGGCGGTGATCGGCGTCATGGCGCCGGGCAATGCTGGTTCGCTGTGGGAATAGCCCGAAACGACGGCCTCCGCACGCGCCTTGAGCCCCTCATTCGCCGCCTCGAAACCCGGGCGGAACTGGTGGATATCCATGACCCACAACAGCAGGCCGCGAAAATTCTCGCCATGGATCAGCCGCGTGCCGCCATTCTCGGCGTTCAGGCGAAAGTAGTGCTCGCCATCGAAGAGCCGCGGCAGCCCCAGCCGGCCCAGCCAGCGCAACTCGCGCGCCGCATCGGCGACCAACACGCGCGGACGGAAGGTCATGACGCCGCCCGAAGGGGTGCGCATGTCCAGCCGCAAGCGCTCGCCGGTGGAAAAGCGCCCCTCGACGGCGTGCATGGCGGGGTTCCAGTCGGCGTGTTCTTCCGGATTGGTGAGCAGCGACCACACTGTTTCGGGTGATGCATCGATGAAGATTTCGGTTTCGAACCCGTCGCGCGGGGCAAAAACCAGGGCGGCGGCGAGGGCGGAACCAAGGGCGGCGGCAGCGGCAAGCAAGCGGGACATGGTGCTTTCTCCTGTCTGGGTGGCAGGGGCAGGGATAGCGCGAGCCCGGCTATCAGGGAATTGCGAAGATGCGGATCTCTGCTATAGAGTAATATATGAGCACTGCCGCGATACAATGGGATCACTGGCGAAGCTTCATCGCCGTGGCCGAGCAGGGCAGCCTGTCGGCGGCGGCACGCATGCTGAGGCTTACGCAACCAACATTGAGCCGCCATATCGACCTGCTGGAGCAGGACGTGGGCGCCACGCTGTTCCTGCGCTCACCGCAGGGCCTGGCATTAAGCGATCTGGGGCAACAGTTGCTGCCCGAGGCGCGCGCGATGGCCGCCTCGGCTGCGGCGCTGGAGCGCACAGCCTCGGCGCCGGCAGATGCTACGCGCGGGGTGGTGCGGCTGAGCGCCAGCAAGGTTGTGGGCGCCGAAATACTGCCAGGCCTGCTTGCCCCGCTTCTTGCCCGCCATCCCGGGCTGGCGGTTGAGCTGGTGCTGTCGAACCGAAACAACAATCTGCTGCGCCGCGAGGCCGATCTGGCTGTGCGCATGGTGCGCCCAAGCCAGGCCGGGCTGGTCGCGCGCAAGATCGCCGATCTGCGCATCGGGCTTTACGCGCATGAAAACTATCTCGCCGCGCAGGGTTGCCCGGCAACCCAAGAGGCGCTGGTCGGGCATGTGCTGATCGGCCCTGACCGCGACGCGGCGGCGCTGGCGGCTCTGACCGGCACCGGAGTCACCCGCCGCATGCTGCGCTTTCGGTGCGATGACGAAAGCGCCCAGCTAAACGCCATCCGCGCCGGTATGGGGATCGGTGCCATGCAGGCCGGCATCGCACGGCAGAACCCGAAACTGCGCCCGGTGCTGGCCGACAGCATTTCCTTCCGCCTGGAATGCTGGCTGGCCATGCATGAGGATCTGCGCCACAGCGCACGTGTGCGGCTTGTCGCCGATCAACTGGCTGAAAACCTGCCAGCGGCGCTGGCGGGGTGAGGCCGGTCAGGGGTACGGCGGCCGCGATCACGCCGTCCGGGCGGCCTATCCCTTTACCTTCAACCCGCGCCAGACCGGCCATAGCAGCGCGGCGGGGCCGAAGCCCATCAGCGCGTAGAGTGCCAGATCGAAGGGCATGAAGGGCCCGTCGAAGAAGGCCCATGTGTAGAAGGTGCCCAGAAACACCGACACGCCCAGCACCGCCACCTTCATCAGCATCGGGATTGCCAGCAGATCGCCCACCGGGGAGGCGCGCCACAGAAGCACCGCGGTCAGCCCGGTCAGTGGCAGGGCGAAGGCCAGATCCAGCACGAAGATCGTCTGCCCCGGCAGCGGCTGGCGTGCGGCCATCGCGGGCAGAAGCTGCGCCAGCCATAGCGCCGCGAACATCACGACAAGCAGCCCGAACAGCCCCGCCACGGCGCGGCGAGGTGGTGGGCGCTTTGCCGTGGTCAGCGCGGCCGGATCGACTGCCCGAACAAACAGTACAGCGGCAACGACGCTGGCTGCCAGTATCGCCAGATACAGCGGATAGGCCGGGTTCATCACCCTGTCAAAGCTGAAAAGCCCATAGGCATAGATCAGATAGCCCACCAGCCCCGCCCAGATCAGCCAGCCCTTTTCCCAGCCCTGCCGCAGCCGCGCATTGACCGCCAGCAGCGCCAGCGCCGCCGGGGCCGAGATCGTGTCCTGGCTCCAGGCGCCGGGGCGCAGCTGGTCGGGGACCGCCGAATAGGCTTCGGGCAGGATCAGCGCCGCCGCGACCGCCGCCAACGTCAGGATGGCGGCTGCGTCGGACAGCCGATGCAGGGTTGGTGCGGCGGCAGGGGCGATCATGTCAGAACTCCGCTTGCGTGATGGTGGCGAGGAAGAAGGGCGCGTAATCGGGCGTGCCATAGTGGTTGCCCAGTTCGACGCGGGTCGGGATCATGTAGCCCGCGTGCCGCCCCATCTCCAGCATTCGCCCGCCGAAGGGTTGCAGACGGTACTGGCGCTCGGGATTGGCATCGGACCATCGCAGCGCCCAGACCTCGACAGGGTTGCCCTCGGCATCCAGCGTGATCTGCATGGGCTCGATCCCCTGCATGTCGGCGAAACGGATCTCGGCGCTGTCGGGGCCGGTTTGCACCCACTCGGCGCCGAATTGCGGCAGGAGCGATGCGGGCACCCAGACCGATTCCAGCAGCGCGCGGGTGGCGGCGGCGCGCGCGTGATCCTCGCTGGCGCCGATGCGCGCAAGCGGGATCAGCCCGCGCAGCCAGAACTTCGTCCAGCTCTCGACCCTGCCGCCCTCGGGCGCGTGGTAGCCATCCGAGCCGGCAAAGCGCATCAGCCCCTGCCCCATCTCGGCCTGCCAGACGAAACCACGCGCGGGCGGGGCAAGGATCTGGCGCGCACTCATCGGCATTTCGTTACCGTTCATGATGAAGCTGCCTTCCATCTCCAGCCGCACGACGCGGTGCAGGGGCGTGCCCGGCTCAATGGCGCGGGCGAAGTAGCGCTGCGCGATCTCGGGAAGGTCGGCGACCATCGCCGGGTCATAGACCGTCGGGTCACCCTCGCGCGCACCTTCCAGCGCTGCCCAGACCGCGCGCATCTGCGCCTGATCGCGCGAATGCACCCAGAGGCCAAGGGCGGCCCCTGCCAGCAGCAGGGCGGCAAGGGCCAGCAGGATGATCTTGAGAACGGTCATGGGCCAAGTTCCGGAAAGGGGGTTAAGAAATTCACTCCCCGCCCGTGCGGGCGTGGGTGGCGAGGAAATCGGCGATCCGGCGCCTCGCAGCGTCGTGATGGCCCAGAAGCAGATGGCCGCCGCTGTCGAAGATCAACGTCTCGGCGCCGTCGATGCGCCCGGCGGTGTAGGTGGCGGTCGAGAATGGCGTCAGCCGGTCGTCGGTTGCATGGATGATGAGCACGGGCGCATCGATTGCCGCCGGGTCGATGGCGGCGGCGGGGTCGATGGCCGCGCCCTCATTGGCCAGCCCCGCCCGGCGCAAGGTCACCGGCAGGAAAGCGGCGATCATCGCATCGAGGAACGCCGCCTCTTCCCCGGTCATCTGCGCTCTCAGGTCGTTGCGCGCATCGAAGATCGGGGCCAGCGACCGGGGGGCAAGGCGCAGCACCGCCCAGAGCGGCAGATCGGTGGCGAAAAGCGCGTCATAGAGCCAGATCGGCACGGGCAGTTCCTGCTCCTCGGCGGTGAGCGGCGCATAGGGGGCGAGCGACAGAAGGATCAGCGCCTGCACCCGCTCGGGATGACGCACGGCAAATTGCAGCGCCGGGGGCACACCGCCCGACATAGCCAGCAGTGTGACGCGCCCGATCCGTAGCGCGTCGAGCAGTTCGGCGAAGGCATCGGCCTGCGCGGCGGTCGAGGTATCGCCCGGCATCGGCGCGCCCGGATAGCCAAAGCGCGAGGGCGCGATCCAGCGATGGCCCCCTGGCAGAAACGCCTCGGCGAGCAGCCGGCCCTGATCATGCCCACCGCCGGCGCCGTGGATGGCAAGAACCGGCGCGCCCTGCCCACCCGTGGCAAAGGCAACCGGGCCGTGGGTGGTCTCGATTTCGGTGGCAGCCGCCGCCAGCCGCGCATGGATGGCGCGCATGTCGCGCTGATAGGCCAGCCCGACCGCGACCGTAGCCAGAACCAGCGCCAGAAGGAACAGCAACAGCATGCGGCGCATCATGGCCTCCTGATCTCAGGCATCGATCACCGCCGCGACCGGGTGGCGCAGCAAATGCATCACAGGATCATCCCGGCCACTTCAGCCGGTCTTTCCATCGGCAGAAGATGCCCTGCCCCCTCCACCACAGCCAATCTGGCTCCCGGTATCGCCCGTGCACGCGCTGCGGCCCGTGCCGGATCATAGAGCACTTCGCCCCCCGCCAGCACCACCTGAAGCGGCCGCGCGATGCGAGCAAGAAACGCGGCGTCAAAAGACACGGGAAAGGGGACTTCGGTGCGAAGGTGGCGCGTCATCGCCTCCATCAAGGCAACGAAATCGGGATCGGGGTGCCAGCCGGAAGCCGCCTGCGCGCGCAGCACGGACGCAGCCGAGGGGCGGAAAGGAAGATACTCGGCCACCCGCAGGAACAGGGCCATGTACCAGTGAAACGGCACCAGCCCGGAAGCCGGCGCGATCACCGTCACCGGACCAATCCGCTCCGGTCGCAATACCGCGGCGCCAAGCGCAATCCAGCCGCCATATGAGTGTCCGGCAAGGGCGGGTTGATCCAGTCCCAGGTTTCCGATCAGCTCGTCCAGCCAGTCTGCCATGTCCGCGATATCGCGCATTCTTCGATGTGCGAGTGTGAAACCGGCATCTCCCGGCAGGTCCGCAGCGATGATCCGCCGCCCTGTCAGATGCGCCACCAGCGGCAGGAATGCGACCGCGCCTACTGAGACGGCGGGCAACAGGATCAGCGGCGGGGCGTTCTCTGGCCCGGCCTCGATCACATGCGTGTCGGCCAGCGAACCGGATATGATCTGTGTCCGGCACGGCGTTGGCCATCGCCCCAGCATCCGATCATAGGCTTTTCGATAGGCCGCCTTCCCCGCGTCCGAGCGAAAGCGCGCCATCTGTAACTCTACCCTTCGATTACCGCCGCAACCGGGCGGCGCAGCGAGCGGGGCATGGGCGGGGCGTAGCCGAAGCGCAGCACCATGTCGGGGCGGCGCTCGCCCAGACCCAGCAGGGATTGAAGTTGCGGGCGCGTGCTTTCCACCTCGACGGGCTGATTGAGATGCGCGTGCCGTATCCCCAGCGCCGTGGCCTGCAGGGCGAAACGCTGGCAGGCGCGCCCGGCCTGCACCCAATGCGCGGGATCGTCTCGCTCGGAATGGATGATAGCCAGCCCCGCCGACGAGCGCAGCTGCCGCGCGTAGCGGTCATTCTCGGCGCGCACGGTGAAGAAACGATCAAACATGAACCGCCCCAGAAAAGTGGGTAGCGTGGGGTTGCCCGAGGATGCCGAATAGAGCCCGTCGCCCGTCTCGATCGCCGCGCTTGCGTTGAAGCGCAGCCAGGATTTCAGCTCGGCGGCAAAGGCCGGGTCAGAAACCTGCGCGGCATTGGCGGAGAGGATCAGCTCCAGCACCTGCTCGATCCTTGCAGGATCGGTGATCAGCATGACCTCGGCGCCCTCGACCCGCGCGGCCGCATCCAGCGCCGCCAGATCGACGACGGGCACGGGGCTGGCGTCATAATCCGAGCGCGTGCATTGCCTTGCCAGAATGGCGTCAAACAGCGGATCGGCCGTTCCCGCATCCGCCAGCGCGATATCGATGCGCCCCGCACCCTCGGCCATGAATTCCAGCGCCGATGACCGTCCCGCCGCACCCGCCGCCAGCATCAGGTTCTCGGCCGCGCAGCCCAGCGAGGCGTAAAGGTGGTGGTGGTCGCCATCCGCCACCGGCAGCGCGCGGGCCATGTCGGGAAGGATTGAAACGCCCTGGGGTGTCGCGCGAAACCGCCAGGCCTGGGCGTTGTGGCTGTTCGCGGCCAGCGTGGCGTAATGTACGAGCCCGTCAAAGGTAGCCGGATCGCGCGGCGACCAGAGGGCCTTGCTCGCAGCGTCATGGTCGGGGCCTCTGGGCCACATTCCGGCTGCTCCTTCCCCATTTCTTAACAACGCCGCCGCCCCGGCAGGGGCAACCGTCGGCGGGCCATCGCGACACAGCACGCGATTGATGCATGTGACAGATAGGCTCTCCGCAAAAGAGCGCATTGACCTGAATCAAGGTCATTTCGTTCCCGGCTTGGCGAGGACCGCCGATATCGGCAGGAATTGCCATCTGCGTAACGCCGTGGGCGAGATGCAGGCACCGATCGATCAGGCCGGAACTGACACGCTGGCGCTGGATAGGATGCGCCGGGGCTGATAACGGCTTTCAGACGGGGGATGACGGCTCGAAGGCAGGGACGATGACAAAGCTGACGGCAGAACTGATCGATGCGCAGCCCGGGCGCATGTGCCGCTCGCGCCATGTGCATGGCGCAATCATGGCCGTCGATCATCCCGCCATCCGGCTTCAGCATGTTGCCGCCGCCGGCGATCTGGCACCGGGCAGCCAGTTCTGCGCGGCCAGCACCACCAAGCTGATCGTCACCATCGTTGTCATGCGTCTGGTCGAACGCGGCGAGATCGCGCTCGACGATCCGATGGCGCGTTACCTTCCCCCCGATCTGATCGCGGGCTTGCATCGCTACAAGGGGGGCGAGCACACCGCCAGAATCACCATCCGCCACCTGATCTCCAACCAGACCGGGCTACGGGACTATTTCTCGCTCAAGGGGCCGGACGGGCGCCGCCCGGCGGATACGTTGCTGACGGGCGAGGACAGCCCCTGGCCACTGGAACGCACCCTGCAGGCGGTGCGCAACTCCGAGGCGCAGTTCCTGCCCGGGCAGAAGGGCAAGGTGGCCTATTCCGACACCAATTATCAGCTCATGGGCGCGATCCTGGAGCGCGTCACCGGCCAAAGCCTGCCCGATCTCTTCGCCGCAGAGGTCTTCGCACCGCTCGGGCTGCGCGAGACCTTTATCTATTCCGACCCGGCCGACGAACGCCCGGTCTGGTTCTACGGGGGCGCGCGGCGGCTTCATCTGCCGCGCTATCTGGCATCGGTGCAGGCCGAGGGCGGGATGGTGACGACGGCGCGCGAACTGGCCGCCATAGGCCGCGCGGTCTTTGAGGGGCGGCTGTTCGACATCGACGCGCTGCTGGCACAGCAGGACTGGCGCATGATCTTCTGGCCGGGGCAGTTCTATTTCGGGCTGGGAATGGAAAAGCTCTGGACACCGTGGTTCATCTCACCCTTGCGGCCGATCCGCGAGGTGATGGGCTTCTGGGGCCAGACCGGGACCTTCGTCTTTCACCACAGGGCGACGGGGCTGACCTGCGCGGGCACGGTCAATCAGGCCAGCGGCCGGGGCCATGCGGCCGCCATATGGGCGATGCTGCGGGTGATCGGCGCCGCGCAGGGCTGAGACCGCAGCGCCTCAAAGCGGACCGGCGAAGGCAAGCCCCCAGTTCAGCAGCATCATGGCCAGCGCGGCAAGGGCCAGCGCGAAGAGCGTGTAATGCAGCCGGCGCAGCAGGCCCCAGCCCGGCGCGCGCCAGGCAAGGCCCAGCGACAGCAGCACCAGCGCGGCCATGACGACCACCCCATGGCTGATCGCGAAGAAGGTCTCCACCGTCGGTTGCGGCTGGTCGAACATGAACTCGCTGCCCAGATTCGCCGCAGCCATCGCCATGGCCACGCCCGCCCCCAGCATCGCCCAGACCGAAACCGCGCCCGCCAGACCGGTCAGCGCCGCGATCATTCCGCGCAAGCTGCCGCCACGCGGGCCGCGCCGCCACAACAGCCCCAGCAGCATGGTCAGCGAAAAAAGCGCGCCGCCACCCAGCGCACCGGCCAGCAGCATCGGGTCGGTCGAGGGGGTGACCCGCTCATGGCTGTTGGTGCCCGTTCCATCGGCGATGCGCAGCGCCTGTCCCGCCTCGTCGCGGATCAGCAGCAGCCGCTGGCCACGCGCATCCTGCCAGATATCGGGCGCGACGGGGTCGTAGCGCAGCATCGTGCCCAGCAGCGGCGCCGGTGCCAGGATCGCGCCATCGGGCAGCGCGATGACAGAGAATCCTTCCAGCGCCGCGAGGAACTGAGCAGGCCCGGAAAAGGCGCGCCGGTTGGAAATATAGCGCCCTTCTGCCACCTGCGCCCTTTCGGCTGCATCGGGCACGGCCTGCGGGTCGGGCGCTTCCAGCCCGGCTTCAGCCGCCAGATGGCCAAGGATCAGGTCGGGGCCCAGAAACGGCAGGCTCATCCGCGCGCCGCCATTTTGCGAGATGAATATCCCAAGCTGCAACTCGGGGATGAAGGCGAGATTCGACAGGAACTCGTTCAACCCGCCGGCATGGCCGTAGACAATGGTGCCGAACATCGGCCGCGCCTGGAAACCATGCGCCATGTCGGCACCCTCGGGCCGGTCGTTGAAGAGCCGCGTGCGCATCTGCGCCATTGTCCCGGGTTGCAACAGCCGCTCGCCGTCAAGTTCGCCATCCCCCATCAGGAAGCGCAGGAAGCGCGCCATATCGGCGGCGGTGCTGGCCATGCTGCCGGCCGGGCCGAAGCTGCCGATTTCGATGCGAAAGGCCGGATGCGCAACGCCGCCCTGCACCCGGTAGCTGCGCGACAGCGGTGGCTGGTCGTCGCGCGCACTGGCTTCGCTGTAGGTGGTGGCGTTCATACCCAGCGGTTCGAGGATGCGCGATTGCAGGAAATCCTCAAAGGGTATGCCCGCAATATCCTCGACGACCTGCCCCGCCAGTGCCACGCCCCAGTTCGAATAGGCGGTCACCGCACCGCGCGGCATGACCTGATCGGGCGCGCTTTCGGCCAGCGCCTGCGGGCGCGGCAGCTCGCCAATTTCCGGGTTGAAGATGGCGTAGCTGTCCTCGTAACCGGGGCGGTGGCTCATCAGCTGCGCCATGCTCAGCGTCTCGGCGCCGGGCACCTCGGCCTCGATCAGATAACCCCTGACATCGGCGCGCAGGTCGAGCTCCCCCTCCTCGACCAGCATCATCACCGCCAGCCAGGTGAAAAGCTTGGATATCGAGCCGATCTCGAAGCGCACGTCATCGGGCCCGGCTTGGGTGCCGGCATCGAGATCGACCGAGCCATAGCCGCGCAGTATCACCTCTTCGCCGGCGACCACGGCGGCAATGGCGCCGGGCACCTGATCGGTGGTCATGAACCCCTCGGCCAGCGCATCGAGCCAAGCACCGATTTCAGCGCGCATGCCGGGTTCGCCCGCCGGAATGTCTTCGAGCGGCGCGATGTCCTCAGGCGGCGCGATGTCTTCAGGGGGCGCGATGTCTTCAAGCTGCGGAATTTCAAGCTGCTCGGTTTCGTCGCCCGGCGCGATGTCCGGATCTGGCGCGGTTTCCTGGGCCAGCAGGCTGCCGGCCACGACCAGCCCCAGGGCCGCGGCCAGAAGCCCGCGAAAACATGACTTGAGATCCATGATATCGTCCCAACCTTTCTGACGATCCAATCGCGCACCTGACCTTTCGCCGATGCGGCAAGCCTACACCGATCACACCTTTCCCGCCACCGTTCATCAAGTCGTTTCATTGCGCAGGCAGGCTGCGATTTGGTTGTATGTTGCACGCTGGCCCCTTAGCGGCTACTCACAGATCTGGCGAAAGCATCTTGCAGGAGACCGATGCCGGGGATCGCCCGCCTCGAAACCCCAAACAAAGCAACCGTCTGCCTTTTGCGGGTGGCGGTCGCAGATGGTGCATTCGCAAGCGGCCGGGGCCGGGCCGGCAACACTGTCGTCACCGCGTCGTGCAGCACGGCCCATGCCAGGGGTTGCCCTGCAGGCCGCATTCGGCAAACCTGTCGGCGGCTACCATCGGCGCGACGCATCTGCCGGCCGCGCCCCCGAAAGCCGGGGAACAATTCGAACCGCCGACCGGCGGCGAGAGATGCCACTCCGGTAACGCGGCCCTACGCCGGCTTGGCCCTTCGCGGCTTGCAAAAGCCGTGTTACCGTTACCCATGCTTCGGGCAAGGCGGTAAAGATCAACCCCGTCGGGCCGGGCCGTGCATGGCGCAGCCCAGGCGCAAACGAAAAACTTATGAAGGCGCTTGAGGCGCATTCTGCAACAAGGGAGAAAGACCATGAAAAACCCGATCCTGCCGCGCGGGATTACCCGTCGAGGGGTGCTCAAGGGCGCAACGGCGCTCGGCGCCGCCGGGCTGATCCTGCCGGCGAGCTATCGCAAGGCGGCGGCCGAGCCGCGCCGCGGCGGCGTGATGCGAATCGCCATGGGCCATGGCAACACGTCCGACAACCTCGACCCCGCGACATGGGACAACGCCTATGTGCAGGTCATGGCCAGCACGATTCACAACTACCTGACCGAGATCGACACCGACGGCACCCTTGCCCCCGAGATCGCGGAAAGCTGGGAAGCCTCGGCCGACGCCGCCACCTGGACCTTCCGCATCCGCGAGGGCGTCACCTTCCATTCCGGCCGGACCGTCACGCCCGAGGATGTCGTGGCCTCGATCAACCACCATCGCGGCGAGGATTCGGGCTCGGCCGCCAAGCCGATCGTCGATCCGATCACCGATATCCAGATTGACGGGCAGTATGTGATCTTCACGCTGGAAGCCGGCAATGCCGACTTCCCCTTCATCATGTCCGATTACCACCTGCCGATCATGCCCTCGACTGACGGGCGAATCGATCCGCGCTCGGCCGATGGTTGCGGCGGCTATGTGATGCAGAGCTTCGAGCCCGGGGTCGAGGCGCACATGACCCGCAACCCCGATTACTGGAAGCCCAACCGTGCGCATGTCGATGAAGTCATCATGCTGCCGATCATCGACGCCGCGGCGCGCCAGAACGCATTGATCACCGGCGAGGTGGATGTGATCGACCGCGTTGACCTCAACACTGTGCATCTGCTTGAGCGCAGCCCCAATATCCGGGTGATCTCGGTGCCGGGCACGCAGCACTACACCTTCGTCATGGATAGCCGCGTCGAGCCCTTCACGGACAACAATGTCCGGCTGGCGCTGAAATACGCGGTCAACCGCCAGCAGCTGGTCGATACCGTGCTTTCGGGCTATGGCGTCGTCGGCAACGACCACCCCATCGGCCGCTCGAACCGCTACTTCGCCGACGAGCTGGAGCAGCGCGAACTCGACCCCGAGCGCGCACGCTACCATTTGCAGCAGGCCGGGCTCGATTCGCTCGATGTCAGCCTCTCGGCCTCGGATGCGGCCTTTGGCGGCGCCGTCGATGCGGCGGTGCTGTTTTCGGAAACCGCGGCGCAGGCGGGCATCAACATCAATGTGGTGCGCGAGCCTTCCGACGGCTACTGGTCGAATGTCTGGATGGTCAAGCCGTTCACCGCTGTTTACTGGGGCGGACGGCCGACCGAGGACTGGATGTTCTCGACCGCCTATGCAACCGGTGCCGCCTGGAATGACGGCTTCTGGGACCATGAGCGCTTCAACCAGCTTCTGTCCGAGGCGCGCTCGGAGCTCGACGAGGACCGTCGGCGCGAAATGTATGTCGATATGCAAAGCATCGTCCGCGACGAGGGCTCGACCGTCATCCCGATGTTCGCCAATTACGTGATGGCCGTTTCCGACACGATCGCCACGCCCGATGATATCGGCGCGAACTGGACGATGGACGGCTTCCGCGCCCCCGAACGCTGGTGGATGGCCTGATTGGCCACGAAGCCTGCATGGCGCCGCCGCCTTTCGCGGCGGCGCCATGCCCGGGCGCGCACGCCACCGGGCAACGCTGCCTTGGCCGGTTTGGGCCGGGTTGGCGCCATCACCCATGACAATCGACGGAGGTTGATGCCGTGACGCTTGTCTTGCGAATGATCGCGCAGCGGCTGGCCCTGGGGCTGCTCACGCTCTTTGTCGTCTCGCTGATCATCTTCGGCGCCACAGAACTGCTGCCCGGCGATTTTGCCGAGGCGGTGCTGGGCCAGGCCGCCACACCCGAGACGGTGGCGGCAATCCGCCGCGAACTGGGCCTCGATCAGCCTTTCTACATCCGCTACGTCGACTGGCTGTGGGGCGCGGTGCAGTTCGATTTCGGCTCATCACTGGCGCAGCGCGGTCGCCCGGTGGCCGACATGATCCTTGGCCGGCTGGGCAACACGTTGTTCCTGGCACTCTACGCGGCGGCAATGGCGGTACCGCTGGCGCTGATGCTGGGTATCCTTGCCGCGCTGTGGCGCAACTCGCTTTTTGACCGGGTGACGAACTCCTCGGCGCTGAGTGCAATCTCGTTCCCCGAATTCTTCGTCGCCTATATCCTCATCTACATCCTGGCGCAGGGCGGCTGGTTCCCCTCGATGGCGCGCATGCCGGCAAGTGCCGATCTGGGCGAGAAGCTCTATCGCTCGTTCCTGCCGGCACTGACGCTGACGCTGGTGGTGACAGCGCACATGATGCGCATGACCCGCGCGGCGATCATCAACCTGCTTTCCAGCCCCTATATCGAGATGGCGCGGCTCAAGGGCATGCGCCCGTCGCGGGTGATCGTGCATCACGCGCTGCCCAACGCCATCGCGCCGATCGTCAATGTGGTGGCGATCAACCTGGCCTATCTGATCACCGGCGTCGTCGTCGTCGAGGTGGTGTTCGTCTATCCCGGCCTTGGCCAGCTCATGGTTGACAGCGTTTCCCGCCGCGATATTCCGGTGGTGCAGGCAGTCGCGCTGATCTTCGCCGCGGCCTATGTGCTGCTAAACCTCACCGCCGACGTGATTTCGACACTGTCGAATCCGCGCCTGATGTACCGGAAGTGAGGGCTGAATGATGGGTTTTCTTGTCTTCCTCTTCTGGGCCTGTGTCACACTCGCCGCCGCAATCGCGCTGGCCTGGGGCTTTCGCAAGCTCGCCGCCGCCGTCACAAAAGGAGAGATGCACCGCGCGCTGCGCGACGCGCCGCTGACCGCCAGCTTCGGCATGATGGTTATCGCGATCTATCTGATCGTGGCGATCCTGGCGCCGGTCATCGCCCCTTACCCCGAGCGCATGATCGTGAGCACCCAGTTCCAGCCATGGACCGCCGAGCACTGGCTGGGCACCGATGCGCTGGGGCGCGACATGTTCAGCCGCATGGTCTATGGCACCCGCAACACCGTCGGCATCGCCTTTGCCACCACCGCGCTTGCCTTCCTCATCGGCTCTGTCCTGGGGCTGCTGGCGGCAACCGTCGGTGGCTGGCTCGATCAGGGGCTCTCGCGGCTGGTCGATGTGTTCATGGCGATCCCGTCGCTGATCTTCGCGCTCTTGCTGCTGACGATCTTCGGCACCTCGATCCTGACGCTGATCCTGGTTATCGCGGTGATCGATTCAACCCGCGTCTTCCGCCTTTCACGCGCCGTGACCGAAGGCGTGGTGGTCATGGACTATGTTGAGGCGGCGCGCCTGCGCGGCGAGGGGCTGGTCTACCTCATCACCCGCGAGATCCTGCCCAATGTCACCGCGCCACTGGTTGCCGAATTCGGGCTGCGCTTTTGCTTCGTGTTTCTCGCCATTTCGGCGCTCAGCTTCCTTGGCCTGGGCATCCAGCCGCCCACGGCCGACTGGGGCTCGATGGTGCGCGAAAACGCGACGCTGATCACCTTTGGCGACATCACCCCGCTTCTGCCCGCCGGCGCCATCGCATTGCTGACAGTGGCGGTGAATTTCGTCGTTGACTGGCAGCTTTACCGCGCCAGCGGGCTGAAGGAGTGAGCGCCATGAGCGACAAGGACATCCTGCTCGACATCAAGGGCCTTAAGATCGAGGGCAAGGCCGGCGATGACTGGCTGCCCATCGTCAACGGCATCGATCTGACGCTCAGGAAGGGCGAGGTGCTGGGGCTGATCGGCGAATCGGGGGCGGGAAAATCCACCATCGGGCTGGGGGCGATGGGCTTTGCGCGCGATGGCTGCCGCATATCCGGCGGGCAGATCCTTTTCGACGGCATCGATCTGCGCAAGGCCAGCGCCGACAAGCTGCGCCGCCTGCGCGGCAAGCGCATCGCCTATGTCGCGCAATCGGCCGCCGCCAGCTTCAACCCGGCCCACAAGCTGATGGATCAGTATTGCGAGGCGCCGGTGCGCCACGGCGTCATGTCGCGCGCCGAGGCCGAGCACGACGCGGTCGAGCTGTACCGCAAGATGCAACTGCCCAACCCCGAGGAGATCGGCTTTCGCTACCCGCACCAGGTCTCGGGCGGGCAGTTGCAGCGGGCGATGACGGCGATGGCCATGTCCTGCCGCCCCGATCTGATCATCTTCGACGAGCCCACCACCGCACTCGATGTCACCACCCAGATCGAGGTTCTGGCCGCAATTCGCGATATCGTCGAGCAGTTCGGCACCGCCGCCATCTACATCACGCATGATCTGGCCGTGGTCGCGCAGATGGCCGACCGCATCAAGATCCTGCTTCGCGGCGACGAGATCGAGGAGGCCGACACCCGCACCATGCTGGCCCAGCCGAAGCACGATTACACGAAATCGCTCTGGGCCGTGCGCAGCTTCCAGCGCGAGACACAGGCCGCGCCCGAGGGGCAGCCCGTGGTCTCGGTGCGCGGCGTCTCGGCCGCCTACGGGCCGGTCAGGGTGCTCGACGATGTCAGCTTCGACATCTATGCGCGCCGCACCGTGGCAGTGGTGGGCGAATCGGGCTCGGGCAAATCCACCGCGGCGCGGGTGATCACCGGGCTGTTGCCGCCGATCGAGGGCGAGGTGCTGTTCGAGGGCAAATCGCTGCCCGCCGATTATCGCCAGCGCACGCGCGACCAGCTGCGCCACGCGCAGATGATCTACCAGATGGCCGACACCGCGCTGAACCCCAAGCTGACCATCCGCAAGCTGATCGGCCGGCCGGCGCAGATGTATCTGGGTCTGCGCGGCAAGGCGCTGACCGAGCGCATACGCGAGCTTCTGCACCTGATAGAGATGGAGCCCGACGATTTCATCGACCGCCTGCCCTCCGAGCTTTCGGGCGGGCAGAAACAGCGCATCGGCATCGCCCGCGCGCTGGCCGCCGAGCCGCGCTTCATCATCTGCGACGAGGTGACATCGGCGCTCGACCAGATCGTGGCCGAGGGCATCTTGCGGCTGCTTGACCGGCTGCAGGGCGAGCTTGATCTGGCCTACATGTTCATCACCCATGACCTGGCGACGGTGCGCGCGATCGCCGATGACGTGGTGGTCATGCAGCAGGGCCGCGTCGTCGAGCAGGGAACCAAGGCCGAAATGTTCGCCCCCCCGCACCACCCCTATACCGAGTTGTTGCTGTCATCGGTGCCCGAGATGGACCCGGACTGGCTGACGCATCTGCTGGAAAAACGCAGCAAACAGGGCATGCCGGCCCCGGGCGCGATCTGAACGGGCAAGGGCCGCGCGCCAAGTCCGGGCACAGGCGACGCTGTCGTGATTGCGGCCGAACAGGCGTCAATCCCGCTTGCCGCCCTGCAGGTATGGCGCCTGTACCAAACCTTTAATCTAACGGTTGATCGGCAGATTGTTGCTTTACTTGCATGGCGCGGTGATGCAATCGATCGCCATGAACACCAGCCGGACGCCCCAATTCGCCACACACCCCACCTTGCCCGGTGCTTCGCCGCGCAGCTTGCAGACGCGTTTGCCGGCGGCTG
>JAFIEG010000030.1 GCA_020832665.1 Pararhodobacter sp. | reverse complement strand
CCCGGGGGGGGGGGGGGGGGGGGGCCGCGCCGCCTTCAAGCTGATCGAGCTCGACGATCGCTTCGGCTTCCTGCGGCCCGGCGCAAGGGTGGTCGATCTGGGTTGCGCACCCGGCGGCTGGCTGCAGGTGGCGGTGGAGCGGGTGAACGCCCAGGGCAGCCGCAAGGGCAAGCCGCAGGGTTTTGTGCTGGGTATCGACCTGCAGGAGGTGGCGCCGCTGGCCGGGGCCGAGCTGCATGTGCTGGATTTTCTCGACGAGGGCGCTGACGACAAGGTGCGCGACTGGCTGGGCGGGCGCGCCGATGTGGTGCTCTCGGACATGGCGGCGGCAGCGAGCGGGCATCGTCAGACCGATCACCTGCGCATCATGGCGCTGTGCGAGGCGGCGGCGGAATTCGCCTTTGACGTGCTCGAGGAGGGCGGCACCTTCCTGGCCAAGGTGCTGGCCGGCGGCGCCGAGGGCGAATTGCAAAAGCGGCTCAAGCAGCGCTTCGAGAAGGTGCACAATGTCAAGCCGCCGGCCAGCCGCGCCGACAGCGCAGAGAAATATGTGGTGGCGCTTGGCTATCGCCGCCCGGTGACCGAGGATGGCGGTTCGACTGGCTGAATGCGGGCGGGCAGGGGGGCGCTGCCCCCCGTCGGCTGCGCCGCCCCCCCCGGGCGTATTTTGGGGCAAGATGAAGGGAAAGCCGGATGCGCGCTCAGCGCAAGGGCAGGTCGGCGAGCCAGTTCAGGCTGGTCTCGATGACGAATTCGCTGGTCGAGGGCGAGCGGATTTCTCCGGTGATGACATGCTGGTTGGGGTCTTCCGCATTGTCGATGACATGCGCATCGGCCCGCGCGCCCCAGCCCTGGATCACCCGCGCCGTGGCGGCGGGGGCCACCACCTCGTCGCGCAGGGCATAGAAGACCAGCATCGGTACTTGCGCCGCGCCGTGATCGGCCGCGCCGGCCGCTCGCTGCGCGGCGCGCAGCGAGAACAGCGCGCTTGTGGGGTAGCTCAATGTCCAGTAGCGGGCATGGCCCTCGCTGAAGGGCTGCCAGCTGCGTTCCGCCCCGGCCAGGCGCGGCAGCCAGGCAGGTGCCCAGGGCAGATCGAGCATGCGTGCCCTTGCACCGTTAAGTGCATAATTCGGCGAAACGGTGATCAGCGCGGCGATGTCGCGTTGCCACTCGGGCTCGAGCGCGGCCAGCGTGGCCAGCGAGCCGCCGGTGGAGGTGCCCATCAGCACGATGCGCCGGCCCAGACGGCGGCCGATGGCGATGGCCTCGGCGGTATCCAGCGCCCAGTCATCGAGCCTTGCCTCGGCCAGCGCCGCGCCGCCGCGGCCATGTCCGGCCAGCCTGGTGGCGAAGTAGTTGGCCCCCAGCGCCTGTGCGATGCGCTCGGGCACCGGGGAGATTTCCTGCCGGCTGGCCGAGAAGCCGTGGATATAGACCACCGCCAGATCGGTGCGCGCGCCGGGCGCGCCGGCCCAGGTGATGGCCTTTTCCGTGCCCGGGGTCAGACCGTCGAACAGCGCCTCGCGCGCGGCCAGCCATGCGTCGAGGTCATCGCCGGGCAGGGGCGGGGGCAGGGCGCCGGGCCAGCTTTGGCGCGGCGATGTCGCCCAGGCCGCGGCCAGCGCCACGAGCGAGACGCCAAGGATGACAATGGCCGCGCGCATGGCGTTCAGCCCCCGATATCGTCCAGTGTCTGGCCGAGAAGGGCCAGGCATTCGGGGCTGGAAAAGCGGTGATCGGCGCCCTTGACCAGGGTCAGGCGCAGATCGGGACTGTCGGCATGCTCGAACAGCCGCAGCGCCACCGATGGCGGCACATCGGTATCATTTGAGCCCTGCAGCAGCCGCACCGGGAAGGGCATCGCCAGGGGGGCGCGCAGCACCAGATGGTTGCGCCCGTCCTCGATCAGCTTGCGGGTGATGCGATAGGGTTCGTCGGAATAGTCCGAGGGCTGATCGACGAAGCCCTGTTCCATCAGCGCCTCGCGCTCGGCCTCGGTGAAGCTGGCCCACATGCCGTCTTCGGTGAAATCGGGCGCGGCGGCGATGCCGATGAGTGCCGCCACCCGCTGTGGCCGGGCGCGTGCCGCCAAAAGCGCGATCCAGCCGCCCATCGACGAGCCCACCAGCACCTGCGGCCCTTCGGTGAGGGCATCGATGACGGCGATTGCATCCTCGGCCCAGTCGCCGATGCAGCCGTCGAGGAAATCACCGGAACTGGCGCCATGGCCTGAATAGTCGAAGCGCAGAAAGGCTCGGCCGCGTTTTTCGGCCCATTCCTGCAGGAAAACTGCCTTTGTGCCTGTCATGTCCGAGCGGAAACCGCCCAGGAACACCACCCCCGGCAAGCTGCCTTCCAGCCGGTGATGGGCAATCTTGCGGCCCTGCCTGGTCTGCAGATAGCTCGGCTCGCTCATCGATAGGCCTCCGGTTTCATCCTGCGCCCGCGCGCCCTGTCCAACGGCGCCATAGCAGCGAAGCGTCGCCGCGTCACCCCTGCGCGGCAGGGTGCGCGGCTTGACACCGCCAGCGCGCAAGCGCATGGAAGCGCCCGACATACCCGCAACCGGGCGTTTCAGTGGGCGCCAGACCGACGAGGAGAGCCGCATGGCCGAGATCACCCTGACCTTTCCCGATGGCAACAAACGCGCATTTCCTTCGGGGGTGACCCCGGCCGAGGTGGCGGCCTCGATCTCGAAATCGTTGGGCAAGAAGGCGATCTCGGCGCAGGTGGACGGCGCGCATTGGGATCTGCAATGGCCCATCGAGCACGACGCCGCCATCGCCATCAACACCATGGGCGACGAGGCTCCGGCGCTGGAGCTTATCCGCCATGACCTGGCGCATATCATGGCCCGTGCCGTGCAGGAGATCTGGCCCGATGTGAAGGTCACCATCGGCCCGGTGATTGCCAATGGCTGGTATTACGATTTCGACCGCGCCGAGCCTTTCACGCCTGAAGACCTTGGCGCCATCGAGAAGAAGATGAAGGAAATCATCAATCTGCGCGATCCGGTGAAAACCGAGCTTTGGGACCGCGAGCGCGCGATTTCACATTATCGACTTCTCAACGAGCCCTTCAAGATCGAGCTGATCGAGGCCATCCCCGAGGATCAGCCGATCCGCATGTACTGGCACGGCCACTGGCAGGATCTGTGCCGCGGCCCGCATCTGCAGCACACCGGCCAGGTGCCCGCCGATGCCTTCAGGCTGATGTCGGTGGCCGGCGCCTATTGGCGCGGCGACAGTTCGCGCCCGATGCTGCAGCGTATCTACGGCACCGCCTTTCGCACGCGCGAGGATCTCAAGGCGCATCTGACCATGCTGGAAGAGGCCGCCAAGCGCGACCACCGCAAGCTGGGGCGCGAAATGGGGCTCTTTCACTTCCAGGAAGAGGCGCCCGGTCAGGTCTTCTGGCACCCCAATGGCTGGACCGTCTATACCGCGCTGCAAGATTACATGCGCCGCCGGCAGCGCGCGGGCGGCTATGTCGAGGTGAACACGCCGCAGGTGGTTTCGCGCGTGCTGTGGGAAAGGTCGGGCCACTGGGCCAATTACCAGGACCACATGTTCATCGTCGAGGTTGACGAGGAGCATGCGCGCGAAAAGAGCGTCAACGCGCTGAAACCGATGAACTGCCCCTGCCATGTGCAGATCTTCAACCAGGGCCTGAAAAGCTACCGCGATCTGCCCCTGCGCATGGCCGAGTTCGGCGCGTGCAACCGTTACGAGCCCTCGGGCGCGCTGCACGGGCTGATGCGGGTGCGCGGCTTCACCCAGGATGACGCGCATATCTTCTGCACCGAAGCGCAGATCGAGGCCGAGACCGAGCGCTTCATCGGCTTCCTGCGCGAAATCTATGCCGATCTGGGCTTCGAGAAATTCCGCATCAAGTTCTCCGACCGGCCCGAGAAGCGCGCCGGCTCCGATGCGGTATGGGACCGCGCCGAGGGCGCGTTGCTGGCGGCCACGCGCGCGGCGGGCTGCGATTTCACCCTCAACCCCGGCGAAGGCGCCTTTTACGGGCCGAAGCTGGAATTCGTGCTCACCGATGCCATCGGGCGTGACTGGCAATGCGGCACGCTGCAGGTGGATTTCGTGCTGCCCGAGCGGCTCGATGCCAGCTATATCGGCCCCGATGGCAACAAGCACCGCCCGGTCATGCTGCACCGAGCGGTGCTGGGCTCGTTCGAGCGCTTCCTGGGCATATTGATCGAAAACCACGCCGGGCGCATGCCGCTGTGGCTGGCGCCGACCCAGGCTGTGGTCGCCTCGATCACCTCCGAGGCCGATGATTTCGTGCATGAAGCCGTGTTAACGCTGCGCGCGGCCGGGCTGCGCGCCGAGGCCGATATGCGCAACGAGAAGATCAATTACAAGGTGCGCGAGCACAGCCTTGCCAAGGTGCCCGCCATCCTCGCCATTGGCGCGCGCGAGGTTGCCGAGCGCAGTGTCTCGCTGCGCCGGCTGGGCGATAACCGCACGCAAAGCCTGCCGCTCGACGAGGTCGCCGCCGTGCTGGCCAATGAGGCCACCCCGCCTGATCTGCGTGGGAATTGACCCCGGCCGCAGCGGCCGGAACCTGCCCGGCCCTTCATCTTGCCATAAGTCCTCCGGTGGGGTTCCGAGCGCCAGGAAATCGGTCCAGTGGACCGATTTCAGCGAAGGAACGGGCGGAGCCCAATGAATTGGCCGCAGGCCAAGAGGGGGGCAGCGCCCCCCTTCACCCGATCACAGGTTGAACACCCTCGTCGGGTGGAACATGCCGGCGATATAGCGCCCCACCGCCACCGGCGCCCCGCGATGGCTGGCCCAGCAGGTATCGCCCAGCCCGGCCTGTGAATGCAGCACCGCGCCCGCGTTGCCGTTGCGCACCCGCGCCGCGCCCTCGTCGCTCAGCCCCACCTGCGGCAGATCACCCAGCGCCACCGAGAGCGGCAAGAGGTGCTCTTCCAGCTCGGGCGTTCCCGCCAGGCGCTCGATTTCCTCCAGCCCCAACCCCTCATTGGCGTGAAACGGGCCCGACCATTCGCGGCGCAGCCAGGTGACATGGCCCAGGCAACCCAGCGCGCGCCCCAGATCGCGGGCGATGGCGCGCACATAGCCGCCCTTGCCGCAAACCATCTCGAATTCGGCATTCTCGGCATCATGCCGCGCCAGCATCTCCAGCCGCTCCACGAACAACTCCCGTGCGGCCAGATCCATCGCGTCGCCCTCGCGGGCGATGTCATAGGCGCGCTCGCCCTCGACCTTCACCGCCGAATATTGCGGCGGCACCTGCATGATCTCGCCGCGAAAACCGGCCAGCGCGGCCTCGATCTGCGCGTTATCCGGGCGCGCCGCGCTGATTTCTATCACCTGCCCCTCGGCATCGTCGGTATCGGTGGCGGCGCCGAAACGCACCCCGAAACGGTAGCATTTCAGCGCCTCGGTGACGAAGGGCACGGTCTTGGTGGCCTCGCCCAGCGCCACCGCCAGCACGCCGGTGGCGGCCGGGTCCAGCGTGCCGGCATGGCCGGCCTTGGCGGCATCGAGCGCGCGGCGCACAGCGCCCACCACCCTGGTCGAAGTCACGCCGGCGGGCTTGTCCACCACCAGCCAGCCGTGAATCGCTCGCCCCTTGCGTTTGCGCGCCATGCCTTCGCTCTCCTGCCTTGCCCGGGGGCGCGGTCTAGCCGCAGGCACCGGCCAAGGCAAGAGCGCCCCCACCGCTTGCCCCGCGCCGCTTGAAACACCATGCGCCCGCCTGTAGGGAAGGGCAAATTCCCCAATCAGCGGAAAGTTTGCGCATGGCTTCCTACCAGTTCGTTTACCACATGGATGGCGTCTCAAAGACCTACCCGGGTGGCAAGAAATGCTTCGAGAACATCCGCCTGAACTTCCTGCCCGGTGTGAAGATCGGCGTTGTCGGCGTCAACGGTTCGGGCAAATCGACGCTTCTGCGCATCATGGCCGGCATCGACAAGGATTTCACCGGCGAGGCATGGGCGGCCAAGGGCGCGCGCGTGGGCTATCTGCCGCAGGAGCCCGAGCTTGACCCGGCGCTGAATGTGCGCGGCAATGTCATGGAGGGGGTCAAGGAAAAGCAGGCCAAGCTTGAGCGCTACAACGAGCTGGCGATGAACTATTCCGACGAGACAGCCGACGAGATGGCGGCGCTGCAAGATCAGATCGACGCCGAGAATTTGTGGGATCTTGATGCCCAGGTCGATGTGGCGATGGAGGCGCTGCGCTGCCCGCCCGATGATGCGCCGGTCGATACCCTGTCAGGCGGCGAGAAGCGGCGTGTGGCGCTGTGCAAGCTGCTGCTGGAAGCGCCCGACATGCTGCTTCTCGACGAGCCCACCAACCACCTCGACGCCGAAACCGTCGCCTGGCTGCAAAACCACCTGATCGACTACAAGGGCACCATCCTGATCGTCACCCATGACCGCTATTTCCTGGATGACATCACCAGCTGGATTCTTGAACTCGATCGCGGGCGCGGCATTCCCTATGAGGGCAATTATTCCGCCTGGCTGGAGCAGAAGGCCAAGCGCCTGTCGCACGAGGCGCGCGAGGACAAGGCCAGGCAAAAGACCCTTGAGCGCGAACTTGAATGGATCAGGGCCGGCGCCAAGGCGCGGCAGGCCAAATCCAAGGCGCGCATTCAGGCCTATGAGCAACTCGCCGGCCAGTCCGAGCGCGAGAAGATCGGCCGCGCGCAGATCGTCATCCCCAACGGCCCGCGCCTTGGGTCAAAGGTGATCGAGGTGGAAGGGCTGAAAAAGGCGATGGGCGACAAGCTTCTGGTCGAGGGTCTGAGCTTCTCGCTGCCGCCCGGCGGCATTGTCGGCGTGATCGGCCCCAACGGCGCGGGCAAGACCACGCTGTTTCGCATGCTCACCGGGCAGGAAGCGCCCGATGCAGGCACCATCAGCTATGGCGATACGGTCAAGCTGGCCTATGTCGATCAGTCGCGCGATGCGCTCGATCCCAACAAGAATGTCTGGGAGGAAATCTCGGACGGGCTGGAAGTGCTGGAACTGGGCGACGCGACGATGAATTCGCGCGCCTATGTCGGGGCGTTCAACTTCAAGGGCGGCGATCAGCAGAAAAAGGTGGGGCTGCTTTCGGGGGGCGAGCGCAACCGGGTGCATATGGCCAAGCTGTTGCGCTCGGGCGGCAATGTGCTGCTGCTTGACGAGCCGACCAACGATCTGGATGTCGAGACGCTTCAGGCGCTGGAAGCGGCGCTGGAAGATTTCGCCGGCTGCGCCGTGATCATCTCGCATGACCGCTTTTTCCTTGACCGGCTTTGCACGCATATGCTGGCATTCGAGGGCGAGGCGCATGTCGAATGGTTCGAGGGCAACTTCGCGGCCTATGAGGAAGACAAGAAGCGCCGGCTGGGGCCGGATGCGCTGGAGCCGAAGCGGGTGAAGTACAAGAAGTTTTCGAGGTGAGGGGGTGATGTTACTCTAATTTAAAATCAAAGAAAGGGTGATCCTTATACCCCTTTTCCCAAAGTACTTTCTTGATTGCGTTGACCACGGCAGGCTGTTTAAGAAATCTTCTCAGCCACCTAATTTTAACTTTCTGTTCTCCGAAGTCACGTGACAAGTAAAAATCCTCAGTTGACCTAGTCATTTGGGTCCATGGCACCAAAAGCAGAGTGGCAAGCGTTTCAGCTTCCACTTCAACAACTGTGTCTACCACATCGTAGATTGGCGTTGTATCGCAATCAGTTACTAGGTTTGCTTTCGAAAGCTTAGATGTGTCAGTTGGGGGCAAGTATGATGTGCTGTCGGTCACAAGAAGCTCTGAGTGAAGAACGTGGTGCGAGTACTCGTGTAACAGCGAGTGGCGGCCAAAATCACTCTTTGAGGCGATAATATAGCGATCTTCTTCGATAAGGAGTATGTTGCCGTCTTTCTGCCCAACAATACAAGCGTATGCTCCTTCAGCATAACTTGGGAGTTCAGGTAGAATGTCTATGTTGAAGCTCGAGTCTTTGATGCACATGCCCTCGAGGAAGAGTTCAACGTTCAATCTGCTAATATCATTGGCAAACTGACTCCTTATTTCTTCAGATAAAACACAGAGGAAAGCAAAGCGGTTTGGATCAAGGGACGGCCTTTTCTTAGTGTGTGGCTGTTTTGATCCACGCTTCTTTTCTATCGCTACTGATCTTGTGTTGCTAAATTTCAAACTCGGCGCGATATCGCCAAGGTCTTTGTCAATGAGCTTCCTGATTTGTCTTGCCGTCTCTGGCTTTATTTTGTCACCTAGCGAGGCTAGTATAGAATAAATATCTTTGTGTGGAATTTCATTCTTTTCCGCGTCAAGGCGACTATTTGAGTAGTAAGCAAATTGCCTGAGAGCATGTGCAGAATCTCCATCACACTTAAGCGCTTTGATGTATTTGTTCACCACCGCATCTGAAACAGAAACCCGCCCATGCTCTAACTGACTTACCCGCGACAAAGACTCGCCAATACGCTTTGCAAACTCTGTTTGTGTAAGCGAGATACGCGCTCTCAATTCTTGTGCTTTCTTTCCAAACGCCGTCCGCATGATCTCACCTGCCGCTTGCTCAAGAGAGCCTGTTTATACGAATCATGTAAAGTTTGGTCAAGCATATTTTGTGTTCGTCGTGTCCAAGAAGCCGAACTCTTGTGGCGGTCACTATATATAGTATCAGCGAGCTCGTGCAGCGTCATGGCTCAGTTTGTTATCCATTAGCTTCGTGTGGTGAAGAGCGCATGAAACTTAATTTTGCCGATAACTTAATCTGAAAGTTAAAGGCTAAACCAAAGAGCAACCACGACTCCGCCAGGGCACGCGGCATCCCCTATCAGCGCCTGATCCGCGAGGCGCTGGAGCGCGCGCTGGCCGGGCCGGATGAAAAGAGCGGCAAGTAGGCGGAAATCTGCCGTTTTTTCAGGCTCCCCCAACGTCACCCGCGCCGAAAGGCGGGCGGGTTGACCGGTGTGGTTGCAGCGGTGCCACCGGATGCCTAGTTCTCGCCCCCGACCAGAGCGAAGGGATCCCGGTGTATGGATTTCACGAGTAGTATTGTTGCCGAGGCCGAAGACTACCAGATCACCCTGAACCGGGGCCGCGCCGAAGCAGCGACTCTTGTGGTGTCGTTCGATTACATCGGCTCGGACAAGAAAACACAGGGTTTCGGCACCAACCAGGCGATCTGGAGCAAGGCGGACAACCTTTTCGTGTCGCAGCGAAAGGGAACCAGCTATCAGCATCTGTCCCGCGAGGCATTCTCGGCCGCCGCAGGCGACATCTTCCCGCGCTATGACCGCGTTCTCTTCTACGGGCATTCGCTGGGCGGATATGCCGCGCTCTACTATTCCTGCGCCCACAAGTCGGATGTCTTCGCCATCTGCCCCCGATGCCCCGCGCATCCGTTCTACCGCCGCCTGTTGACCCGCTACAGCCAGGCCTTCCTGCATGGCCCCATCGTCAAGTCACCCAACAGTTTCTGGACGGTTCTGTGGGATCCGGCAGACCACGACAACCGGTTCATCGAGTCCCATATCGGCGTGGAGAACATCGACAGGGCGATCCGGGTGCAGGATCTTGGCCATGACAGCGCGCCGAGAATCCTGACGCTCAATGGCAGTCTGCAAAGATATCTGGCCGAGTGGATCGGCAACAAGCGCATCTCGGCGCTGCCGTCTTACGAGCCGGGCACACATTTCGTGTTGATGATAAACACGGCCCGGGACTTCATCAGGCAGCGCAAATTCAGCGAAGCCGTTCAACTGCTTGAACGGTCGATAGGGCTGGCAGACACGCCCAGGGCCCAGGCGTTGCTGGCTGTGGCGCGGCGGGAGTTGGCGTCTGGCCGGGAGGCGTCGATCCGCTCGGTTTCCTGAAAGGGCATCGCCGCTGGGGCTTGCCGCGCCGTCCCCGGATACCCCGTCACGCCTTAGGCAAGTTTCCTCGCGATTAGGGCGGGTTGCGCTCAATTAAGTTCAAGCTACTCCCCGTCGCTGGCGCGACGGGGGAAGTGACTCCGGTTGACCGCAACCCGCCCTGGCAGGCCCTTTGCGCCAATGATTGCCGTGCTGTATGATAGGAAATGCCTATCAAACAACGGATCATCAATATTGATTCCTTGCGTGAGCAGGCGTTATTTGCGCGCACAGGAAATGCGAGGCCGCCATGCACGCCCAGCCACCAGCCAAAGCGCCCGAAAGGGAAGACATTGACGCCATCATCGCGCAGCATCATCACCTTGAGGGGCCGCTGCTGCCCATCCTGCATGCGCTGCAAGAGGCATTCGGCCACATACCAGAGCCGGCGCATGCGCCGCTGGCCGAGGCGCTCAACATCACCCGCGCCGAGCTGCATGGCGTGATCAGTTTCTATCACGATTTCCGCGCCGCGCCCGCCGGCCGCCAAGTGCTAAAGATCTGCCGCGCCGAGGCCTGCCAGGCCATGGGCGGCGCAGCTCTGGCCGAGGCGACGCTGAAAAGACTGGGGCTCGACTGGCACGGCACCACGCCAAACGGCGCGCTGACCATCGAGCCCGTCTATTGCCTTGGCCTGTGCGCCTGCGCCCCGGCGGTGATGATCGGCGAGCGCGTGGTGGGCCGGGTCGATGCCGCGCGCATGGATCGCTTGCTGGAGGTGGTCGGCGCATGAGCGAGAAACTGACGATATGGGTGCCGATGGACAGCGCCGCGAAGGCGCTGTGTGCCGACGAACTGGCCGCCGACATCGCCGCCGAGGCTGCCGGGCGCGGCGTGGCGGTGGATATCCGCCGCAACGGCTCGCGCGGGATGGTCTGGCTGGAGCCGCTGGTCGAGATTGATATCGACGGCACCCGCCTCGGCTTCGGCCCGATGACGCAAGCCGATGTGCCGGCGCTTTTCAATGGCCTTGCCACGCACCCGCGCGCGCTGGGCCCGGTCGATGAACTGGAATGGATGCGCCGCCAGTCGCGGCTGACCTTTGCCCGCTGCGGGGTCACCCGGCCGCTGTCGCTGGAAGATTACCGCGCGCATGGCGGGCTGGCCGGGCTGAAGCGCGCGCTGGCCATGAGCGGCGCCGATATCGTGGCCGAGGTCACCGCATCGGGGCTGCGTGGCCGGGGCGGGGCGGGCTTTCCCACCGGCATCAAGTGGAAGACCGTGCTGGAAGCGCCGGGGGCACAGAAATACATCGTCTGCAATGCCGATGAGGGCGACAGCGGCACCTTCGCCGATCGCATGATCATGGAGGGCGATCCCTTCAGCCTGATCGAGGGCATGGCCATTGCCGGCATCGGCGTTGGGGCCACCAAGGGCTATGTCTATCTGCGTTCTGAATACCCCGATGCGATCAGGGTGATGCGCGAGGCGGTGACGATTGCCCGCGCCGAGGGCGTGCTGGGCGGCGATTTGCTGGGCTCGGGCCGCCGCTTTGACATGGAAATCCGCGTCGGCGCCGGGGCCTATGTCTGCGGCGAGGAAACATCGCTTCTCAATTCGCTGGAGGGCAAGCGCGGCGTGGTGCGCGCCAAGCCGCCGCTGCCGGCGCTGGCGGGGCTGTTCGGCTGCCCGACGGTGGTCAACAACGTCATCTCGCTGGCCAGCGTGCCGGTGATCTTTGAAAAGGGCGCGGCGCATTACGCCAGCTTCGGTGTGGGCCGCTCGCGCGGCACGGTGACGCTCCAGATTGCCGGCAATGTGAAACGCGGCGGGCTGTTCGAGACGGGCTTCGGCGTGAGCCTGGGCGAGGTGGTGGACGATCTTGCCGGCGGCACGGCCAGCGGGCGGCCGGTGAAGGCGGTGCAGGTGGGCGGGCCGCTGGGCGCCTATATGCCGCGCGAAAAATTCGACACGGCCTTGGGCTATGAGGAATTCGACGCCGTTGGCGGGCTGGTGGGCCATGCCGGGTTGGTGGTGTTCGACGAGGGCGCCGACATGCTGGAAATGGCGCGCTTCGCGATGGAATTCTGCGCCATCGAGAGCTGCGGCAAATGCACGCCCTGCCGCATCGGCGCGGTGCGCGGGGTCGAGACCCTCGACCGCATCAAGGAGGGCGACGGCGGTGCCATCGAACTGCTGAGCGATCTGTGCGAAACCATGAAGGACGGCTCGCTTTGTGCGCTGGGCGGGTTCACCCCCTATCCGGTGATGTCGGCGCTGACCCATTTCCCCGATGATTTCGACCGCCGCAAGGAGGCTGCCGAATGAGGGCTTCTGCCAACAGCAATTTGAGTATTTGGGGCAAGATGAAGAGCCCAGGGAGCCTGTCATGAAAGACTTCATCATTCCCTTCGACGAGCGCGACATGGGCACGCCGTCCCGCACCGGCGCGCCCGTCAGCCTGACCATCGACGGCATCAGCGTGAGCGTGCCCGAGGGCAGCTCGGTCATGCGCGCCGCCGCCGAGGCCGGCATCAAGGTACCCAAGCTGTGCGCCACCGACAGTGTCGAGGCTTTCGGCTCGTGCCGGCTTTGCGTGGTGGAGATCGAGGGCAGGCGCGGCACGCCCGCTTCCTGCACCACGCCGGTGGCGCCGGGCATGGTGGTGCGCACGCAAAATGACAGGCTGCGCAAGCTGCGCCGGGGGGTGATGGAGCTTTACATCTCCGACCACCCGCTCGATTGCCTGACCTGCGCGGCCAATGGAGATTGCGAATTGCAGGACATGGCCGGCGCCGTGGGGCTGCGCGATGTGCGCTATGAGGCCCCGCAATCGGGCGGGCTGGCAAGCCATTTCACCGCCCGCGACAATTCGGGCCAGGCCAACCCGCAATGGATACCCAAGGATGAATCCAACCCCTATTTCACCTATGACCCGTCAAAATGCATCGTCTGCTCGCGCTGCGTGCGCGCCTGCGAGGAGGTGCAGGGCACCTTTGCGCTGACCATCGAGGGGCGCGGTTTCGACAGCCGCGTGTCTTTCGGCGCGAAGAGCGACAATGCGCTGGCCTCGGATTGCGTGTCCTGCGGCGCCTGCGTACAGGTCTGCCCCACCGCCACGCTGCAGGAAAAATCGATGATCGAGCTGGGCACACCCACGCGCTCGGTCGTCACCACCTGCGCCTATTGCGGCGTGGGCTGCAGCTTCAAGGCCGAACTCAACGGCGATCAGCTGGTGCGCATGGTGCCCTGGAAGCATGGCAAGGCCAATCGCGGCCATAGCTGCGTGAAGGGCCGCTTTGCCTATGGCTATGCCCATCACCCCGAGCGCATACTCAAGCCGATGATCCGCGAGCGCATCACAGACCCCTGGCGCGAGGTCGAATGGGACGAGGCGATCGGTTTCGCCGCCACCCGCCTGCGCGCGCTGCAGGAAAAGCACGGGCGCAAGTCAGTGGGTGTGATCACCTCGTCGCGCTGCACCAATGAGGAAACCTATCTGGTGCAGAAGCTGGCCCGCGCGGTATTCGGCAACAACAACACCGATACCTGCGCGCGGGTGTGCCACTCGCCCACTGGCTACGGGCTGGGCCAGACCTTTGGCACATCCGCCGGCACGCAGGATTTCGACAGTGTCGAGCATACCGATGTCGCCATCATCATCGGCGCCAACCCCACCGATGGCCACCCGGTCTTTGCCAGCCGGCTGAAGAAACGCCTGCGCACCGGGGCCAGGCTGATCGTCATCGACCCGCGGCGCATCGATCTGGTGCGCTCGGCGCATGTCGAGGCCGCGCATCACCTGCCGCTCAGGCCCGGCACCAATGTCGCCGTGCTTTCAGCACTGGCGCATGTCATCGTCACCGAGGGGCTGGTGGACGAGGCGTTCATCCGCGAGCGCTGCGATTATGACGAATACCTTGCCTATGCCGAATTCATTTCCGATCCCCGCCACAGCCCCGAGGCCACCGAGGCGCTGACCGGGGTGAAGGCGGCCGATCTGCGCGCCGCCGCGCGGCTCTTTGCCAGTGGCGGCAACGGCGCCATCTATTACGGGCTGGGCGTGACCGAGCACAGCCAGGGGTCGACCACGGTGATGGCGATTGCCAATCTGGCCATGCTCACCGGCAATATCGGCCGGCCCGGCGTGGGGGTGAACCCGCTGCGCGGGCAGAACAACGTGCAGGGCGCCTGCGACATGGGCAGCTTCCCGCATGAGCTGCCCGGCTACCGCCATGTCAAGAACTCCGAGGTGCGCGAAATCTACGAGCGCCTGTGGGGGGTGAGCATTGACCCCGAGCCGGGCCTGCGCATTCCCAACATGCTCGATGCCGCGGTCGATGGCAGCTTCAAGGGGCTCTACTGCCAGGGCGAGGATATCCTGCAATCGGACCCCGACACCAAGCATGTCGCGGCCGGGCTGGCGGCGATGGAATGCGTCATCGTGCATGACCTGTTTCTCAACGAGACGGCCAATTACGCGCATGTCTTCCTGCCGGGTTCGACCTTTCTGGAAAAGGACGGCACCTTCACCAATGCCGAGCGGCGCATCAACCGCGTGCGCCGCGTGATGGCGCCGCTCAACGGTTTTGGCGACTGGGAGATCACCCAGATGCTGGCCAATGCCATGGGCGCTCGCTGGCACTACACACACCCCGCGCAGATCATGGAGGAAATCGCCGCCACCACGCCCAGCTTCGCCGGTGTCGATTACGCGCTACTTGAAGAGAAGGGTTCGGTGCAGTGGCCGTGCAACGACAGCGCGCCCGAGGGCACGCCCTTGATGCATGTCGATGGCTTCATGCGCGGCAAGGGGCGGTTGATGATCACCGAATATGTGCCCACCGACGAGCGGACGGGCCCGCGCTTTCCGCTTTTACTCACCACCGGGCGGATCCTGTCGCAATACAATGTCGGCGCGCAGACGCGGCGCACGGCGAATGTGGTCTGGCATCAGGAGGATGTGCTGGAAATCCACCCCCATGATGCCGAGACGCGCGGCATCAACGAAGGCGATTGGGTGAAGATCGCCTCGCGCTCGGGCGAGACGGCGCTGCGCGCGCATCTGACCGATCGGGTCAGCCCCGGCGTGGTCTATACCACCTTCCACCACCCCGATACCCAGGCCAATGTGGTGACCACCGATTTCTCGGACTGGGCCACCAACTGCCCCGAATACAAGGTCACGGCGGTGCAGGTGTCGCTGTCGAACGGGCCCAGCGACTGGCAGGAGGAATATGCCGATCTGGCGGCACGGGCGCGGCGCATCATGCCGGCGGCGGAGTAGGCGCCATGCGCCTTCCCGCCCATCGCAGCCGGCCCGGCATCGCCTGGCGCGCGGGAAGCCGCGCCGAGGTGTACCGGGCCCTGCCCGAAGAAGTGGCGGTGGCCATCGTCGTCGATGGCAGCACGCTGGCGGTGATGATGGCCAGCCCCGGCGATATAGTGGATTTCGCGCTGGGTTTCCTGCTCAGCGAGGGCATCGTTCAGAGCGCTGCCGAGGTCGAGGCTTTCGAAGCCGTGGCGCATGAGCTGGGCGTCGAGGCGCGGCTGTGGCTGCGCGCCGAGCGCTCGGCGCAACTGGCCGCGCGACGGCGCTTTACGGCGGGGCCGGTGGGCTGCGGGCTGTGCGGCATCGACAGCCTGGAAGCGGCGATGCGCCCGCTGCCCTCGGTGGCGGGCAACATGCTGCGGCTGAGTGCGGCCGAGGTGGCGCATTCAACCGAGGCATTGCGCGCCTGCCAGCCGCTGCATGCGCGCACGCGCGGCACCCATGCGGCGGGTTTTCTGCGCCCCGGCGAGGGGCTGATCCTGGCGCGCGAGGATATCGGCCGCCACAACGCGCTCGACAAGCTTATCGGCGCGATGGCGCGGCAGGGCATGGCGGCGGGGCAGGGGGCTTTCGTGCTGACCTCGCGGCTGTCGGTCGAGCTGGTGCAGAAGGCGGCGATGGCCGGCGCGCCGGTGCTGATTGCCGTCTCGGCGCCCACCGCGCATGCGCTGCGCCTGGCCGAGGGGGCGGGGATGACGCTTGCCGCCTTTGCCCGTGACGGCGCTTTTGACGCCTATACCCATCCCGAGCGCATTCAATTCGAGGTGCCCGATGTCGCCTGAGAAGATGGTTCACATGGCAAATCAGATTGCCACCTTCTTTCGCAGCCAGAGGGGCGATGATCAGGCTGAGCGCGTGGCGGCGCATCTGCGCGACTATTGGGAGCCGCGCATGCGCGAGCAGCTCAAGGAATACGTCGCCAAGGGCGGCGAGCAGCTCGACGCGCTGGTGATCGAGGCCTCGCGCCAGCTCTGATTTCGCTTTCATGCAGGTTTTGGTTGATTGCATCGGCTAACGCAAGGGCAACGACCGCCCGAGGGATGAGCGAGAAGCGCCCGCAAGCCGCACTCCCGCCCACCCACCCCGTGCGCCTTGCGGGCGCTTGAAGGGCCGTAGCCCTTGCCTGCGGGGCAAAGGCATGGGAAAGCGCGCGCAACGCAAACGGCATGGCGAGGCGCGGCGCGTTGGGCGAGGGCGGCGGCATCATCGTGGAAGACATCGCGCTCACCATCGAGGGGCGGGCGGTGCTGGCGCCGCTGTCGCTGCATCTGCGCGAGCGCCGCATCGGCATTGTCGGGCGCAACGGTTCGGGCAAGACCAGCCTGCTGCGCGTCATCGCCGGCCTGCAAGAGCCCGATCAGGGCCGCGTGCAGGTCGATGGGGTGGACATGGCGCGCGACCGCGCGGGTGCCATTCGCAAGCTGGGCATCCTGTTCCAGAACCCCGACCATCAGATCATCTTTCCCACCGTCGAGGAAGAGATCGCCTTTGGCATCCGCCAGCTTGGCGCCGCGCGCGACGCGGCGCGCGAGCAGGCGCGGGCGGTGCTCGAACGGCATGGCCGCGCCGACTGGGGCGCGCGGCCCACGCATGCGCTTTCGCAGGGACAGCGCCATTACCTGTGCCTGATGGCGGTGCTGGCGATGGAGCCCGCCGTGATCTTGCTCGACGAGCCCTTCACCGGGCTGGACCTGCCCACCACCATGCAGCTTCACCGCGCGCTGGAAGCGCTGGGCCAGCAACTTGTCATGGTTACCCATGACCCGGCGAGGCTCAACGGTTTCGACCGGGTGCTGTGGCTCGAAGAGGGGCGGCTTCAGGCCGATGGCCCGGCCGCGCCGGTGCTGGCGGCCTATGTCGAGCGGATGAACGCGCTGGGGGGCGAGGCACCATGCTGGCAATGACGCTGGAGACGCGCAGCTGGCTGCATGCGCTGCCGGCGGGGGCCAAGATGGCGGCCCTGGCGCTGGCCGTGGTGCTGGTGCTGCCGGTGACCGAGCCGGCGATCATCGCCGCGCTGGTGGCGGCAACAGCCGCGCTTTATGCCAGCCTCGGCGCCGTGGCGCTGCGCCGTGGCATCAGGCTGTTGCGCCCGCTCTGGCTGATTCTGGCCATCATCATGGCCTGGCATCTGGTGCTGGGCGAGGCACGGCTGGGGCTGGTGATTTGCCTGCGCATCCTGGCGCTGGTGGCGCTGGCCAATCTGGTGACACTGACCACCGTGCTGGATGACATGATGGCGGTGCTGGAATGGCTGATGACGCCGCTGGCGCGGGCAGGGCTGCGCACCGACCGGCTGGCGCTGGTGGTGGCGCTGGCGGTGCGCGCGATCCCGGCGCTGGCACTCAAGGCCGGTCACCTGCGCGAGGCGTGGCGCGCGCGCTCCACTCGCCGCGCTGGGGTGCAGACGGCGGTGCCGCTGGTGCTGATCGCCCTTGACGATGCCACGCATGTCGCGGAAGCCTTGCGCGCGCGGGGCGGGTTTTCAGGCCCTGCCCGGAAATGAAGGAAAACATCATGGAACGATCCGTTGCCCTGATCGCCCTGTTCGCGGCGCTGATTGCCGTGCTGGGGCTGTTTCCCAGTTTCATGCTTATCACCGGCGTGCCGATCTCGGCGCAAAGCCTTGGCGTCATGCTGGCCGGCACCGTTCTGGGCGCGCGGCGCGGGGCGCTGGCGGTGCTTCTTTTTCTGTTGCTCGTGGCGCTGGGCCTGCCGCTTCTGGCCGGCGGGCGCGGGGGGCTGGGCGTGTTCGTCGGGCCGACGGCGGGCTTTCTGTTCGGCTTTCCGGTGGCGGCCTTCGTCGCGGGCTGGATCACCGCACGCTGGCGCGGGGTCGATCTGTCGATTGCCGCCGGTGCCGGGGCGCTGCTTGGCGGGGTGGTGGTGCTTTATGCCTTCGGCGTGGGCGGCATGATGGTGTTTGCCGGACTGACGCCGCTGCAGGCGATCACCGCGTTGGGCGCGTTCATCCCCGGCGACATCATCAAGGCGGTGGTTGCCGGTCTGATCACCCGCGCGATCTGGCAGGCGCGGCCCGGCGCCGTGCTCAGCCGCGCGCGCTGAGAGCGCAAACGCAAACGGGGCACCGTGCTGGTGCCCCGTCATGCATGCCGATACCGACGCGGCGCAATTGCCGCGCTCAGGCCTCCTGGCGCTCGCGGTAACTGAGTTCGCGGATCAGTGCGCGGGCGGCCAGCGTCATCCCCGATTCCTGCAGCTCTTCGATCCGGCGCTTGATTTCCTCGTTGGTCATGCTCATGGCATCGTCCTTTCTTCTTTCGTGTTTCGCATCATGCGCCCCGAGAACGGTCGAGGCTGGTACAGGGCCTGCCGGGCGGGCCGGGGCCGGTGTCACCACCTCCTGAGCGGAGCGCAGCGGGCCGCGGCGCAATAGCGCGAGCCCTTGATCAGGCGCGGCGCCCGGTGGCGACCCCTTCCCGATCCATGTCGCGCAGTATCGATGCTGCGGGCGCAAACTTCAACCCCCGCCCCGGAAAGGGCGGGCCGGCCGGTCTGACTAATGCGCGAAAGACCGGTCAATTGCCCCTGTCTTCCGCCTTGCCTTGTCGCCGGTGGCGTAAATGCAAGGGCACGGGGGTGAAAGGGCAACGCGCCCCCCTTTTCGCCGCCACGCCGCCCGCTTATGGTGCCGCCCGATCAGAAAGGGAGACCGCCATGACCGAGCTGAGAACCGCCGAACAGGTGCTGACCGCCTGCGGGCTTGACCCTGCCGCGTTTCGCGAGGGCGCGCTGGCCGTGCATTCACCCATCGACGGTGCCGAGATCGCCCGCATCGCGCCCACGCCGGTTGCCGATATCGCCGCTATCCGCGCCCGTGCCCGCGCCGCCTTCGATGCCTGGCGGCAGGTGCCGGCCCCGCGCCGGGGCGAGCTGGTGCGGCTTTTGGGCGAAGAGCTGCGCGCGGCCAAGGAGGCCCTTGGCGCGATGGTGACGATCGAGGCGGGCAAGATCACCTCGGAAGGTCTGGGCGAAGTGCAGGAGATGATCGATATCTGCGATTTCGCCGTGGGCCTGTCGCGCCAGCTTTACGGGCTGACCATCGCCAGCGAGCGCCCGGGCCATGTCATGCGCGAGACCTGGCACCCGCTGGGGCCGGCGGCGGTGATCACGGCGTTCAACTTCCCGGTCGCGGTGTGGTCGTGGAACACGGCGCTGGCGCTGGTTTGCGGTGACCCGGTGATCTGGAAGCCCTCGGACAAGTCGCCGCTGACGGCCATGGCCTGCAAGGTGATCTTCGAGCGCGCGCTGGCGCGCTTTGGCGATGACGCGCCCGAGGGGCTGTTACAACTGGTCATCGGGGGGGCCGAGCAGGGCGAGGCGCTGGTCACCGCGCCCGACATTCCGCTGGTTTCGGCCACCGGCTCAACCCGCATGGGCCGGATCGTGGCGCCCAAGGTGGCCGAGCGCTTCGGCCGCTCGATCCTGGAGCTGGGCGGCAATAACGGGATGATCGTCGCCCCCTCGGCCGATCTGGAAATGGCGGTGCGCGCCATTGTCTTTTCGGCGGTGGGCACCTGCGGGCAGCGCTGCACCTCGTTGCGCCGGCTGATCGTGCATGAGGATATCGCAGACGATCTGGTGGGCCGGCTCAAGGCCGCCTATGCCAGCCTGCCCGTGGGCGACCCGCGCGAAGAGGGCACGCTGGTGGGCCCGTTGATCGACATGGAGGCGCGCGCGCGCATGGCCGCGGCGCTGGAGCGTGCGCGTGAAGAGGGCGGCACCGTGCATGGCGGCGCGCCGGTCGAGGCGGTGGCGGGCGGCGCCTATGTCACCCCGGCGCTGGTGGAGATGCCGGCGCAAGGCGCGGTTGTGCGCGAAGAGACCTTTGCGCCCATCCTTTATGCCATGCGCTACCGCGATTTCGACGATGCGCTGGCCATGCATAACGACGTGCCGCAGGGGCTTTCGGGCTGCATTTTCACGCTGAACATGCGCGAATCCGAGCGTTTCCTGCAAACGGCCGATGTCGGCATCGCCAATGTCAATATCGGGCCTTCGGGTGCCGAGATCGGCGGCGCCTTCGGCGGCGAGAAGGAAACCGGTGGCGGGCGCGAGAGCGGCTCGGACGCGTGGAAAGGCTATATGCGCCGGGCCACTAACACGGTCAACTATTCCGCCGAGTTGCCGCTGGCGCAAGGCGTGAAATTCGATATCTGATCTGTCGCGGGGCGGGCAGGGTGGGCAATATTGCCCACCCTACGCGGCATCGCCTGGCGTGGCGGCGACCTTGGGGCCATTTCCCGCCCCCCGCGCCACGCGCACCTTGGTCTCTACCCCCAGCGTCTTGGCGAGCGAGGCGAAGCGGTTTTGCGCGACTTCACCGAACAGGTCCTTCATCGCCGGCTGCAGGATCAGTTCCAGAAGCTTTTTCTTGGGGTAATAGCGCAACGCGCCCGCCGATTCCGGGCCGCCGACCGAGAACATGGCCCCGAAGCGCATGGCCCTGCCCAGCATCACCGCGTGGCGGACTTCTTCTTCCGACAGAAGCTTCATCAGTGGCGCCATGCGCCCATTGATGCCGCCCGATTTGTAGCGGTTCATGAGCGCCAGGCCCAGATAGACCCGCCCCTTGTGATCCATGCCGCCCAGATTGGCCCGCGTCGCGGTGTCAAAGCAGCTTTCCGGGCGGTAATCGGGATGCGCGCGCCAGTTGACATCGTGCAGCAGGCAGGCGGCCTTGATCAGCCGCATGCGCTCAGGCGGGGCGTTGCGGTATAGCGGCATGAGGAAGTCGAACAGCTTGCGGCCAAAGCCGGGCAGGCGGGCATTGGCGGCTTCCAGATGGCGGCAAGCCTCGATCAGCGGATCGCGTGCGCGCAGCCGGTCGGGCATCTGCTCGAAAAGCATCCCCTCGCGGATTCCGTAGCTGGACAGGAACACCGCGCGCGGGCGGAAGATGTGCAGAAGCGGGCGCAGCACCTGCACCGCCAGCGGCACCAGAGCCAGACGCTCGGCCGAGGTGCCGGTCTGCTGGCGCAGCTCCTTCATGTTCTGGCCCTTGAGCCATTCCATTGTCCTGCGGATGGATTTCGGCGTCATCTCGTACTCATGCATCACCGTCAGCGGATAGCCGCGGCGCGCCATGTCGAGCCGCGCCAGCGCCCGCCATGAGCCGCCGACGAGATAGAGCACCTGGTAATCGCCCTGCATCTGCTGGCGCAGACCCTGCAGTACCTCGTTCACATGCAGCTTCAGCCCCTTCTTGCCGCCCTCGATCTGCTGCAGCCGGAACGGGCCCAGCGGCGAACTCACGCGCGCGCCGACGCTGTTGTCGCCGATCTCGGCCAGTTCCATCGACGAGCCGCCGATATCGCAGACTAGCCCATGCGCGCCCGGCCAGCCCAGCAGCACACCCTGCGCCGACAGCCGCGCCTCTTCCCCGCCATCGATGATCTGCACCTGCAGCCCCGTGGCCTGTTCGACCTCGGCGCGGAATGCTTCGCCATCCTCGGCCTCGCGCATGGCGGCAGTGGCGATGGTGGTCAGGCTGCTGAGATTCATCTCGCGCGCCAGAAGCGCGAAGCGGCGCAGCGCGGCGAGGGCGCGTTCGCGCCCCTCGGGGTTCAGCCGGCCGGTCTGGGACATGCCGCGGCCCAGACCGCAAAGCACCTTTTCGTTGAAGAAATAGGCCGGCGAACGCGCGGCGCCGTCAAAGACCACCAGCCGCACCGAGTTCGAGCCGACATCAATCACGCCGACGCGTTCGAGCGCGCGTCGCGACGGATCGGCAAAGAGCGCGCCGCCGAAGAAGCCGCGAAACGGGGTGCCGGCGACCGAGCTGACATCTTCGCCGCGGGCATTCATGCCGTCTTGACCATCTGGCTGCTTCCTGCCCTGTTTAGCAGTCGTGACATGATCGAGAAAGCCCGTCCGCGCCTGTCGGCGACATATCGCCCGGTCCGATCTCGTGTCATTGGCCGCAAGCTGGAAAAAACGAGTTCGAACGCGCTTCTCACGGGCCATAATAAGTCCGTTTCCCGGCCCGGTTCATGCTGCTCAATCGTTGCCATGGGCCAGTTCCGGCACGTCACGCGCTCCGGCCGATCCGCGCCCCGAAAGCGAGGGGTTTTCCATGAAGAATCGATGACAGTTGAACGGGCGCGGGTCATCGGGCGAGGCGGTGTCGGCCTCGGGCAGCGAGCGGGTGAAGTGGCCATCGGCATCGAGCACCCAGCTTTGTGCCGAATCATGCAGATTGGCGGCCATGATCTGGCGCATGATCTGGGCCTTGACGGTGGGGTTCTGGATTTCCACCAGTGTCTCGACCCGCCGCAACAGGTTGCGGCCCATCCAGTCGGCCGATGAGATGAACACGCGCGCCGCATCCGATGGCAGCCCCTGTCCCGAGCCGAAGCAGATGATGCGCGAATGCTCCAGAAAGCGCCCGACAATCGATTTCACGCGGATGTTTTCCGACAGGCCGCGAATACCGGGCCTGAGCCCGCAGATGCCGCGCACCACCAGCGAGATCCTTACCCCGGCCTGGCTGGCGGCATAAAGCGCGTCGATCACGTCGGGCTCGACCACCGAATTCATCTTGGCCCAGATCTGTGCGGGCTGGCCGGCGCGGGCGTGTTCGGCCTCGGCCGCGATCAGTTCAAGCAGCCGGTCCTTGAGCGTAAGCGGCGAGATGGCAAGGTTTTCCAGCACTTCCGGTTCGGCATAGCCCGACAGATAGTTGAACACCCGAACCGCGTCGCGCCCCAGCGCGGCATCGCAGGTAAACAGGCTCAAATCGGTATAGATGCGCGCGGTGATCGGGTGATAGTTGCCGGTGCCCCAATGTGTATAGGTGACCAGCCGCGCGCCCTCGCGGCGCACCACGGCCGAGATCTTGGCATGGGTCTTGTAGTTGATGAAGCCATAGACGACATGCGCGCCGGCGCGTTCCAGCCGCCGCGACTGGCGGATATTGGCGGCCTCGTCGAATCGTGCCTTGAGTTCGACAAAGCCGGTGACCGACTTGCCGGCCTCGGCGGCCTCGCACAGTGCGGCCACGATCGGGCTTTCGCGCGAGGTGCGGTAAAGCGTCTGCTTGATGGCAAGCACATCGGGGTCGCGCGCGGCCTGTTCGAGAAAGCGCACCACCATGTCGAAGGTCTCGTAGGGGTGGTGCAGCAGCATGTCCTTCTGGCGGATGGCGGCGAACATGTCGCCCTCATGGTCCTGCACGCGCTCGGGCACGCGCGGGGTGAAGGTGGGCCATTGCAGATCGCGCCGCGATTCGAGGATCAGCTCCTTCAGATCGGCCATGCCCAGCAGGCCATCGACCTCGACAACCTCGTCGGGCACGACCTCCAGTTCGTCCATGATCAGGTCGCGCAACTCGTCATGCGCGCCTTCGCTGAGTTTCAGCCGCACGACCTCGCCGCGCCGGCGGCGCTTCAGCGCGACCTCGAACTCGCGCACCAGGTCCTCGGCCTCTTCCTCGACCTCGATATCGGAATCGCGCAGCACCCTGAAACCGCAGTGATGGCGCGCGACATAGCCGGGAAACAGCGCCTGCAGCCGGTCGAGCAGCAGCTCTTCCAGCGGCAGGAAGCGGTGGCGCGCACCGTCATCGGGCAGGGCGATGAAGCGGTCGATCTGCTGCGGCACCGGCAACAGCGCGTTGCGTTTCAGCCCGTCGGCGCGGCGCTCGATCTGCAGCGCCAGGCAGAAACCGGTATTGGGAATGAAGGGGAAGGGATGCGCCGGGTCGATCGCCAGCGGCGAGAGCACGGGAAAGACGTTGGCGATGAAGAAGCTGTCGAGATAGGCGCGGTCGCTATCGCTCAGCCCGGCGCGGTCGAGAATCAGTATGTTCTCGTTTTCGAGCGCCCGGCGCAGGGTGGCAAAGGTCTCTTGCTGGGCGGCCATCAGGCGGCGGGCGATTTCATTGATCCGGGTAAGCTGCTCGGCCGGGGTCAGCCCGTCGATCGAGGGCGTGGAGTTACCGGCATGGGTAAGCTCGCGCAGTCCGGCCACACGCACGGTGTAGAATTCGTCAAGATTGGTGGCCGAGATCGACAGGAAGCGCACCCGCTCCAAGAGCGGCACGCGCGGGTTCGAGGCCTCTTCCAGCACCCGCCAGTTGAAGGCCAGCCACGACAATTCGCGGTTGAAGAAGCGCGCCGGCGAGGCGGCATCGAACCCCTCGGGCGGATTTACCGATTCGGGGAAGGGTGCGTTGAGAAAATCTTCGTGGTTCATCCAGCCATCCTGCCCGCCCAGTGTGGCAAGGCAATGACATGTGTCAATGCTCGTCCTGTTCGTGCCCGCTTTCGGTGCTGTCAATGGCGATGTCGAAACCGGGTTCTTCGGCCAGCACCTCTTGCGCAAGCTGGCGCGTAACCGGGCGCTTGAGCGCATAGGCGCGCGCATCGAGCCGGTCCACCAGCGCGCGGGCGCTGGCCAGCGAGCGCTCCATCCGGCCCAGCAGGTAATCGATCAGCGCCGGCTGCACCGTCAACTGGCGGTCGTTGAACAGCTTGACCAGCACCGCGGCAATGAGCGCGTCATCGGGCGGTGCCAGCGCCACATGCACCGCCGCTGTAAGCCGCGAGGCCAGGTCGGGTAACCACAGCCCCCAGTCGCGCACCGGGTGGCGCGCGGTCACAAGCAGGCTGCCGCCCCCGGTCATCAGGTGGTTGTGCAGGTGAAACAGCGCCTCTTCCGCCGATTGCCGCCCGGCCAGCGCCTCGGCATCATCGAGCACCACCGCCGATGCCGCCGGCAGTGACAGCAACACCGGCAGATCGGCGGCCAGCGTGCGCGGGTCAACAAGGCGCGCCCCGGTGCGGCTTGCCCAGATATGGGCCAGATGCGTCTTGCCCGAGCCCCTGGGCCCGGTCAGCACCAGCTTGCCTCCGGGCAGCCCGGCCCGGTCCTCGATGGCCGACAGCGCCAGCGCATTCGAGGGAGCTTCGAGAAAATCCTCGCGCGCCATCGCGGCGGGCAGGTGCAGGCCCAGCGTCAGCTGGCGCGGGCGGCGCTCAGTCATCGCGGTTGCCGCCATCGGCGGGCTCGTCGCCGGCGCTTTCGGGCTGATAGAGCGGGCTTTGCTGATAAAGCGTCACACCGTGGCGGATCAGAACCCCGGCCGCCGCCGCCAGCGGCACCGCCACCAGAAGCCCGACAAAGCCGAAGAGCGAGCCGAAAACGGCGATGGCGAACAGCACCCAGACCGGGTGCAGCCCCACCGAGCGGCCGACAATGCGTGGCGTGATCAGGTTGCCCTCAACCGCCTGCCCGGCCAGAAAGACCCCCGCCACCAGCGCCACCGAGAACCAGTCGCCCCAGAACTGGAACAGCCCCAGCCCGATGGCCAGAATGCCCCCCAGCACGGCGCCGACATAGGGAATGAAGGTCAGAATCCCGGCGACGACGCCGACAAACAGCCCGAATTGCAGCCCCACCGCCATCAGCGCGATGCCGTAATAGGTGGCCATCATCAGGCAGACCGAACCCATGCCACGAATGAAGCCGGCGATGGCGCGGTCCATGTCATGCGCCAGCTTGCGCAGGGTCGGCGCGTGCTGGCGCGGCAACAGCGCGTCGATCCGGGCCACCAGCCGGGGCCAATCTACCAGCAGATAGACACAGACCACCGGCACCACCACCAGCAGCAAAAGCACCGTGACCAGCGAGCGAAACGACGACAACAGCCCCTCGAGCATCTCGCCGCTACGCGCCTGTGCCCATGCGCCCAGATCGTCGAGCAGCCCATCGGGCAGCGCGCTGCCATCGGCCAGGGCGGGCCAGCGCTCTGCCATCGCCGCCTGCAGCGTGGCCAGAAGGCCCGGCGCCGCCTCGGCCAGTTCCAGCGCCTGAGTGATCAGCGCCGGCACCAGAAGCGCCAGCGCCAATGCCAGCGCCATCAGCGCCAGGACCGAAATCGCCACCGTGGCCATGACCCGCCCCAGCCCCAGCCGTTCCAGCGCGTTGACCACCGGGTTGAGGAAATAGGCCAGCGCCGCCCCCAGCACGAAGGGCATGATGACATCGCCCAGAAACCACAGCACAAGCGCCAGACCCAGCGCCGCGGCGCCCCAGTAACGCGCCTGTGTGGCCAGTGGCAGCGCCATGACCGCTCAGATCTGCTTTTCGGGCATGTGCACCACCAGGCCGTCCAGCTCGTCGGAAACGCGAATCTGGCAGGTCAGGCGCGAGCGCACCGGGTCAGGCTGCCAGGCGAAATCGAGCATGTCCTCTTCCATCGGGTCGCGGTCGGGCAGTTTCGCGACCCAGTCCTCGGCAACATAGACATGGCAGGTCGAACAGGCACAGGCGCCGCCGCAATCGGCCTCGATGCCGGGGATGCCGTTGTCGCGCGCGCCCTCCATCACGGTCAGCCCCGTGGGCACATCGACGACATGTTCGGTGCCGTTGAACTCGATATAGGTAATCTTCGCCATGCGTTTCTCTCGTCCCTTTCTGGCCCTGCCGGTTTTGCACCGACATAGGACAAGCGCGCGCGCTTGACCAGAGCGCCGAAGCCGCCGCGCCATGCCCATGCATCGCCTTGGCAAGACCTCGATCGCGCCGCCCTCCTGCCCGGATTTCGCCGCTTTCGGGGGCCAGCATTGTTTACGAAACCGCAACAACAACGCGCTGGTGAATGCCATGAACGCCCTGTCGAATCGACATCTCCGCACGGCTCTGCCGCTGGTTGCGGTGCTGGTGCTGGCCGCCTGCCAGAGCACGGCGCCTGACAGCACGGCACCCGACGCGGCGGCCACGCGCGCCGATACCGGCGAAGCCGCGCCGGTGATGCGCGGGTTGCCCGGTTGCCTGGCCAGCGACATGGTGCCGGTTGTTGCCGATGACGCGATCGCATCCGATGCCGCCGCGATGGAAGAACGCCAGTTCGCCGTGCCCTGCCCCGAGCAGATGGATGCCGATTTCGTCGCCTCGCTGCAGCGCGCGCTGATCGTGCGCGGCTATCACGAGGGCACCGCCACCGGCAGCATGGATAGCACCACCGCCGAGGCAGTGCGCCGTTATCAGCGCCCGCGCGGGCTGGACAGCACGATCCTGTCGCTGGATGCGGCGCGCTCGCTGGGGCTGGTCGCGGTGGGGCGCGGCGGCTGAGCCCGCCTGGCCTTCAGGCAAGCTCCGATCACAGCGTCATGTGCCGCGCCCGCGCACCGCGTTCGATGGCAGCGGCGTGCAGCCGGTCGATGGCCAGTTCGTGGCGCATCTCCTCCAACATGCGCAGTTCGCTCTGCATCAGCTTGCCATCGGCGGCGGCGATGTCGCAGGCCAGCGCATAGGCAGTCTCGTGCAGGCGCCGGGGCAGGGCATCGCGGACAAGCCCGAACAGGGCATCGAGCCCGTCTTCTTCCTCGAACAGCTCGAACACGGTCTGGCCGATGCTCTTCACGCGGTCGAAATCGTAGCCGGCGAAGATCGGCAACTGGTTGACCTGCTGCTCGATGGCCAGAAGCTCGGCGGTGCGGATTTCCGAATCGGCAACGGATGTGGCCAGCATGATCGCCACCAGGCAATCCTGCGGTGACATCGCTGCGAGCGGCTTGGCCATGGTGTGTCCTTTCCGGTTGTCACCTGCGAGATTATTGACTGCCGCACCGGCGGGCAATAGGAAGCCTTGCCCGTTCCCCGGCCCCGCAAGGCGGCCGAAAAAATGAAAGAGACAGCCATGACAAGCCTGCGCGACGCCGCGATGAATTCGAAGGCCTGGCCTTTCGAGGAAGCGCGCAAGCTGCTCGAGCGTTTCGGGGACAGTCCGCCCGCCAAGGGCCATGTGCTGTTCGAGACCGGCTATGGCCCTTCGGGGCTGCCGCATATCGGCACTTTCGGCGAGGTGGCGCGCACCACCATGATCCGCCGCGCCTTCGAGGAGATCTCGGACATTCCCACCAGGCTGGTGTGCTTTTCCGACGACATGGACGGCATGCGCAAGGTGCCCGACAATGTGCCCGATCCCGCCATGCTGCGCGAGCATCTGCAGCGCCCGCTCACCGCCGTGCCCGACCCGTTCGGCACGCATGCAAGCTTCGGCGAGCACAACAACGCCATGCTGCGGCGGTTTCTCGATACTTTCGGGTTCGAATACGAATTCATCTCGGCCACCGATTTCTACCGCTCGGGCCGCTTTGACGAGGTGCTGTTGCGCGCCGCCGAGCGCTATGACGATCTCATGGCGGTGATGCTGAAATCGCTGCGCGAGGAGCGCCAGCAGACCTATTCCATCTTCCTGCCCATCCACCCCGAAACCGGCCGCGTGCTCTATGTGCCGATCAGGCATGTGGATGCGCGCGAGGGCACCGTCACCTTCGATGACGAGGACGGGCGCGAATGGACATTGCCGGTCACCGGCGGGCAGGTGAAACTGCAATGGAAGCCCGATTTCGGCGCGCGCTGGGCGGCGCTGGATGTGGATTTTGAAATGTATGGCAAGGATCACAGCACGAATACACCGATCTATGATCGGATTTGTGAAATCCTTGGCGGGCGGGCGCCGCAGCATTTCACTTATGAGCTGTTCCTTGACGAGAATGGCGAGAAGATCTCGAAATCCAAGGGCAATGGTCTGACAATCGACGAATGGCTGACCTATGCCGCGACCGAGAGCTTGTCCTATTTCATGTATCAAAAGCCGCGCACGGCGAAGCGGCTGTGGTGGGATGTGATCCCCAAGGCGGTGGATGAATACCACCAGCAGCTGCGCGCCTTTCCTGGCCAGAGCACCGAGCAGCAACTGGCGAATCCGGTCTGGCACATCCATTCGGGCAACCCGCCCGAAAGCCGCATGGTGGTCAGCTTCGCGATGCTGCTCAACCTCGCCTCGGTCGCCGGCGCGCAGGACAAGGCCGGGCTGTGGGGCTTCATCCGCCGCTACGCGCCCGAGGCCAGCCCCGAGACCCACCCCGACCTGGACGCCGCCGCCGAATATGCCGTGCGCTATTTCCGCGATTTCGTGGCGCCGAAGCGGGTATTCCGCCTGCCCGATGATCGCGAGCGCGCGGCGATGGAGGATTTGCTGGCGAGGTTGCGGGCGTGGGATGGCGGGCTCGATGGCGAGGCGCTGCAGAGCATGGTCTTTGCCGTTGGCCGCGAGCATGGCTTCGAGCCGCTGCGCGCCTGGTTCAAGGCCCTCTACGAGGTGCTGCTGGGCGCCTCGGAAGGCCCTCGCTTTGGCGGCTTCATCGCGCTTTACGGCATTGACGAGAGCGCGGCGCTGATCGAGCGCGCGCTGGCGGGTGAACTGGCGCCCGGCTGAAGCTCGCGCGGCGCAAATCGCAAGGTTTCATTAATGGCCCGCCCCACCGGATACGAGCCGCACTATGCGCTCAAACCCGTAGCGCCCGATATCTGGATCGCCGATGGTGGCTGGATTCGCTTCTACGGCATGCCCTTTCCCACCCGCATGACTGTGATCCGTCTGGCCGATGGCGGCATCTGGGTGCATTCGCCCATTGCCGATGAGGGCGGCCTGGCCGATGCCGTGGCGGGGTTGGGACCGGTGCGGCACCTGATCGCGCCGAACTGGATACATTACGCCTGGTTGCCCGAATGGCAGGCGCGCTTCCCCCAGGCGATTGCATGGGGCAGCCCCGGCGTGGTGGCGCGCGCGGCCAGCCGGGGGGTGGCACTGCGGCTCGATCACGAGCTCGGCGATGATGCGCCGCCGGCCTGGGCCGGACAGATCGACCAGCGTCTGGCCGATTCGGGCTGGCATCGCGAGGTGGTGTTCCTTCACCGCGCCAGCCGCACGCTGGTGCTGACCGATCTGATCGAGAATTTCGAGCCGGCGAAGGTGCCGTGGTGGATGCGCCCGCTGATCCGCCTTGGCGGGGTTGCCGACCCGAACGGGGGCATGCCGCGCGACATCGCGGCGAGCTTTCGCCGCCGACCCGGCCATCTGCGCGATATCGTGCAGGCGATGATCGGCTGGGCGCCCGAGCGGGTGATCCTGGCGCATGGCCGCTGGTATGAACGCGACGGGCTTGCCGAGCTGCGCCGGGCGTTCCGCTCACCCGAGGATGGTTGAAGCGCAAGGGCGGGGGCAGGGAATGCCGATCATGCCGCGCGGAAAAAACCGCCTCGCCCGGCGGCGTCTCAGCAGCGGATGGCCGGGCCTTCTCCTTCGGGCAGCAATTGGCCGATCACCGCCGCCTCATGCCCCAGATAGCGCAACTCGGCGCATAGCGCCTCGGCGCGGTCTGCCGGCAGGCTGGCCAGAAAGCCGCCTGCTGTCTGCGGGTCGAGCAGCATCGCGGCGCGGGGCGTGTCGGGCGCCGCGATACGCCCGATCAGCGCGGCGCGGTTGGCCGGCGCTACGGATGAGGCCACACCGCGCGCGGCCAGCGCCTCGGCGCCTTGCAGAAGCGGGATGGCGGCGAGGTCGAGCCGTGCATGCACCCCGCTGGCGCGCAGCATCTCGTCAAGATGACCGGCAAGGCCGAAGCCGGTGACATCGGTCATGGCGCCGGCATCGGCGGCAACAAGCGCGGCGGCATCGCCCTGGGGCCGGGCCAGCAGCGCCCAGAGCGCGGCGATATCGCGGCCATTGGCCTGTCTGGCCATCTCCGCGGCCAGAAGCGTGCCGCTGCCCAAGGGGCGGGTCAGCACCAGCGCTTCGCCCGCCTGTGCGCCGCCCTTGGTGAGCAGCCGCTTGCCGGCCAACCCTGTCACCGTCACCCCGATGGAAAGCTCGGCCCCCATGGCACTGTGCCCGCCGGCGAGCGCTGCGCCGGCCCCGGCCAGCGCGGTGCTCACGCCTTGCATGATCTCGCCCAGCATCCTTGCGGCCAGCGCCTCGCTCTGGCGCGGCAGGGTTACGTTTACCAGCGCCGCTTGCGGCGTGGCCCCCATCGCCCAGATATCGCCCAGCGCGTGCAGGGTGGCGATGCGCGCCATCACGAACGGATCCTCGGTGAAGGCGCGCAAATGGTCGGTGGCGATGACCTGCCGCGCCCCGCCTACCGAAAGCACCGCCGCATCGTCGCCCGCGCCCAGCGCCACATCGCCCGAGGGTGCGGGCAGCCCCGCCAGCGCCTCGCGCAAAAGCCCCGGCCCCAGCTTGGCGCCGCAGCCGCCGCAAAGGGGCTTCTCGCCCAGCGCCTCGGCCAGCCCCAGCGCGGCGGGGCGCGGCAGCGCAGGCGGTGGCATCACGGGCAGCGCGTGGAACATGCGCATGAAGCGGCGATCGATTCGGTCCTTCACCCGCCAGAGCCAGCGCCCCTCAAGCGCCATGCCCCATTTGTCGGCCAGCGCCGCGCGGCAGCCCAGCGAGACCAGCTTGAGATAGTCGCGCTGTGGCCGGTAAGTGCGCAGCCGCCCGCCCGAAAGCGCCGCGCGCAGGTTATGCGCCAGCACCGGCGCCTGGCGCACGGCAAAAACCCCGGCCTTGGGGCGTGGCGCATGGGCCATATGCGCGCAATCGCCGGCGGCAAAGACGGGCGGGTCGGCATGCGCGCGCAGCGTGGCGTCGACGGTGATGTAGCCTTCGCTGAGCTTCAGTCCGGTTCCCTCCAGCCAGCCCTGCGGCCGGCTGCCCGCCGCGCCCAGCACCAACCGCGCGGGCAGGGAGCGGCCATCGGCCAGGATCAGCGCCTCCGGCGTCACTTCTGCTGGCTCAGCGCCGGTGATCAGCGACACCCCGGCGCGCACCAGATGCGCCACAAGCCGGCGCCGGGCCGGGCCGCCGGCATGGGGCAGCGCTTCATTGCCACGTTCGATCAGCGCGATCTTCAGCCCCGGCGCGCCGTGCAGCCGGTGCGCCATGGCCAGCGCCAGCTCCACCCCGCCGACACCAGCGCCGATGATGGCGATCTCTGGCCTCTGCCTGCCGGCCTCGACCTCGGCGACAAACGCCTCCCAGCGCGCGGCATATCCCCCCAGCGGCTTGGCGGCGACGCCATGCGCGGCGAAGCCGGGCAGGGCGGGCAGGTCGGACGAGATTCCGATATCGAGCGAGGCCACATCAAAGCCCAGCGGTGGCCGGCCCGCCACATGCACATGCCCCGATGCCAGGTCGAGCCCCTCGGCACGGCCCAGCACCAGCCGCGCCCCGGCATGGCGGGCCAGACGCACCAGATCCATTTCCAGCGCCGCGCGCGGGTAATGCCCGGCGATCAGCCCGGGCAACATGCCGGTATAGGGCGCCACCGGGTTGGGATCGATCAGCGTGAGCCGCGCACCGGCAAGCGGCGCCATCGCCCAGCGCAGCAGCACCAGCGCATGGGCATGGCCGCCGCCGATCAGCACCAGGTCGCGGGTCAGGGGCAGGGTCTGCATGGCGTGTCCTTTCCGGGGCCGAGATTTAGCCACGCCGCGCCCGATTGGCGAGTGCCAGCAGCGCCGCAGCGCCGCGATTTTGGGCTTGACGCAGAATGGGGGCTGACTTACCTAGCCGTGGCCCGTGGCGGAGTAGCTCAGTTGGTTAGAGCAGCGGAATCATAATCCGCGTGTCGGGGGTTCAAGTCCCTCCTCCGCTACCAGCACACCAGCCCCCTCCAGCCCAAGTGAAGGTTGCCGCCTTCGCGGAGGGCGTTTCGTCATGAATGAAGGGCGACAGCCGGCTTTGTGCCATGATCATGGGCATGATGTCCTAAACGGCCATTTGCGAAGCAACATCGAAAAGCTCATGCCATGGGCCTTCCTGCAGCCGCCAGGCCTTGCCGCATGGGGTGACACCGGCGCGCTTGCGCCATGCGTGCATCCGCCACCATCACATCGGCGTGCGGCGCTGGCGCGCGCTTGGCGGATTGTGCGATAATCGGCTACACTTTGCCATGATGACCGCCGGGAAGGGCGCCAACCTGACCCGAGCGCCGGCCGCGACTGCGGCAAGCAAGAGGGCAGCATGCCACCAGCGACGACATTGCAGGCCATACGGTTCGGCGATGGCCTGCGCGCAGGCGATCCGCCCGGGCTTGCGCCGGCCGCGCAGCTTGACGGGCCCGATGCGATGCAGCGCCGCTATCCCGGCCCCTCGACATCGGCGCTCGAGGCCATGCGGCGCGAGCTAGTCGCCACCCGCCGTCAGTTGCAAGAGGTTGAAGACGACTCGGCCGGCGCCGACGGCCCCAGTGGTTCGCTCGAGGAGATGTTGCGCGGGCATCGCCGGGCGCTGGCGGATGAAGATCTCGCCACCGTGCAGCGAACATTCGCTCGCGCACTCGACAGCGACACCCCCTATCGCGAGCGGCTGGTGCGCTTCTGGGCCGGCCATTTTGCCGTTCGCGCCATGCCTCGCATCTTCAGGGCGGCGGTTTCATCCTATATCGACGAGGCGATCCGACCGCATGTCACCGGCCGCTTCGACGCCATGCTGCGCGCTGCGGTGCTGCATCCGATCATGCTGCGCTATCTCGATCAGGCCGGCTCGACCGGCCCGTCCTCGCCCTTCGGCCAGCGCCAGGGGCGCGGGTTGAACGAGAATCTGGCGCGCGAACTGCTTGAGCTGCACACGCTGGGCGCCGACGGCCCCTATGGCCAGGACGATGTGCACCAACTCGCCAAGCTGCTGACCGGGCTGGGCGTCGATCAGCAGGCGCAAATGGTGTTTCGCCGTCGCCGGGCCGAGCCCGGCAGCTTCACCGTGCTGGGCCGGCGCTATGGCGGCGGGCGCCCGAGCCTGGCCGATATCGAGGCGGCGCTCATCGATCTGGCGGCCCATCCGCACACGGCCCGGCATCTGTCGCACAAGCTGGCGGCGCATTTCATCGCCGACGAGCCGCCGCCGGCGCTGGTGGATGATCTGGCGGCAACCTGGCGCGAAAGCGCCGGCGATCTGCGCGCCGTGGCGCTTGCGCTGGCCGAGCATCCGGCGGCGCAGTCTGCAGATCGCGCCAAGGCGCGCCAGCCGCTGGGCCTTCTTGTCGCGGCGCTGGGGGCGCTGGGGGTAACGGGTGCCGAGGTGATGCGCTGGAACCGCAGTCTGGTGCGGCAGGTCATCGTGCATCCGCTCATTGCCATGGGCCAGCCCTGGCAAGAGCCGCGCGGGCCCGATGGCTGGCCCGAGCATTTCGGACACTGGATCACACCGCAAGGCCTGGCGGCGCGCATCGACTGGGCTATGACGACACCGGCTCGGCTGCGCCGCCGATTGCCCGATGCGCGCGATTTCGTCGATCACGCGCTGGGCGATCTGGCCGATGACGATCTGCGCCGGCTCGTCGCCGGGGCCGAGAACAACACCGAAGGGGTGGGGCTGGTGCTGGCCTCGCCCGGCTTCAACCGCTGCTGAAGGGAAGGCCGGCATGGACAGGCGATCATTTCTGCGCGGCGGGCTGATGCTGGGGTGTTCGGCGGCGGCGATGCCGTTTTTGAACCATGCCACCTTCGCCTCGGTGCCGGGCGACAACCGGCTGGTAGTGGTGATCCTGCGCGGGGCGCTCGACGGGCTCGACCTGTTGCGCCCGGCCGGCGCGCCCGAGCTTTCGGCGCTGCGCCCGACGCTGGCGGCCGAACCGGGCCTGCCGCTCGACAATTTCTACCACCTGCACCCGTCGCTGGAGGGGCTGATGCCGCTCTGGCGCGCGGGCGATCTGGGTTTCGTCGATGCGGTTTCCACCCCCTATCGCGACCGGCGCTCGCATTTCGACGGGCAGAACCTGCTCGAGGCCGGCACGGCGATGGATGCACCACGCCAATTGCAGCGCGAGGGCTGGCTGAACCGGCTGCTGCAGGTCATGCCCGGCGCGCATGGAAGCACCGCCTTTGCCATCGGGCGCGAGGCGATGCCGGTGCTCGACGGCCCCGCTCCGGTGCCATCCTGGGCACCCGATACCGAGCTGCGCGTGGGCCAGCAGGGCAGGCGTCTGCTGGCCGCGCTTTATGAGCTTGATGCCGGCTTTTCCGAGGCCGGCATGCAGGCGCTGGCGCTTTCGCAATCGCTCGATCCGGTCGAGGGCGAGGGCGGCGGGCATCTGGCGCAGGTCGATGCATTTGCGCGCTTCGCGGCGGCGCGTTTGAGCGAGGACACGCGCATCGTGGCGCTGTCGCTTGCCGGCTGGGACACGCATGCCGGCCAGGCGCAATCCATCCGCCGGCCCCTGGAGCGGCTGGAGCGGCTGATCCTGTCGCTGCGCGCCGAGCTGGGCCCGGTCTGGGAACGTACCACGATCCTGGCGATGACCGAGTTCGGCCGCACGGTGCGCGAAAACGGCACCCGCGGCACCGATCATGGCACCGCCGGCGCCATGCTCACCGCCGGCGGCGCCGTGCGTGGCGGGCGGGTGCTGGGGCGCTGGCCGGGGCTGGGCGAGAGCGATCTTTATGCCGGGCGCGACCTGATGCCGACCGCGGATGTGCGCGCGCATGCGGCCTGGGCGCTGCGCGGGCTGTTCGGCACCGAGCGCGCGATGCTCGAACAGGCGGTGTTTCCAGGGCTCGACTTGGGCCGCGATCCGGGCCTGCTGGATATCTGAGCAACACCCGGGTTTCGGGCCCGGCGGCCGCTCCCACCACCCGCTCCGCGCCCGCCGGGACCGAAGCCCGCGCCGCGCCGCGCGGGCCGGCGCGCGCTGACGGGGCTCAGCCGAGCATGTCTTGCAGCCCGTGCGCCAGCGCCATGATCGCGCCCTTGTCGAGGCTGGCGGTTTCCAGCACCCGCAGTGGGGCGGGCTGGCGCTTGCGCTGGCGGGCATAGCGCGGGTCGTAATGTTCGGCCATGAGCGAAGTCGCCAGCGCCTCGGTCTCACCGCTGGCGGCGAGCGCTTGCCAGCTGGCGATGCGCGCGCGCGGGTGGAAAGGTGCCAGCGCGCCCAGCCTTTCGGCCAGGGCGCCGCTATCGGCGGCGAGGGCGGCATAATCTTGCGCGATGTATCGCGCGCGCTCGGCCAGCGGCGCGCGGATCTCGATACGCGGCGCGCCTTGCATGGCCTGCCACAGCGCCGGCGGCAGGCGCAGCCGGCCAATCAGGTTCGATTCCGCCTCGATCAGCACCGGGCGCGTCGGGTCCAGCCGCGCCATCGCCATCGCCAAGGCCCCCTCGAAGGCCTTTTGCGATGGCTGCGCATCGCCCGGTTTCAGCCCGAAGACCGACCCGCGATGGCGCGCCAGCGCCTCGAGGTCGATCACCTGCCCGCCCAGCCCCGCCACCTGCGCCAGCAGTTCCGTCTTGGCGCTTCCGGTATTGCCGTCAAGCAGCCAGATCGGCGCCGGAAAAGGCGCATCATAAAGCGCCTGCACCACCAGCCGCCGCCAGGCGCGCCAGCCGCCCTCCAGCACCGACACTTGCCAGCCGATCTGCCCCAGGATCAGCGCGAAGGCACCCGAGCGCTGCCCCCCGCGCCAGCAATAGACGAGCGGGCGAAAACGCGCCGGGCGCTCGGCCAGCGCCCCTTCGAGATGCGCCGCCACATTGCGCGCGATCAGCGCCGCGCCCAGCCGCCGGGCCTCGAAGCGGCTGGATTTGTAGAGCGTGCCGACCCGGGCGCGCTCGACATCATCCAGCACCGGCAGGTTGATGGTGCCGGGCAAATGGGCCTCGGCGAATTCGGCGGGCGAGCGGGCATCGATGACGGCGTCGAAGCCATGCGTATCGAGATCGGCAAGTGCGGAAAGCACGAAACGCGGCGTCATATGCGCATCTCTCCCCCCGCGCGCGGCGGCTGCGGGTTGGTGGGTTGGGCAGGCGTCGCGTGCTGGGAGAGGGACGGGAAAGCCCCCGGCAACCCGCTCATTGGGCGCCCAATTGGGCGCCCAGTTCGCCGGCAATCGCCGCCATCTTGTCCGCCGGAAGCTGCGGCGGCACGGCATAGCCTTCAACCCCCTCGGCCAGATAGGCCTGCGAAGAGACATCATGCACATGATGCATGGGCACGACATGGGCATGCGCATGCGGCACATGGATGCCGGTATAGAACATCGCCACCCGCTCAACCCCGTAAAGCCGCTTCATGCCGCGCGCCAGGCGCTGCGAACAACTGGTGATGGCGGTGGCCAGTTCCTCGGGCAGGTCCTCGAACCAGACTTGGTGCTCCTTCGGGATCACCAGCGTATGGCCGGGGCGGATGGGGTGCAGATCAAGAAAGGCGAGGATGTGCTCATCCTCATACACCTTGTGCGCGGGCAGATCGCCCGCCGCGATGCGGCAGAAAAGGCAGGTTTCGGTCACTGTTCGGGCTCCGGGGCAAGGCTGTCCAAAAGTTGCGATACCACGGGGCCCAGCCCCTCGACAATCTGCGCCACGCCTTGGGCATTGGGGTGGATGTGATCGTCCTGCATCAGATCGGCAAAGCGCATGCCCTGTTCGTATTTCTCGGTGATCGGCTGCAGCAGGTTGGGGTAGAGCAGCGCATCATGCGCCTCGGCCAGTTCGGTATACATCGCCTCGAATTGCTGCTGGTATTCGGGGCCGTAATTTCCCGGCGCCGGCATGCCGACCAGCAGCGCGGGGATGCCCGCCTCGCCCAGCCCTGAGAGAATGGCATCGAGATTGGCGCGGCTCGCCGCCGGGTCGATGCCGCGCAACAGGTCATTGCCGCCGAGGATCACCATCATCGCGTCGGGCTCGTCGGCCAGTGTCCAGTCCAGCCGCGCCAGCCCGCCCGCGGTGGTGTCGCCACTGACCCCGGCATTGAGCACGCTCACCGCATGGCCCTGCTCGCGCAGCCAGGCTTCAAGCTGCGGCACCAGCCCCTGGCCCTGTTCCAGCCCGTAGCCCTGGGTGAGCGAATCGCCCAGCGCCGACAGCCTGAGTTCCGCCTGCGCCGCCGGCGCGACGGAAAAAACCGACGCCAGCGTGAAAACCCCGGCCATGACGGCCCGGCGCAGCTTGCCCGCGCCCCTTGCGACCCCATATGCACAAAAGATCAAAGCTTCAGGAAAGCATTTCATGACTGACCCCGTTCTTTCGCTCGAAGATGCCGGCCTTACCCTGATGGGCAATGCCGGCCCGGTGGAGATATTGCGCGACATCACGCTCGAGATCGCGCGGGGCGAAAGCGTGGGGCTGGTGGGGCCTTCGGGTTCGGGCAAATCGTCTCTCCTGATGCTGATGGGCGGGCTGGAAAGCGCCACAACCGGTTCGGTGCGCGCGCTGGGCCATGACCTTACGGCGCTTGACGAGGACAGCCTGGCGCGCTTTCGCAGGGGGAATATGGGGGTGGTGTTCCAGTCTTTCCACCTGATTCCCACCATGACCGCGCTGGAAAACGTCGCCACCCCGCTGGAACTGGCCGGGCGGCGCGATGCGTTCGAGCGCGCCGAGGAAGAGCTGCGCGGTGTCGGGCTGGGCCCGCGGCTGCATCACTACCCGGCGCAGCTTTCGGGCGGCGAGCAGCAGCGCGTGGCGCTTGCCCGCGCCGCCGCGCCGCGCCCGGCTATCCTGCTGGCCGACGAGCCCACAGGCAACCTCGATGCCGAGACCGGCAAGGCGATCATGGAACTGCTCTTCGGTTTGCGCGACCGGCATGGCGCCACGCTGGTGCTGGTCACTCATGCGCCCGATCTGGCCGCGCGCTGCGACAGGGTGGTACGGCTGCATGATGGGCGCATCATTGATGGCGCACAATCGGCGGAGGCGGCGCAGTGAGCGCTGTTTCGCGCGCCCTGCCGCTACCCCTGCGGCTGGCGCTGCGCGAATTGCGCGGCGGGCTGGCGGGGTTCCGCATCCTGCTGTTGTGCCTGGCGCTGGGGATCGGGGCGATTGCCGCGGTGGGCTCGATCCGCGCCGCCATCGAGGCCGGGCTGGAACGCGAAGGCGCGGTCATCCTGGGCGGCGATGCCGAATTGCGCCTGACCTATCGTTTCGCCGAGCCCGATGAGCGCGACTGGATCGAGGGGCGCGCGGCGGCGGTGTCCGAGATCGTCGATTTCCGCTCGATGGCGGTGGTCGGGCAGGGCGAGGATTCCGAGCGCGCGGTGACCCAGATCAAGGCCATCGACGGCGCCTGGCCGCTGATCGGCGAAGCCGAGTTCAGCCCGGCCATGCCGGTGGCATCGGTGCTGGCGGGTGAGGGGGGCTTGCCCGGCGCGGCCATGGATGGCGTGCTTGTCGACCGGCTGGGCCTGGCCCCGGGCGAGCGCTTTCGCCTGGGTGCGCAGGAATTCGTGCTGATGGCGGCGCTTGTGCGTGAGCCCGACGCGGTGGGCGGGCAGTTCGGCTTTGGCCCGCGCACGCTGGTCGCCAGCGAGGCGCTGGCCGATTCGCAGCTTCTGCGCCCCGGCACGCTGTTCGATGTCGCCTATCGCGTGCTTCTGGCCGAGGGCGACAGCCTCGATGCGCTGCGCGTCGATGCGCAGGCGGCTTTCGAGGGCGGCGGCGTGCGCTGGCGCGATTCACGCCAGGGCGCGCCCGGCGTGGCCCGCTTTGTCGAGCGGATCGGGGCGTTTCTGGTGCTGGTAGGGCTTGCCGGGCTGGCGGTGGGTGGTATCGGCGTTTCGGCCGCGGTGCGCAGCTATCTCGACGGCAAGACGCCGGTCATCGCCACGCTGAAGACGCTGGGCGCCGAGGGGCGCACCATATTCGCGGTCTATTTCCTGCAGATCGGCGCGCTGACGGCGCTGGGCGTGGCGGCGGGGATGGCGCTGGGCGCGGCGGTGCCCATCCTGCTGGCGCCGGTGATGGAGGCGCGCCTGCCGGTGCCGGTTTCGGTCGGCATACACCCGGCGCCGCTTTTCGAGGCCGCGCTTTACGGGGTGCTGACGGCGCTGGTGTTCACGCTCTGGCCCTTGGCGCGGGTCGAACGGGTGCGCGCGGCGGCGCTGTTTCGAGGGCTGGGGGCCGAGGCGCGCGCGCGCCCGCATGCGCGCTACCTGCTGGCGCTGGGGCTGGCGCTGGCGGCGCTGATCGGCGCGGCGGCGTATTTTGCCGCGGTCTGGCAACTGGCGCTGGCCACAGCGGCGGGCATTGCGGCATCGCTTTTCGTGCTGATGCTGGCGGCGCTGGCGCTGCGTGTGGCCATGCGCCGCGCGGCGCGCAGCCGGGCGCTGCGCGGCCATACGGCGCTGCGGCTGGCGGTGGGCGCGGTGGGCGGCGTGCGCGAGGGCGTTGTGGCGGTGGTGCTGTCGCTGGGGCTGGGGCTGACGGTGCTGGCCGCGGTGGGGCAGGTCGATGCCAATCTGCGCAGCGCCATCGCCGCCGATCTGCCCGAGCGCGCGCCCTCTTTCTTCCTGATCGATATCCAGCGCGACCAGCTCGACGGCGTGCTGGCTCGGCTGCAGGGTGATCCCACCGTCGCCGATATCGAGACCGCGCCGCAGCTGCGCGGCATCATCACCGCGATCAACGGCATTGAGGCGCGCGAATGGGGCGATCACTGGGTGCTGCGCGGCGATCGCGGCCTGACCTATGCCGCCGAGCCGCCGCCGGGCACGGTGCTGGCCGAGGGCGAATGGTGGCAAGAGGATTACGCCGGCCCGCCGCTGATCAGCTTTGGCCTGAGCGAGGCGCGCGATCTGGGCCTTTCGCTGGGCGACGAGGTCACGGTCAATGTGATGGGCCGCGACCTGACCGGCACCATTACCAGCTTTCGCGAGCTTGATTTTCGCAGCGGCGGCATCGGTTTCGTGATGGTGTTCAACCCCGCCGCGCTGCAGGCGGCGCCGCATTCGCATATCGTCACCGCCCATGCCGCGCGTGCCTCCGAGGGCGCGATCCTGCGCGATCTGTCGAATGCCTATCCCAATGTCACCGCGATTTCCGTGCGCGAGGTGGCCGAGCGCGCCGCCGAGGCGCTGTCGGCGCTGGCCGCGGCCACCGCGCTGGCGGCGCTGGCGGTACTCGTAACGGGTTTCGTGGTGCTGATCGGCGCGGCGGCAGCGGGCGAACGCGCGCGGGTGTTCGAGGCGGCGGTGCTCAAGACGCTTGGCGCCAGCCGCGCCACGATCCTTGCCTCTTTCGCGCTGCGATCAGTGCTGATGGGGGCGGCGGCGGGGTTGGTGGCGCTGGCTGCCGGGGCGCTGGGTGCGCGCGCGGTACTGGTGGGGGTAATGGATCTGTCCTTCACCTTTCACCCCGGGATTGCGCTGGCAGTGGTGGCCGGCGGCGTGCTGGCGGTGCTGCTGGCCGGGCTGGCCTTTGCCTGGCGCCCGCTGGCGGCGCGCCCGGCGCGGGTGCTCAGAACCAACGAATAGGCAGGCTTCGCCGCCCGGAAACGCGTTTCGGGCACGTCTATCGGGTGGCACGGGCCGGCATTTGCCCTTGTTTGAGCGAGCCACGAGGGCGGGGTGAACCCTGCCCTACGGGAAATCGCCGGGTTGTAGGGCGGGGTTCACCCCGCCATCCCCCGCTCCACACTCGCCGGCGGCAAGCAGCGCATCTCCCGTCGCTTTGCGGTGCTCAACCGACTCCGGCATCACACCGGTGCGCCGGTCAGCCGGGCGATCAGCTCGGCGCTGTTGCGCGCCTCGAATTTGTGTAAAAGCCGCGCGCGATGCGCCTCGGCGGTGCGCGGGCTGATGCCCAGCGCCAAGGCGATCTCCTTGCTGGTGTGCCCGGCGACCAGCAGCATGGCGATCTCGCGCTCGCGCGGGCTGAGCCGAGCCACCGGGCGCTTTTCCGACAGATCGGCGAAGCTCCAGACGGCATGGGCGAAGGGGTCGTCCGGGGTCAGCGACTGGCCGCGCACCCGGCACCAGAAAAGCTGCCCGCCGCGCCGGCGCATGATGCGCTCGTCATCATAACGCCCGGTGCCGCGCATCCGCTCGAGCCCGATGGCGCCGATGCGCTCGAATTCCTCCTGCGAGGGGTAGAGGGCAGAAAGCGACTGCCCGGCCAGCACCTCGGGCCGATAGCCGAACATTTCGCCAAAACGCGCATTGCAGCGACGGATGACGCGATGGCAAGCCACCACCAGCCCGACAGGGGCATGATCGAACCCGATTGCGGCATCATCTGTGCCTGGCGCCATGGGCTTGGTATTTCCACCTATTGTTTCAAGCTCCCGCGACGATAGACTCGTGCGCAGGGATGGCAAGCGCGGCCAGCACGACGCGCATGCAAGCGCAGTTGGGGGGCTTCATGAATCCGGCCGAATGGCTGACAAGAACGGCGGCGCTGAAACCCGCTGCGCCGGCCTTGATGCGCGGCGAGGCGCTGCTGGCCGATTACGCCGGCTTTGCCCGCCAGGCCGCCGGCATCGGCGCCGCGCTGGCCGCGCGCGGTATCGGCCCGGGCGCGCGGGTGGCGCTGTTCATGACCAACCGGCCCGAATACCTGCTGGCGCTTTACGGCATCTGGTTTGCCGGGGCCGCGGCGGTGCCCGTCAATGCCAGGCTGCACCCGGCCGAGTTGCGCTGGATACTGGAAAATGCCGGCGCCGAGGCGCTGTTTATTTCCGATGACACCGGTGCCGGCCTTGCCCTGCCCGAATGCACGCGGCTGGTAATCCGCGCCGGCAGCGCCGAATTTGCCGCGCTTGCCGGGCACGAGCCGCTGCCCGCGCCGGTGCCGATGGGCGCGGATGATCTGGTCTGGCTGTTCTACACCTCGGGCACCACCGGCAAGCCCAAGGGGGTTTGCATCACTTCCGCCAACATCATGGCCATGGTGCTGGGCTATTTCGCCGATGTCGACGAGGTGCACGCCAGCGATGCCGCGCTCTACGGCGCGCCGATGTCGCATGGCGCGGGGCTTTACAACTTCATGCATGTCATCCGCGGCGCGCGCCATGTGGTGCCCGAATCGGGCGGGTTTGACCCGGCCGAGATCCTGGCGCTGGCGCCGGGGCTGAGCGATGTGCACATGTTCGCCGCGCCCACCATGCTGCGCCGGCTGGTGGCCGAGGCGCGCGCGCAGGGCGGCCGCGCCATGGGCATTCGCACCATCGTCTATGGCGGCGGGCCGATGTATCTGGCCGATATCACCGAGGCGGTGCAGGTGATGGGGCCGCGCTTCGTGCAGATCTACGGCCAGGGCGAAAGCCCGATGACCATCAGCGCGCTGTCGCGCGAGCAGGTCACCGAGCGCCGCCACCCCGACTGGCGCGCAAGGCTGGGCTCGGTGGGGCGCGCATTCTCGCATATGCGCGTGCGCATCGCCGATACCGAGGGGCGCGACATGCCGCCGGGCGAGATGGGCGAGATCCTGGTGCAGGGCCCGGCGGTGATGCCGGGCTACTGGCAGGCGCCCGAGGCCAGCGCGCAGGCGCTGCGCGGCGGCTGGCTGTGGACCGGCGACATGGGCACGATGGATGGGGCCGGCTTCGTCACCCTGCGCGACCGCTCGAAGGATGTGATCATCTCGGGCGGCACCAATATCTACCCGCGCGAGGTGGAAGAGGCGCTGCTCACCCACCAGTCGGTGCAGGAGGTGGCGGTGGTGGGCCGCAAGCATGCGCAATGGGGCGAAGAGGTGGTGGCCTTTGTCGTGCCCGAGCCCGGCAGCAAGCCCTGCGCTCAGGCGCTTGATGCGCATTGCCTGGCGCAGATCGCCCGCTTCAAGCGGCCGAAGGAGTATGTCTTCGTCGCCGCGCTTCCCAAGAACAATTACGGCAAGGTGCTCAAGACCGCCTTGCGCGCGCAGCTGGAGAAAAGCCATGACAGCACTGCTTGAGGGAAAGACGGCGCTGGTGACGGGCTCGGTGCAGGGCATCGGGCTGGCAATTGCAAGGGAACTGGCCGGTGAAGGCGCGCGCATCGTGCTGCACGGGCTGGCCACGCCCGAACAGGTGGCCCATGCCGAGGCCGTGTTGCACGCCGCCGGCGCGCCCGAGGTGCGCTTCTTCGATGCCGATCTGCGCGATGTCGCGGCGATCGAGGCGATGATGGACGAGATCGCGCGCTGGCAGGCGCTCGACATTCTGGTCAACAATGCCGGCATCCAGCGCACCGTGCCGCTGGCCGAGGCCACGCCCGAGATATGGGATGCCGTGCTCTCGGTCAATCTGAGCGCGGCCTTTCATTGCATGCGGCTGGCGCTGCCGGGCATGGCCGAGCGCGGCTATGGGCGGGTGGTCAACATCGCCTCGGTGCACGGGCTGGTGGCCTCGACCAACAAGGCACCCTATGTGGCGTCGAAATACGGGCTGGTGGGGCTCAGCCGCGTGGCGGCTCTGGAATATGCCGGCGCCGGCAGTCGCGAAAGCGGCGGGGTGACGGTCAACTGCATCTGCCCGGGCTGGACGGAGACGGCGATCATCGAGCCGCAGGTGGTGGCGCGCGCGGCCGAAATGGGCGGCGACCGCCAGGCGGGGGTGGCCAGCCTGCTGGCCGAGAAACAGCCCTCGCGCCGGCTGTCCGATCCGTCCGAGATCGGGGCGCTGGCGCTGTGGCTGTGCGCGCCGGTGGCGCATAACGTCACCGGCACGGCAATCCCGGTCGATGGCGGCTGGACGGCGCAGTAACGGCGGGCCCTCGGTCCTGTCCTCTTCATCTTGCCCGAAATACGCCGGGGGGTTCCGAGCGCCCGGAAATCGCTCCGGTGGAGCGATTTCAGCGAAGGAACGGGCGGAGCCCCGGGCGAAGCGGACGGGGGGCAGCGCCCCCCTTGACCTTGCGCAAGCATTCCTGTGCCGGGGCCACCACCGCTGGCGCGGTTTACCCGCCAGCGGGGTTGCGATAGCCTTGCGCAGCCATGGCATTCAAACGCGCAACGAGGATGGCCGCATGGCCCTGAGCCTGCTGAAAAGGGGCATCTTTCTGGCGCTGGTCTGGCTGGCGCTGACCGGCGAGGGGGGCCTTGCCGCGGCGCTCGAGCCCGAGGCGCTGGCCTTCGGCCTGCCGTCCGTGATGGCCGCGCTCTGGCTGAGCCTGCGCCTGTCGCCGCCCCTGCGGCCCTGGCGGATATGGCGGGCGCTGCGTCTCTTGCCGGGGTTTGTCGCCGGTTCGGTGGCCGGCGGCATCGACGTGGCCCGGCGCGCGCTTCAGCGCCGCCCGGCAGTGCGGTCGGGCTGGCTGACCCATCGCAGCCACCTTTCGCCGCCGGGGCGGGTGGTGCTGGGCGGGGCGCTCTCGCTGATGCCCGGCACGCTGGCCGCGGGCTGTCACAAGGGGCGGCTTCTGGTGCATGTGATCGACCGCGAGGGGGGCTTCGAAACCGCCGCCGGGCGCGAAGAGGCGCGGCTGGCGCCGCTCGCCGGTGGCGAGGATGAAACCGCCAGCACCGGCGGTGGCGCATGATGGCGCTCTGGCTCTGGCTGGTGTCGCTGGGGCTTCTGGCCTCACTGGCGGCGGCGCTGTGGCGGGTGTGGCGCGGCCCCGGCCGCGCCGACCGAATGATGGCCGCGCAGCTTGTCGGCACCGCCGGGGTGGGGCTGATGATGCTGCAGGCCGTGCTGGGCGCGCCGGCGGCGCTCGATGTGGCGCTGGTGCTGGCGCTGCTGGCGGCCTTTGCCGCGGTGGGCTTCGTCAAGGCCACCAGCCCCGACGGCGCCGGCGACCCCGAGGAAGAGGACCCCGACGAAAGCTGCATGGCCGAAGGTGGCCAAGGTTTCGAGACGAGGCAGGAGGGGCGCGCGCCATGATCGCCGAGTTCCTGCGCGACGGGCTGAGCGTCGCCTTCACCGCGCTGGGGCTGTTCTTCTTTGCCGCCGGCAGCCTGGGATTGCTGCGTTTCCCCGATGTCTTCAGCCGCCTGCATGCGCTGACCAAGGCCGACAATCTGGGCCTGGGCTTTCTGGCGCTGGGGCTGATGTTTCAGGCGCCGGGCTGGGCGGTGGTGGCCAAGCTGGCGCTGATCTGGGCGCTGGCGCTTCTGGCCGCGGGCACGGTGGCGCAACTCGTCGCCCGCGCCGCGCTGATGAAAGGTGAGCGGCGGTGATCGCTTCGACCTTCGATCTGGCGCTTTGCCTGCTGATCCTCGCCGTGGCGCTGGCGGCGGTTTCCGGCACAAGGGGCAAAGGCGGGCTTTCGCCCCCGGCGGCACGGTTTCGCGCCGTGGTGTTCTTCATCGTCTATGGCGTGTTGGTGGCGCTGGCCTGGGTGCGGCTGGGCGCGCCCGATGTCGCCCTGGCCGAAGCGGCGATAGGCGCCGGGCTGACCGGGCTGCTGCTGCTGGGCGCCGTGGCGCAGCTGGCGCGCGCCGAAAGCGCGAGCGGGGCGGGCGAGGGCGAGGGCGC
>JAFIEG010000127.1 GCA_020832665.1 Pararhodobacter sp. | reverse complement strand
GTGGGGGCGGCGGCCCGCGGGGGGCTGGCCGCCCCCGCGCCGCTTCGCGGCTGCCCTGGCGATGCCGGACCGGATGGGCCGGGGCGGGCGCGGTTGGGGCCGGAAGGGGCGTATTTATTGGCAAGATGAATGGGCAGGGTTTGGGCCCCTCACGGCGCCAGCTCGACCCAGACCGGCGTGTGATCGGAGGGTTTTTCCCAGTCGCGCGGCGCGTCCTCGACCCAGGCGTCCTGCAGCCGGTCGGCGGCCTGGGGCGAGAGCAGCAGATGGTCGATGCGAATGCCGTCGCCCCGCGCACGCGCGCCGGCCTGGTAATCCCAGAAGGTAAAGGGGCCGGGGCCCCGCGGATGGCGCAGGCGGATGGCATCGTAAAGCCCCAGCGCCTCGATCCGGCGGAATGCGGCGCGGCTCTCGGAGCGAAAGAGCGCGTCATCGATCCAGGCATCGGGGCGCGCGGCATCGGCGCGCTGGGGGATGACATTGTAATCGCCCGCCACCACCAGCGGGCGTTCCTCGGCCAGCAGGGTTTGCAGATGGCGGTGCAGTCGTTCCATCCAGGCCAGCTTGTAGTCGAATTTCGGCCCCGGCGCCGGGTTGCCATTGGGCAGGTAGAGCCCGCAGACATGCAGCCCGTTTCCCAGCCGCGCCTCGATCCAGCGCGCCTGGGTGTCATCATCATCGCCGGGCAGGCCGCGGCGGACATTTTCGAGCTTGTGTTTCGACGCGATGGCGACGCCGTTGAAGCCCTTCTGGCCATGCGTCTCGAGGTGATAGCCGCGTTTCTCGATCAGATCGCGCGGGAAGGTCTCGTCGCTCGACTTGACTTCCTGCAAGAGCGCGATATCGGGCGCGCTTTCATCGAGCCAGCGTTCGAGCACCGCGGCGCGGGCCTTGATGCCGTTGATGTTGAAGCTGGCAATGCGCATCCCCTCGGGCCCTTCCTCAGTAATTGCCGCGCACGAAGCGCCCGGCATCCTCGGCGGCGCGGCGCAGCGCGCGGGCCTTGTTCACCGTCTCCTGCCATTCCGCCTGCGGGTCGGAATCGAGCACCACGCCGCCGCCGGCCTGGATATAGAGCGTGTCGTCCTTGATCACCGCGGTGCGCAGGGCGATGCACATGTCCATCTCGCCATTGGCGGCGAAATAGCCTGCCGCGCCGCCATAGATGCCGCGCTTTTCGGGTTCCAGCTCGTCGATGATCTGCATGGCGCGCACCTTGGGCGCGCCCGAGACGGTGCCCGCCGGCAGCCCGGCCAGGAGCGCCGAAAGCGCATCCTCACCCTCGCGCAGTTCACCCACCACGTTGGAGACGATATGCATGACATGGCTGTAGCGCTCGATGATGAATTCCTCGGTCGGGTGCACGGTGCCGATCTTCGCCACGCGGCCGACATCGTTGCGCCCCAGGTCAAGCAGCATCAGATGTTCGGCGCATTCCTTCTCGTCGGCAAGAAGCTCGGCCTCAAGCGCGCGGTCCTCCTCGGGGGTGGCGCCGCGCGGGCGGGTGCCGGCGATGGGGCGGATGGTGACCTCGCCCTCGCGCAGCCGCACCAGAATCTCGGGGCTGGCACCGACCACCTGAAAGCCGCCGAGATCGAAATAGAACATGAAGGGTGAGGGATTGGTGCGGCGCAGAGAGCGGTAAAGCGCGAAGGGCGGCAGCGGGAAATCCTGCGCCCAGCGCTGGCTGGGCACCACCTGAAAAATGTCGCCGGCGCGGATGTAGTCGCGCGCCTTTTCCACCGCCGCCAGATAATCCTCGCGGGAAAAATTCGAGCGCGCCTCGCCCACCTGCGCGGTGCTGCCCAGCGCGCGGCCCATGCCGGCGGCCTCGCGTTCAAGATCGCGCAGCGCCTCCATCACGCGCTCGCCGGCCTGCGCCCAGGCCGCGCGCGCCGAAACTGACGGGTCGTGCCAGGCAGGCGCCACCACCGTTACCTCGCCCTTCACGCCATCAAGCACCGCCACCACCGAAGGGCGCATGAGCACGGCATCGGGCACGCCCAGCGGGTCGGGCTTGTCCAGCGGCAGCTTTTCGACCAGGCGCACCATGTCATAGCCCAGATAGCCAAAAAGCCCCGCCGCGATGGGCGGCAGATCGGCAGGCATGTCGATGCGGCTTTCCGCCAGGAGCGCGCGCAGCGCGTCGAGCGGGCTGCCTTGCTGTTCCTGCCATGCGGTGTCGTCATAGCGCGCATGGCGGTTGATGCGGCTGGTCGTGCCGTGGCACTGCCAGATCACATCGGGCTTCATGCCAACGATGGAATAGCGCCCGCGCACCTCGCCGCCGGTGACCGATTCCAGCATGAAACCGTCGCGGCGGTTGCCAACGAGCTTGAGAAACAGCGATACCGGCGTATCAAGATCGGCGGCCAGCCTTGCATGAACAAGCTGGTTCTGCCCCTCGTTCCAGCCCTTTTCGAAACTGGCGAAATCGGCGGTCAGCGTGGCGGCATCGGTCATCTCGGTTTCCGGCGTGGGTTGGCAGGCTCAGCGGAAATTGGCGTGAACCGCTTCGATGGCCTGCTGGTTGAGCGAGATGCCCGCCTCGCGCTCGAGCGCGCGGGCGAAATAGCCGAAGATGTCCTGCGACAACGCCGAGGCGATCTGCTGATCGACGGCGGCGATCAGCTGGCCGGTCTGCGCATCGTCCGGATCGGCGGGCTGACGGTCAGTAACCACGCCCAGATACACGCGCCCCTCGCGCGCCAGCACCACCGGCGCGCCGGTATCGGCCGAGAAAAGCCGCTCGCGCAGGGTATCGGGCAGGCCCGGCAGGCGGTCGGTGCGGGTGACCTGGTCGAAGCGCTCGGCATTGAGCCCCTGCGCCTGGGCAAAGGCATCGACCCCGTCGCTGGCCAGAGCCGGGGCAAGCTGGCCGGCGCGCTCTTCGAGCGCGGCCTCGACCGCGTGCTGGCGGGCGCCCTCGCGTGCCTCGCTTTGAACAGTGTCCAGCGGGCGCGGCGCGGGCGCGGTGATGCCGTCAAGCCTGAGCGCGAAAACGCCGCCATTTTCAAGCGTCAGCATCTCGGGAAAGTCGCCCTCGCTGGCGGCGGCGGCGGCCTCGCGGAATTCCTCATAGGCGGCGATGCCTTCGCTTGCGCCGCGCTCCCAGTCGATGCGGCCCAGTTCCAGCGCGGTTTCCCCGGCCAGGTCCTCGAGCGTGGCGCCGCCGGCGAGCAGATCCTCGAAAAGGTCGAATTCATCGGCGATGGCGCGGCGGGCGCTATCGCCGGCAAGCTCGGAGCGCAGTTCGGGCAGGGCTTCCTCGAAGGTGGTTTCCTGCGCCGAGAGCACGGCATTCATGCGAAAGATCGCAGGGCCCACGGGGCTGGCATGGGGGCCGGTCACGGCGCCGGGCTCGGTGAGGGCAAATACCGCCGGGCCGGCGGCGCCCAACTCGGCCTCGCTCACATCGCCCATATCGGTATCCTCGATATCAAGCTCGCGCGCGGCGACAAGATCCTCGAAGCTGGCGCCGGCCTCGATCTCGGCCATGGCGGCGCGCGCCATGGCCTCGTCGGGATAGACCAGCCGCTCGACAAGACGGCGCTCGGGTTGAACGTATTCGCTGCGCCGCGACTCGTAGAGCGCGCGCAGCGCCTCCTCATCGATCTCGATCTCGTCGAGCAGCATTGAGGGCGTGATCCAGGCATAGGTGATGGAGCGGATCTCGGGGGCGGTGAAGCGCTCGATATTGTCCTCGTAGTATGCCTCGACCGCGCTTTGCGAAGGAACGGCGACCGGGGCTTCGAGTGCCGATTCGTCGAGCGTGAACACCGCCAGATCGTTGCGCGTGGCGAAATGCCCGATCAGCGCGTCGCGCAGATTCCCGGGCGTGGTGGTGCCGCCGGCGGTGGCAGCCTGCAAGATCGCGCGCGCCGCGTCATGGCGAAGCTCGGCCTCGAACTCCGACGGGGTCATGCCGATATTCTGCAACGCGAAGCGATAGGTCTCGCGGTCGAACTCGCCGCCGGGGCCGCGAAAGGCGGAAATCTCCATGAGCGATTGCTGCACGGTTTCGTCACCCACCGAGATGCCGATGCGCTCGGCCTCGGCCTCGAGCGCTGCCTGGGTGACAAGCTGGGCACGCACCTGGCTGTCGATCCCCATCGCCTGCACCTGGTTGAAGGGCAGCGCCTGGCCGGCCTGCTGCTCGATGGCGCGGATCTCGTTTTGCAGCGCGCGCGCGTAATTCTGCGCGCCGATGTCGCGCCCGCCCACCTGGCCGATCGAGCGCACCTGCCCGCCAAGAAAGCCGTCCACGCCGAAACCGGCAAGGCCCAGAACCAGAAGGCCCATCAGGATCCAGACAAAGATGTTTTGCTTGCTCTTCGGCTTGGCCATGGGTCGCGCACCCCTTTTGCGTGATGGGTCTGTGTAAGCAGATGGCAGGCGCGGGGCAAGGGGGCGGGGCGCACGGATGTGTTGGTGGCGCTTCAGCCCGCTTTCTGGTCGCCCTCACCCTTCAGCGCGGCCAGGAAGCGGTCGATATCGGCCTCGCCCGTGCACCACGAGGTGACCAGACGCACCCCGATCGGCTGCGTTTCGGGGCCATCCTCGCCTTGCTCGGGCGGCCAGGGGTAATATTGCGCCCCGGCGGCGCGCGCGCGCGCATGCGCCTTGCGCGGCAGTTCTGCAAAGACCATGTTGCCGCCGCGCGCAAAGCGCAGCCGGGCGCCGGGCAGGCCGGCCAGCCCGCCCTCGAGCCGCGCTGCCATGGCATTGGCCCGGCGCGCCAGGTTCAGCCACAGATCATCCTCCAGCCAGGCCGCGAACTGCGCCGACAGGAAACGGTGTTTGGAAAACAGATGCCCCCCCCGCTTGCGGCGCAGTTCGAATTCCCAGGCGCGGGCGGGATCGAAGATCACCACTGCCTCGGCCCCCATCAGCCCGTTCTTGGTGCCACCCAGCGAAAGCACATCGACCCCTGCGCGCCACGTCATCTCGGCCGGGGTGCAGCCCTCGGCGGTCAGCGCATTGGCAAAGCGCGCGCCATCGAGATGCACCGGCAGCCCATGTGCCCTTGCCACCGACGCCAGCGCGGCAATCTCGGCGGGGCTGTAGCGGGTGCCGGCCTCGGTGAGATTGGTCAGGCTGAGCATACCCTTTTGCACATTGTGCACCCCCACCGGGGCGGCGGCGGCTAGCCGGACCTCCAGCGCCGGCGGGGTCATCTTGCCGCCCTCGCCGTCGATCTTCACCAGCTTGGCGCCGCCGGTGTAGAATTCGGGCGCGCCGCATTCATCTTCTTCGATATGGGCGATGCGGTGGCAATAGACTGCGCCCCAGGGCGGGCAATACGTGGCGAGCGACAGCGCATTGGCCGCGGTGCCGGTGGCGACCAGATAGACCGCCGCCCTCGGCGCCTCGAACAGCGCACGGATGCGCGCGCGCACCTCGTCCATCAGCGCATCGGCGCCATAGGAAGGCGCGAAACCCGCATTGGCGCGCGCCAGCGCCGCGATGATCTGCTCTGGCACGCCCGAGGCGTTGTCCGAGGTGAAATGCATCAGATTTCCTCGTCGATGATGTGGTCTTCCCAGTCTTCCTGGGGGATTTCGAATTCGGGCAGCGTGCGCCCGCGCACCGAGACGCCGGCGCGGTGCACCGATTCGCCATCACCCGAGACCAGCGGGTGCCAGCTCGCCAGGCGGCGGCCCTCGGCGAGGCGGCGATAAGCGCAGCTTTTCGGCATCCAGTAGCTGATCCCGGCCAGGTTGGAGGGGCTGAGCACCACGCATTCGGGCACCAGTTGCTTGCGGATGGCGTAATTGCCGCAGCGGCAGGTGGTGTCGTCGAACAGCCGGCAGGCGACGCGGGTAAAGACCACTTCGCCGGTATCGGCATCCTCGAGCTTGTTGAGACAGCATTTGCCGCAGCCATCGCAGAGGGCTTCCCACTCGGCGGCTGTCATTTGTTCGAGCGGGACGGTTTCCCAAAATCGTGGACGCAGGCTCATGGTGGCGAGATAATCGCTTTTGCCGGTCAAAGGGAAGGGCTGGCGAAAAGCGGCGGTGTGGCCCGGCGCGGCGCGGTGAGGGCGAGAAGCGCCCGCAAGCCGCACTCCCACCCACCCGCCCCGCGCACCTTGCGGGCGCTGCCAACGCAGGCCGCATGGGCAGGGCATGCAGGCCAGGATACCGGAATCGATCAGACGCATCCGCCATGATGCCCGACCTTGCCCATTGTCTGACGAAAGAGCAGGCGCCCCCCCTTCATCTTGCCCCAAAATACTCCGGGGGGGGTGGGGGAAGCGGCCGGGGGGCAGTGGGCCCCATTTGCCGCCGATGGCCTGGCATCGTCGCCGGCCCGCCGCCCGACCGACCCGGGACCCGCTAT
>JAFIEG010000126.1 GCA_020832665.1 Pararhodobacter sp. | reverse complement strand
GGGCAGGCGCTCCTCGCCGACCCCGAAGTGCGCAAGTCCTTCCTGGGAGGCTGAGTGATGGATCCGCTCAACGCAATCGTGGCGCTTTCGAACTTCGTGCTCGTGCCGGCGCTGGCCTATGGCAGCCAGATCGCGCTTGGCGCGCTGGGGATCACGCTGATCTTCTCGATCCTGCGCTTCGCGCATTTCGCGCATGGCGACATCATGGCCTTCGGCACCGCTTTCGTCATCCTCGGCACCTGGGGGCTGCAGGCGATGGGCATCAGCTTTGGCCCGCTGCCCACCGCTCTGCTGGCGCTGCCGCTGGGGATCGCGGTGATCATCGGCTATCTGCTGCTCGCCGATCGCTTCGTCTATCGCTTTTACCGAAAGGTAAAGGCCAAGCCGCTGACGCTGGTGATGGCGGCGCTGGGGGTGATGTTTGTCACCAACGGGCTGACGCGCCTGCTCATGGGCCCCGGCGAACGGCGCTTCGATGACGGGCAGCGCTTCCTCTTCACCGTGCGCGAGTTCCGCGAATGGACGGGGCTGGCCGAGGGGCTGGCGCTGCGTTCCTCGCAGGTGCTGACCGTGGTCGTGGCGCTGGTGGCGATGGGGCTGTTGTTCTGGTTTCTCAACCGCACGCGCTCGGGCAAGTCGATGCGCGCCTATTCCGACAACGAGGACCTGGCGCTTCTGTCGGGCATCAACCCCGACCGCGTGGTGGTCATCACCTGGGCCATCGCCGGCACGCTGATGGTGCTGGCGGGCACGCTTTACGGCCTCGACAAGAGCTTCCGGCCCTTCACCTATTTCCAGCTCCTGCTGCCCTTCTTCGCGGCGGCGATCCTGGGCGGGCTGGGCAGTCCGGCCGGCGCCATCGTCGGCGGCTATGTGGTGGCCTTTGCAGAGATGGGCATCACCTATGCCTGGCGGCGCGTGCTGGTTCATCTGATGCCCGAGGGCTGGGAACCCACCACGATGATGCAGGTGCTGCCTGTCGATTACAAATTCGCCGTCACCTTCGGCATCCTCGTGCTGGTGCTGATCTTCCGGCCCACGGGCATCTTCCGGGGTAAGACGCTATGAGCATCAATTACCGCAACATCACCCTCTTTGCCCTGATGGGCGTGGCGCTGGCGCTGACCGGCATGTTCCAAAGCTGGACGCTGGCGCTGACCATCATCAACATGGCGCTGATCTCGGCGGTCATGGCGTTGGGCGTGAACATGCAGTGGGGCTATGCCGGCATCTTCAATGTCGGGATCATGGGCTTCACCGCCATCGGCGGGCTGGCGGCGGTGCTCATCGCCATGCCGCCGGTGCCCGAGGCCTGGGCGGCGGGCGGCATCGGCGCGCTGACCGGGCTGATGATGGGTGCGGCCACCATCTTCGCCGCGATCATCGTCTACAAGAGGATGCAGCCCGGCAAGCTGCGCGGCCTCACCATCTTTGTCGTACTCGCCGGTGGCTACTGGCTGGCCAGCATGGTCTATGGGCCCTCCACCCACGCCATCTCGCGCGTCGATCCGGCGGTAACCGGCTTTCTGGGCGGGCTTGGCCTGCCGGTGATCCTGTCCTGGCCGGTCGGTGCACTGATGGCGGCGGGGCTGGCCTTTGTGGTGGGCAAGGTGGCGCTGGGGCTGCGCTCGGATTACCTGGCCATCGCCACGCTGGGCATTTCCGAAATCGTCATCGCGGTGCTGAAATTCGAGGTCTGGCTCACCCGCGGGGTGAACAATGTCTCGGGCATTCCGCGCGCTGTCACCCGGCCTGTCGAGCTGCAAAACCGCGAATGGATCCAGTCAATGGCCGAGCGCACCGGCTTCTCGGTGTCGGAAATGGCGCGCATCGTCGAGCTGGTCAGCTATGCGGCGCTGTTCGTGGTGGTGCTGGGCATCCTGATCTGGCTGGCCGAGAAGGCGCTGAACTCGCCCTGGGGGCGCATGATGCGCGCCATCCGCGACAACGAGGTGGCCGCCCGCGCCATGGGCAAGGATGTCACCCGCCGGCACCTGATGATCTTCATCCTGGGCTCGGCCACTTGCGGGCTGGCAGGGGCAATGATGGTCACCCTCGATGGCCAGCTGACCCCGGGCAGCTACGAGCCGCTGCGCTTCACCTTCCTGATCTGGGTGATGGTGATCGTGGGCGGATCGGGCAACAACTGGGGCTCGGTTCTGGGCGCGATGGCGATCTGGTTCCTGTGGGTGCAGGCCGAGCCGGCGGGGCGCTGGTTCATGGATTTCGTCACCTCATGGATGTATGATGGCAGCGCGGTGCGCGAGCATCTGCTGACCCAGGCGGCGCATACCAGGCTGATCATCATGGGCGCGGCGCTTCTCTTGATGTTGCGCTTCGCCCCGCGCGGGCTGATCCCCGAGCGCTGAGCGATGCCCGTGGCGCTGGCGGTGCTGATCCCGGCCGCCGGCGCCTCGCGGCGCATGCACGGGCGCGACAAGCTTCTGGAAGGGGTGGCCGGCGAGCCGGTGCTGCGCCGGCTCGCCCGTGAAGCGCTCGATGCCGCGCTGGGGCCGGTGGCGGTGACCCTGCGCTGGCCCGACCCGGTGCGCCGCGCCGCGCTCGACGGGCTGGCGGTGAGTGTGCTGGAACTGCCCGAAGCGGGCGAGGGCATGGCCGCCTCGCTGCGCGCCGGTGCAGCCTGGGCGCTCGGGCAGGGGGTGGCGGGGCTGTTCATCTGCCCCGCCGACATGCCGGCGATTGAGGCCGGCGACTTCGCCGCCCTCGCCGCCGAATTCAGCCCCGGCGGCAAGCCGCTGCGCGCCGCCAGCCCCGATGGCCGCGCCGGCCATCCGGTGCTCTTTCCCGCAACGCTGCTGGAGCGGCTGGAAAACCTGCAAGGCGATGCCGGCGCCGGCGCCGTACTCGCCGCGTTTCCGCCGCGCCTTGTACCCCTGCGCGACGCGCGAGCGCTGATCGATCTCGACACGCAGGAGGACTGGGAGAACTGGCGCAAGGGTGCACCGCCTTTCGGCCCCTCGCGACCTTGAGCCGGCGCCACGCGCCGTGCTCTTGCCGGGGCATCGGGCGCGGGCAGATTTTTGGCCGATCCCTCTTGCGGGGCGCCGTGCGCTTGGGTAAATACCGCGGCAGTTGGGGTGTAGCCAAGTGGTAAGGCAGCGGTTTTTGGTACCGTGTACCGTAGGTTCGAATCCTACCACCCCAGCCACATGCCCCGGAAAAATAAGCAAAATCAAGCCGTTGCAGGGCTGAATCCGTGCGCTTCGCGGCCTTGCGCGGGGGGTGTGACACAAACTGTGACACATAGTGTGACTTGGGCCCCCTCCAGCCCCCCCTGATCCGGTCGCCGCGGCGAGCGCTTCCCTGCGCCCGCGCCGGCGTGCCGCCGGCCTCTATCTCGAGCGCCGCGGCGGCGTTTTCTATTTCCGCAAGCGTACCCCCAAAGCCCTCGCAGCGGAGGAGTCGGACTCGTGCATGCGCCTGTCACTGCGAACGCATGCCCCCGACGCCAGCCCCTGACAGTAAATGTTGCAATACGCCACTGAATCGCCAATGGGAAATGGCTTGTCGATGTCCATGACTTTCGAAGAAAACATCGTGGAGTTAGACGCGTCTCATGCCAGTTGACAGCCACTTGGCGAAGTCCCTCTCGATTACCTCCCCAGTCGCCAGGTTCTTCATCATCCTGACACCCTCGATGGTCTGGGGGCGGAAAGAGTAGCCATTCAGGCGCAGGAACGAGAGTGCCGTCACGAAGGCCGTGCGCTTATTGCCATCCACGAAGGCATGAGCCTTCGAGAAGCCGAAGGCATAAGCTGTGGCGATGTCTGCAAGCCCGGCATCGGTGTAGGCGGCGAGGTTCATTGCACCAGCGCTGCCCATCTCCAGGAGTGCCAGGTCGCGCATGCCAGGCGCGCCGCCATGCCGGGCGATCTGCCGATCATGGATGGCAAGGACGGCGGCAAGCGGAACCCAGATCGGATCCGTCATGCCAGCGCCTGAAGCAAGTCGCGGTTTTCGTCCATGACGATCTCCGCGGCGGCCAGCGCGGCGGCCACTGCGGGATCGTGCGGCGTGATTTTCAAACTGCCGTCGTCTCCGCGCATGACGAAGAGCGTGTCACCCTCCCTTGCGTCGAGGATGGTGAGCATTTCGGTCGTCAGAGTCATGACGGCAGAGTTGCCGACTTTCCGGATCTTGGCTTCAAACATGATGCGACTCCTTGGATATATGAAAGTATATACGTCCTTCCTGCCGAGAAGCAAGCTTTCAACTTTTACTGTCAGGGGCTGGGCCCCCCGACGCCAGCCGTTCACTTTAGAGCGGGCGCTGCGAGCACATAGCGCCTAAATCTCGAATGGAAATCCGTGCCGCCCTCAACAGATTGTGGGCGGCACTAATTTACTTTGAGGCGATTTCCGAGAAGTGGCAATTTCCGGATTAATTATTCAAGTTCCGGACCAGGGGAGCGCGATCCGTGTTGCGCAGCTTCTACCTGCACTGAGCAAAAGAAATCGTTGCGGCTAATAGCAATGATGCGTTGTCCCTCATGGCGCTGTGCGACCGGCTGGAAGTCGCGCTGCGCGCCACCGACACCACCCGCGCCCGCCTTCCTGACGCCTTGCTCCATGAAACTCTCACCGGCACCGCCACGGCCGTGACGGAGGCGGCTGAATGAGTTACAAAACATTGAGATCGTGGCCGATACAGAAAGTCGGAGGAGAAGTCCCCTAAGCTACATCCTGGACCCGTGGCATCGCTGTCACGGTCCGCCCGACGCCGATCGGAGACCAAACCTGCGTCTTTCCGACCGGTCGCACGCCCTAATGTGAGGTTCAAAATGCCGCGCATCACATGCATCGAGACCTTCCACGACGAGTTTGTCTGCTTCGTGCGGGTCACGGCCGAAGACGGCGCATTCGGTTGGGGGCAGACTTCTACCTACAATGCCGACATCACGGCGAGCGTTTTTCACCGGCAGATTGTGCCTTGGGCGCTGGGGGCAGACAGCAGCGACATAGCCGGACTTGTCCATCTGATCGAACGGCGCGAGCACAAATATCCCGGCAGCTATCGTGCCCGTGCGTTGGCTGGGCTGGATACGGCGCTGTGGGACATGGCGGGGCGGCGAGCGGGCAAGCCCGTGGCGAGCCTTCTCGGCGGTGGCCCCAAGCCCATCCGCGCCTATGCCAGTTCGATGAAGCGCGACATCTCGCCCGCGGACGAAGCCGAACGGCTGGTGCGTCTCTGCGCCGAGCAGGGCTTCACCGCCGCCAAATGGCGCATCGGGGCCGAATGCGGCGAGGATGTCGATGAGTGGCCCGGACGCACTGAAGAGATCATTCCCACTCTGTCCCGCGCGCTGGGCGACGGTATAGACAAGCTGGTCGATGCCAATTCCGGATTTTCCGTACCGCGCGCCATCGAGGTGGGGAAGATTCTGGCCGACCATGGCGTTGCCCATTACGAGGAACCGGTGCCCTATTGGGATCTCGACGCCACAAAGGCAGTGACCGAGGCACTGGAAATCGACGTCACCGGCGGCGAGCAGGACTGGGACATGGGCACCTGGAAACGAATGATCGCCATGCGGGCAGTCGATGTGGTCCAGCCCGATGTGATGTACATGGGCGGGATTGCCCGGACCATTCAGGTCGCTGCCATGGCCGCCGATGCGGGTCTGCCCTGCACGCCACATGCCGCGAACCTGTCGCTGGTCACGACCTGCACGATGCATCTGCTGGCCGCGATCCCGAATGCCGGGAAGTATCTCGAACTGTCGATCGAGGGCGATGACTACTACCCCTGGCAACGCGACCTGTTCCTCGGCGATCCGTTCCGGGTTGTGGACGGCGATGTACGCGTGACCGAAACCCCGGGCTGGGGGGTTGAGATCAACCCGGCATGGCTGGAACGCGCGGCCTACCGGGAAGTCGCCGTCGAGAGTTTCAGGCCAAGCGCTTATGGCGCGCTGTATCACAAGAAATGATGGACTCGACGAACGTGATCCTGCCGCATGGTTTGGCCGGGCACATGCTATCAAGGGAGCTTCCGCGGCAAGAGTGGCAGTGCAAGTTCGCACCGCGAACTGGGCGCCCAGCAGGTTTACGACCTACAACACGCGAGACGCGCATCGACATGCTGCACCCAACCACAAATGACCGGTTGCCGCCCTGTGCGTTGGTCGCGACATGTACGATGTGACCGGCCCTTACCCGCCGTTCGTAACTGGCCCGGCGAAGGGCCGCTTAAGCCTGACTAAGTCGAAAAACTCGGCAACAGGAAAAATCGCCTCCGAAGCTCATAACTCTGTATTCGCGATGCGCCATCTGGAAAATCGCGTTTGCAAAGGGGTGCTTTCGAGGGATGGTGTTTGGGGGGCTGCCTCTTTCCGATGAGGCAGGGAGTTTCTCGACACAATTGAACCGCCCCGGGTTTCCGAGAGGGTAAAACTCTCAGAGGATGACCCTTATGG
>JAFIEG010000029.1 GCA_020832665.1 Pararhodobacter sp. | reverse complement strand
GGCGCCAGCGCGCCGGCCAGCGCCTCGGCGCCGGCGCGCAGGCCGGCGGGGCTGTGGATTTCGGGGGCGCGGCTCATGGCCCACCCCAAGCGTCGGCCCGGCTTTCGCTGGTGGGCGAAATGGTTGCTTCGCGCCACGCCAGCCGCAGACGCGCGAGGACCTTCACAGGCCCATGTACTACCCCGTTGGTGCTTGATCTGGCCGCGCGCGCTGCCCTCATGCGGCCTCGGCCACGCCGGTGATACGTTCGGCGACACCGTCGATCAGCGCGCCCAGGCTTTCGCCGCGCGCGCGGGCGGAAAAGCTCAGCGCCATGCGGTGGCTCAGCACCGGCCGTGCCAGCGCCGCGACATCCTCGGCCGAGGGGGCCAGCCGACCCTGCAGCAGCGCGCGCGCGCGCACCGCCAGCATCAGCGCCTGCGCCGCGCGCGGCCCCGGCCCCCAGGAAAGCGCATCGCTCAGCACCTTGTCGGTCTCGGCGGTGCCGGGCCGGCAGGCGCGCACCAGATCCAGAATTGCCTGCACCACGCTGTCGCCAACCGGCATGCGCCGGATCAGCGCCTGCGCCGCCAGCAGTTCGGCCGGGCCGAAGACCGGCGCCGCATCGGCCTCTTCGCTGCCGGTGGTGGCAATCAGGATCGCGCGTTCGGTGTCGCGATCGGGGTAATCGATATCGATCTGCATCAGGAAGCGGTCGAGCTGCGCCTCGGGCAACGGATAGGTGCCCTCCTGCTCGATCGGGTTCTGGGTGGCAAGCACATGGAAGGGCGCGCCCAGCGGCCGGTGCTGCCCGGCGATGGTGACCTCGCGCTCCTGCATCGCCTGCAACAGCGCCGATTGCGTGCGCGGCGAGGCGCGGTTGATCTCGTCGGCCATGAGAAGCTGGCAGAAGACCGGCCCCTCGATAAAGCGGAAATGCCGCCGCCCCCCGGCATCGGTATCGAGCACTTCCGAGCCCAGGATGTCGGCGGGCATCAGGTCGGGCGTGAACTGGATGCGCCGCCAGTCCAGCCCCATGACGCGGGCGAGCGTTTCCACCAGCCGCGTCTTGCCCATCCCCGGCAGGCCAACCAGCAGCGCATGCCCGCCCGAAAGCAGCGCGAGCAGCGCCAGATCGACCACCGCTTCCTGGCCGATGAAGCGCGGCGCGATGGCGGCGCGGGCCTGCGCCAGCCGCTCGCCCAACGCCTCGGTCGCGGGGATCAGATCGTCGCTCATCGGCGGGCCCTCCGTATTTTTCTGACGCCGCCCGCACAAGTTGCCCGGCGCCGGCGTGACCTTGGGTTCGCAGGGTTTATATGTCACCCTGCCCCCTCTCGCCCAGAGCAAGTTGGACAAAACCATGAGTACGCAAGACAATGTGACCCGCGCCGCCTTCCCCAGTGCCGAGGGCATCGCCGAGGCGGCGCAGGCGGCGGCAAAGGGCGGAAAGCTGCCCCCGGTGCATCTGTGGGACCCGCCCTATTGCGGCGATCTGGATATCCGCATTGCCCGCGACGGCACCTGGTATTACCTGGGCACGCCCATAGGCCGCGCGTCGCTGGTGCGGCTGTTTTCAACCATCCTTAAGATCGACGACGGGAAATACTACCTGATCACGCCGGTCGAAAAGGTGGGAATCACCGTTGATGACGCGCCCTTCGTGGCGGTGGATTTCACCGCCCTTGGTGCGGGGCGCGAGCAGGTGCTGCGCTTTCAGACCAATGTCGGCGACAGTGTCGAGGCCGGGCCCGAGCACCCGATCCGGGTGCAGCGTGACAAGTCAACCGGCGAGCCCGCGCCCTATGTGATGGTGCGCGCCGGGCTCGAGGCGCTGATCGACCGCAAGAGTTTCTACCGGCTGGTCGAGTTGGGCGCGCATGAAGACCATGAGGGCGAGCGCTGGTTCGGCCTGTGGTCTGGCGGGCGGTTCTTTCCGATGATCCCGTCGCGCGAATTGCCCTGATGCCGGGCCCGGTTGTCCGGTTCGCAGGCACCGGCAGCCATACCTTCCAGCGCATCCGAACCGATCAAGCGAATCTTGGCAGAGGCGTTCTTCGAGAGTCAGCAGTAGCGCCGCATGAGACCATGCAAGAAAAGACCCGGCGCGCGGGCGCCGGGTCTTTATTCGCTTTTCAACCGCCGGGCGGATTGCGCGCTCAGTGCAGGCGCGCCTCGACCGTCTTGATCGATTCGGCGATCAGCCGATCGGCCTCGGCCTTGTCGATATGCTGGGCGATGACATCGCCGGCGGCCTTAACCGCCACCGCCACCGCCCGGTTGTGCACCGCGCGCAGCGCCGCCGTCTCGGCCGAGGCGATCTGATCCTCGGCCGCCTTCAAGCGCCGCGCGATCGAGGCTTCCAGCTCTGTCCGCGCCTGTTGCGCGGCAAGCTCGGCATCCTCGCGCGCGCGCTCGACAATGCGCTCGGCCTGTTCCTTCACCTCGTCCTTCTTGCGCTCGAAGGAAGAGCGAAGCTGCTGCGCCTCTTCTCGCAGGCGGCGCGCCTCGTCGAGTTCGGCGCGGATGGTGTCGGTGCGCTTGTCCAGATACCCGGTCAGCATGCCCGGCACCTTGTAATAGATCAGGATGCCGACGAAGATGACAAAGCCGATGAGCACCACCAGATCGGTGTTGCGCAGCGAGAAGAAGGGGTAATCGCCTGCCGCCAGCGCCGGGCCGGCCGACAGGGCGAGCATGAGTGCTGCAAACCTGATCATGCCGTGCCTCCCTTCAGCCGTTCGGCCACCGCCGTGGATACCGCCTTGGCATCGGCTTTGACACCGAATGCGGTGAGGATTTCCTGCGCCGCGTCTTCGGCCACCTGCGACACCGCCTCGGTGGCGCTCTCGCGGATGGCGGCGATCTTTTGCTCGGATTCGGCGGCGCGCGCGGCGATTTCGGCATCGGCCTTGGCGATGGCAGCGTCGAGGTCAGCCTGGATATCGGCGCGGGCCTGCTCGATCACCTTATGCGCCGCCGCGCGGGCCTCTTCAAGCGCTCGGTTATAGGCCGCCTCGGCTTCGGCAGCCTGTTGCTTGTAGGTCTCGGCGGCCGCGATGTCGTTCGAGATCGTGCCCGCGCGCTCGGCCAGAACCGAGCCGATCCGCGGCAGCGCCACACGCGACAGGATCAGGTAGATCACCACCAGCGTGACGACGAGCCAGAGAATCTGGTTCGGGAAGGTCGAGAAATCGAGTTGCGGCATACCCGGCGCATTGCCGTTTGGTTCGGCCATGACGTCCTCCTGACGAACCGTTCGGGGGGCTGATCAGCCGGGCGGCACGAACCGTGCCGCGCCACCCGGCCGCGAAGATATCAGCCGATCCGGATCAGACGGCGAACATCAGCAGAAGGGCCACGAGGAACGAGAAGATCCCCAGCGCTTCGGCGAAGGCGATACCGATGAACAGAAACGCGGTCTGGCCGGGCGCGGCCGAAGGGTTGCGCAGCGCGCCGGACAGGTAGTTGCCGGCCACGTGGCCCACACCGATACCCGCGCCGCCCATGCCGATGCAGGCCAGGCCGGCACCGATGTAAGCACCCATTTGAACGAGGTCGCCTTCCATGTGATCTCTCCTTGGAATTGGAACTGGCAGATTTGAATCCGGCCCGTGTCAGTGATGCGGATGCAGCGCATCCTTCAGATAGACGCAGGTCAGGATGGTGAAGACATAGGCCTGAATGACGGCCACCAGCAGCTCCAGCGCGTAAAGCGCGGTCACCGCAAGAATGGGGATGAAGAAGGCCGCGCCCAGCGCGGCGGCAAAGCCGGCGAACACCTTGGCCACGGCATGGCCGGCCATCATGGCGCCGGCAAGACGAATGGAGTGACTGACGGGGCGCACGAAATACGAGATCAGCTCGATCAGCGCCAGCACCGGGCGCAGGGCCAGCGGCGCGCTGTCCACCCAGAACAGTTTCAGAAAGCTCGTCCCGTGCAGCACGAAGCCCAGAACGGTGACGGTGATGAAAACCGCCAGCGCCAGCACCGCGGTCACCGCGATATGTGAGGTTGGCGTGAAGGCAAAGGGTATCAGCCCCAGCACGTTGGAGAAGAAGACGAACAGGAAGATGGTCATGACATAGGGGAAGAAGCGCACCGCATCCTTGCCCGACACATCCTCGACCATCTTGTAGATGAAGCTGTAGGTCAGCTCGGCCACCGACTGGCTGCGCGTGGGCACCAGCGCGCGGCCGCGGCTGCCCACCACCATCAACAGCACCACCGACACCACCGCCAGCGCCATCCACAGCGTGACATTGGTGATGGTGAACATGCCCACCGTGTCGCCACCGAAAAGCGGGCGCACCTCGAACTGGTCCATCGGCCTGATGTTGAGGCCGCCATTCGCGTCAGCCACGTTTCGTTCCCTCTCGATCGCGGGCGGCAGCGGCCGCCTCTTCTTCGCCCTGGCGCTGCAGCCCGGCGGCGGTGCGCATCATCGTGCGGATGCCTGCCGCCAGCCCCAGCAAAGTGAACAGCAACAGAAACCAAGGCTGCGTGCCCAGAAGCACATCCAACCCGAATCCGATGCCGAAACCGACCAGAAGGCCGGCAACCAGCTCCGTCACCATCCGCCAAGCCACCTGCCCCAGCGCATGACCATCTGGCCTGGGCGGCGGCGGCTCATGCGCGGCGCGCAGGCGCGAGATGCGCTCATCGAGCTGGCGCAGTCGCTCCGCTTCGTCCGGCTCTGGCATGCGCGGGCCCCCTTGCGGCTTCCCGGAGACCCAATCGCGACGGTCGCGCGGAAACTAGGCGCGAGGAGTGACAGAGTCAAGCGCCATCATCTACTGCTAATGCTATGTAATATAAAGAGAATTGAAAGGCGGTGACGAGCCGCGACGCACCCGGGCGCGCCCTGTGGCCCGCGGCCCATATTCAACCATTCGGTTGACCATGCTCCATTGATGCGCCATCAAGCGCCATGGCCGCCCTGCACAGCCCCGATCCGCAAGCCGCGCTCGATGCCACCTTCATGGCCCTGGCCGACCCCACGCGCCGCGCCATCCTCGCCATGCTGCTCGAAGACGACATGGCTGTCACCGATGTCGCCGCGCCCTTCGCCATGTCGCTGGCGGCGATCTCGAAACATCTCGGGATCCTCGCCGGCGCCGGGCTGATCAGCCAGGAAAAGCGTGGCCGGGTGAAATGGTGCAAGCTCGAACCCGACGCGCTGCGCGCCGCCTCGGTGTGGATGCAGGCATTCGGCCAGTTCGAGCCGCTCAATCTCGATGCCTTCGAGCGGTTTCTGGAATCCGACCTGGCGTGCGATCTGCCTGCCGACTGAACCCGCCCCTTCATCTTGCCCGAAATACGCTCGGGGGGTGAATGGGCCGCAGGCCCAGAGGGGGGCGACGCGCCCCTCTGGCCGTCAGAAGCTACTCAGCGCCCACGCATGCGCTGCAACAGTGCCAGCGAGACATAGCCATCAGGGGCCAGCCCGTTCGCCGATTGCCATTCTCGCACCGCCGCCAGCGACATCTGCCCGATGCGTCCGTCGATCTCGCCGCCATAGAAGCCCGCGCGCTGCAGGTGGCGCTGCAATTCCTCGCGCTCATCGGCATTCAGCGGGCGGTCGTCGCGCGGCCAGGCGGCGACGAAATCGCCCCCACCCTGCAGCCGGCTGGCCAGATGCGCGATGGCGATGGCATAGGCATCGGCGTTGTTGTAGCGCTTGATCACGCGGAAATTGCGAAACGCCATCAGCGCCGGGCCGTTCGCCCCAGCGGGGAACATCAGGGTGGCCTCGCCCGATTGCGGCAGGCGCTGGCCGCGCTGCGCCTCGACGCCCAGCCGGCGCCATTCTCCGATATCGCGGCTCGAACCGGCCTGCCGCGTGTCGAAGCCGCGCGGCAGGCGCACCTCGACAATGGCGGGCTGGCCCTGCTGCCAGCCGAAGCGAGACAGATAGGCCGCCGCCGATGCCAGCGCGTCGGTCGGGTCATCGGCCCAGATGTCGCGCCTGCCGTCACCGTTGAAATCCACCGCATAGGCCAGATAGCTGGTGGGGATGAACTGCGTGTGCCCCATCGCCCCGGCCCAGCTGCCCACCATCTGATCGGGCGTGGTGTCGCCGGCTTCAAGGATCTGCAGCGCGCCGACGAGTTGCTGCTCGAAAAAGCCGCGCCTACGGCCCTCATGGGCCAGCGTGGCCAGCGATTCGATGATCGGCGTGGTGCCGCGCAGCCGCCCGTACGAGCTTTCCAGCCCCCAGATTGCCACCACCACCTCGCGCTCGACGCCGTAGCGCGCCTCGATGGCGGCCAGCGTATCGGCATGCTCGCGCAGCATGCGCTGGCCGGTCTCGATGCGGGTGTCGGAGATGGCGGTTTCCAGATAGCCCCAGATCGGGCGGGTGAATTCGGGCTGATGCGCCTCGCGTGCCAGCACGTCCTCGTTATAGCCCACACCGGCAAAGGCTCGGTCAAAGGTTGCCGGGCTGATGCCCTCGGTCAGCGCGCGCGGGCGGAAATTTTCGATCCAGCGATCAAAGGCGGCGGGCCGGGCGGTGGAAGGGTTGGCGGTGGCCAAGCGGCCGGCCTCGGCCGGGCGAGCCTGCGGAAAGGGGGAACGGTCGATGAAGGCATGCACGCCGCCACAGCCGGCCAGCGTGGAAAGGACAAAGCCTAGGGACGCCGCACGCAGCATCATGGGTCACCTGCTCGGTTGGTTGTTTCTTGTTTTCTTCTTGGCGCCATCATAGCGCAAAGCGCGCCATCGCAAAAGCGTGCCGCGATCAACTGAGCGGAACCACGCAATCGCAGATGCGCAGCCGCACGCGCGCGCCGATGGGATGCTGCGCGCCGGGGCCGGAAATGACGATCATGCAGCGCTCGCCCTCCTGCACCCAGTAGATCTGGTCATGGCCGCGAAATTCGCGCCCGGTGATCACCGCCGGGCCTTCCGGGTCGGGCTCGAGCATGATCTGCTCTGGGCGCACGGCCAGCGTAACCGCGCCATTGGCCGCGCGCGACAGCGGCAGGTTGCCGAAGGCGGTTTGCGCATTCATGCCGCTGGCGGTGCCGGTCACGATGTTCGACCGGCCCAGGAAGCTGGCCACGAATTCTGTGGCCGGGTTGCGATACAGCTCGTCAGGGGTGCCGATCTGCACCACGCGGCCGCGATCCATCACCGCAATGCGGTCGGCCAGCGCCAGCGCCTCTTCCTGGTCATGGGTCACCAGTATCCCGGCCGAGCCTGCGCCCTTGAGAAGCTTGCGCACCTCCTGGCGCGTTTCCACGCGCATCTTGGCGTCGAGATTGGAAAACGGCTCGTCCAGCAAGATCAGCCGCGGCGCCACCGCCAGCGAGCGAGCCAGCGCCACGCGCTGCTGCTGCCCACCCGAAAGCTGGTGCGGCTTGCGTTTCTCCAGCCCCTCCAGCCCGACAAGACGCAGCATTTCCAGAGCGCGTTCGGTGGCGCGCGCCCGGCCCAGATGGCGCAGGCCGAATTTCACGTTTTCCAGCACGTCGAGATGCGGAAACAGCGCGTAATCCTGAAACACGAAGCCGATACCGCGCGCCTCGGGCGGCAGATGGGTGATGTCGCGCCCCTCCAGCGTGATGCGCCCCTCATCGGGGGTTTCGAAACCGCCGATCATGCGCAGCGTCGTTGTCTTGCCGCAGCCCGAGGGGCCCAGAAGCGCCACCAGTTCGCCCTCGCCCACCGACAGGCTGACGCGTTCGACCGCCGCGCCCTCGGCATGGGGGAAATGCTTGCGCAGCCGCTCGACCTCTAGCAACGGTTTCGCCGGCTTCTGCCGAAAGCCCAGCGGCGAGGCATCGGCGGGCATGCGAAAGGTCAGGATCTTGGGCTGCTCGTTCATCGCTCACTCCCCGGCCTTGCGGTCATGACGCAAAACGAAGCCCACGAAAAGGGCCGAGAAGGCGATGATGGCCGCGGCATAGGGTGCAGCATCGATCAGCATGCCCTCGGATGTGCGCGAGAACATGGTGATGGAAAGCGGCCTGAAACCGGTGGGCGCCAGAAGAAAGGCGATGGGCAACTCCTTCATGGCGATGACGAAGACCAGCACCATGCCCGCCACCACGCCGGGGCGGATGGTGGGCAGGGTGACGCGCCAGAAGGTGGATACCGGCCCGTGGCCCAGCGCGCGCGCGGCCTCTTCCACCGAGGGGCGCACCTGATAGAGCGCCGAGCGGATCGGCCCCAGCGCCAGCGCCAGAAAGCTGAGCGCATAGACGGTGACCAGCAGCAGATGCGTCTGATAGAGAAAACGCGCGCCATGCAGCGAGAAGAAGACGAAGGCCAGCGCGAATGCCAGCGCCGGCACCGCATAGCCGACAAAGGCCAGCCGGTTGATCAGCGTGGAGAGCGGCGAGGGGTAGCGCACCGCCAGCACCGCCACCGGCAGCGCCATCAGCGCCGCCAGCACCGCCGCCGGCACCGCCGCCGAGAGCGACTGGCTGAAGGCGCGCACAAGCTCGGGCAGCATGGCGGGCAGGTCATCGATGCGCAGCATCCAGAAGGACAGCACCGCCACCGGCAGCCCTATCGAGACCAGCACCACCAGCGTCACGAAGCCCCAGCCCAGCACCTGGCCCAGCGCGGAAAGCTTGCGCCGTTGCGGCCGGGCGCCGGTGCCCGAGCCGGTGCGGGTGTAATGCGCGCCCTCGCGCAGCCGGCTTTCCCACCAGACCACACTCAGCGCGATGGCAATCAGGATCAGCGCCAGCCAGGCGGCATAGATACGGTCAAAAACGGCCGAATACTGGATGTAGATTGCATAGCTGAACACCTCGTAGCGCATCAGCGCCACGGCGCCGAAATCACCGATCGTGTACAGCCCCACCACCAGCCAGCCGGCCATCAGCGCCGGCATCAGATGCGGCAGGGTCACGCGCAGGAACACCGCGCGCGGGGTGGCGCCGAGGGCGCGCGCGGCCTCTTCGATGCTCTGGTCCAGCCCGGCCAGCGCGGCGCGCAGGTTCAGGTAGATATAGGGAAAGGTATAAAGTGACAGCGCCAGCGTGGCGCCCGACCAGCCCTGCAGCCGCGGAATGGTGAAGCCGAAGGTCTGGTTGAGAAAGCCGAAATTGCCCGACAGCCCGATCAGCGCATAGGCCATCACATAGCCCGGCACCGCCAGCGGGATGACGGCCAGGATGTTCACCAGCCGCCTTCCCTTCAGATCGGTGCGGCTGACCAACCAGGCCAGCGGCAGCGCCATCGCCGTGGACAGCGCCAGCACGCCCGCCACCAGCGCCATCGTGTTGATCAGCATCTGCAGCGTGCGCGGGCGCGTCAGCATCGCGATGACGGTGGCCAGATCGGCCTGGAAGGCGCGCATCACCAGCCAGAACAGCGGCAGCAGCATCAGCGCCCCGATCGCCAGACCGAGGGCCGAAAAGATGACCCGGGCCGCCGGCATGTGGCGACCCGGGAAAAGACTTATGCCACCGGCATGGGCCATCAGAGCAGGCCGGCCTCGCGCACCAGCTCCAGCGTGCCTTCCAGATCGCCGATTGTGTTCAGATCGACCTCGGGCGCCATGCGCACCACGTCTTCAAGGCTGATATCGTCCACCCGCGTCGGAATCACCCGGCCGGTAACCGGAAACTCGGCCACTTCGCCGCTGAAGAACTGCTGCGCGGCATCCGAAAGCAGGAAGTCGATGAACGCCACCGCCTCGTCGCTGTGGTCGCTGCCCGAAAGCACGCCCATGCCGGCTACCAGCAACAGGTTGCCGATATCACCTTCGGTGGGGAACAGCATCTGATTGACCGGAAAATCGTCCGCCGCGCGCTTGAACCGCACGAGATAGTAGTTGTTGGTCACGGCGAAATCGGCCTCGCCATCGCCGATGGCCTGGATGGCGGCGGTGTTGTTGCGCACGATGACCGGCTCATTGGCCTGGATGCCCCGCAGCCATTCCAGCGCCGCGTCATCGCCGGCCACGACCCGCAGCGCGGCGACATGGGCCAGGAACGAGCCGTTGGTGGGCGGCACGGCAATGCGGCCGCGGAAACGTGGGTCGGTCAGATCGGCCATGCCGGCGGGCAGTTCCTCGGCGCTCACGCGCTCGGTGGAATAGGCCAGCACCCGGCCCCGGCCCGAGGTGGCGATCCAGCGCCCCTCATTGTCGCGATAGGCGGCCGGCACCCGGTCGAGCGTTTCCTGCGGCAGGGCCTGGAACATCCCGGCCACGGCGCCCAGCGCGGCGGCATCCTGCGCCCAGAACAGATCGGCCGGGCTGCGATCTCCCTCTTCCTGCAGCAGGATGGCCAATTCGGCGGTGCCACCATAACGGACATTCACATTGATGCCGGTCTCGGCGGTGAAGGCAGCGATGATCGGCGCCACCAGGGTTTCGCCGCGACCCGAATAGAGCGTCAGATCGGCCAGCGCGGGCAGCGGCGCGGCGGTGACGGCGGTCGCGGCCAGGGCGAACAGGGCGTTACGAATCGTCTTCATGATGGTCCTCTTGTTTCTGCATGCGCCAATAAAGGCAATGGGCAGGAACATCCGGGTAACGCGCAATCTGCGCCTGCCTGGCGCGGGCCTTTCCTTGCCGGCCGCGCAATTCCTAGCAATTATGTCGGATATTTTCCCGCGCCCGGCTTGTCAATGGCTGTTGACGCGAATTGAATCGCTGTTGGCGCCGTCACGACCGGCTGCGCGGCTGGCAGATGCGATTGCATTTCCACCGCGCCCCGCTTATCTGGGCCAAGGCCACCACAGCGGGAAGGCGCGGCATGAACTGGATCACCAATTACGTTCGTCCCACCATCAATTCGCTCTTCTCGCGCCGCGAGGTGCCCGAGAATCTGTGGTCCAAGTGCAGCGAATGCGGCACCATGCTGTTTCACCGCGAACTGAAGGACAATCAGCAGGTCTGCACCAGCTGCGGCCATCACATGCCGATTACCCCGCGCGAGCGCTTCACGGCGCTCTTTGACCGCGGCGTGTTCACCGAGATCAAGGTGCCCGAGCCGCTGGTAGACCCGCTGCAGTTTCGTGACCAGAAGCGTTATCCCGACCGGCTGAAGGCGGCACAGAAAGCTACCGGCGAGCGCGAGGCAATGCTTGTCGCCGAGGGCGAGATCGGGCGCACGCCCATCGTGGCGGCGGCGCAGGATTTTTCCTTCATGGGCGGCTCGATGGGCATGTATGTGGGCAATGCCATCGTCGCCGCCTGCGAGCGCGCGGCGGAACGCAAGCTGCCGCTGGTGCTGTTTGCCGCCGCCGGCGGCGCGCGCATGCAGGAGGGCATTCTCAGCCTCATGCAGATGCCGCGATCGACGGTGGCCATCCAGATGCTGAAAGAGGCCGGACTGCCCTATATCTGCGTGCTCACCCACCCCACCACCGGCGGGGTGACGGCCAGCTACGCCATGCTGGGCGATGTGCATATCGCCGAGCCCAACGCGCTGATCTGCTTTGCCGGGCCGCGGGTGATCGAACAGACGATCCGCGAGAAACTGCCCGAGGGCTTCCAGCGCGCCGAGTATCTGCTCGATCACGGCATGCTCGACCGGGTAACGCCGCGCCCGAAGATGCGCGAGGAGCTGATCACCATCATCCGCATGCTCACCGGTCAACCGCCAGCGATTGCCGGCGATCTGCCCGCGCCGGAAGTGGAAGCACAGGAAGCGGAGGCCGACAAGGTCACGGCGCCGGGGGCCGATGCGGGCGTTGATGCGGACGGCAAGGCCGTGGTTGAAACGGACAACAAGCCGGGCCGAAAACAGGGCGGCAAGCAAGGCAGCGGCACATGAACCTTGCCGGCGGGGCGGGCGGCTCCGACGCCATTCTGGCGCGGATGATGGCGCTGCACCCCAAGATCATCGACCTGACGCTTGATCGCGTCTGGCGGCTGCTTGCCGCACTGGGCCACCCCGAACGCGACCTGCCGCCGGTGATCCATATCGCCGGCACCAATGGCAAGGGCTCGACGCTGGCGATGATCCGTGCCGGGCTCGAAGGCGAGGGCAAGCGCGTGCATGCCTATACCTCGCCCCATCTGGCGCGGTTTCACGAGCGCATCCGCCTGGCCGGCACGCTGATTGCCGAGGATGCTCTGATGGCGGTGCTGGATGAATGCTACAGCGCCAAAGGCGACGCGCCGATCACCTATTTCGAGATCACCACCTGCGCGGCGATCCTGGCCATGGCGCGCACACAAGCCGACTACACCCTGCTTGAGGTCGGCCTGGGCGGGCGGCTCGATGCAACCAATGTGGTGGAACGCCCGGCGCTTTGCGTGATCACTCCGGTTTCGCTCGATCACCAGCAATATCTGGGCGAGACGCTGGAGGCCATCGCCACCGAGAAAGCGGGCATCCTCAAGCGCGGCGTGCGCTGCGTGGTGGGCCCACAGGCCGATGAGGGCATGACGGCGATCGAGGCGCGCGCGGCGCGGCTGGGCGCGCCCCTGCTGGCGCATGGCCAGCACTGGCACGCGAATGAAGAGGCCGGGCGACTGGTCTTTCGCGATGAAAACGGGCTGTGCGATCTGCCGCTGCCCAACCTGCCCGGCCCGCACCAGATCGACAATGCCGGCGCCGCGCTGGCGGCGCTGCGCGCGCTGGGCCTTGGCGAGCTGGCGGCGGAAGCAGCCGTCACAAGTGCCGAATGGCCCGCGCGCATGCAGCGGCTGCGCGAGGGGCCGCTGGTGGCCGCCGCGCCCGGTGCCGAACTGTGGCTCGATGGCGGGCACAACCCGGCCGCCGGCGCGGCCATTGCCGCCACGCTGGCGCGGCTGCCGGCGCGGCCGACATGGGCGATCTGCGGCATGCTCAACACCAAGGACGTGGCCGGCTTCATGGCTCCGCTGGCGGGGCATCTGCAGGGGCTGATGGCGGTGTCGATCCCTGGCGAGGCCGCCACCCTGCCCGCCGAGTCCACGGCAGCGGCAGCGCAGGCCGTCGGCATCGAGGCCGGCAGCGCCCCCTCTCTGGCAGCGGCGCTGGCTTCGATCACCGCGCGCGAGCCCGTCGCGAGGGTGCTGATCTGCGGCTCGCTCTATCTGGCCGGGGCGGTGCTGCGCGAGAATGGTTGAGGCGGTTTTCGGTTGAATGGACCGCGCAAGTCAGCGGTTATTCCCGGCCGCGCCTTTCCCGCTGCCCTCACCGGCACGAAAAAGGGCGCCGGCCTTGCGGCTGGCGCCCATGGCCCATGCTGGCCGGTTGTCCGATCAGCGAATCGCGGCGTCGATGATCTGCGAGATCTCGCTGTCCGAGGCGATCATCACCTCCGCCACCATCGGGTCCATCATCGCGGCAAAGGCGGCGGTGTTCATGCGGGCGATGAACACATCGCCTTCAGAGGTCTGGTAGATGCTCACCCGGCAGGGCATGAAGGCCGACACCGGGCGCGCTTCGTCATGCTCCAGGATCTGCGCGCTGAAGCGGCCCGAGCAGACATCGAAAATGATCACCGGATCAATCGTATAGCCGCGCGCCGACAGCACGCCGGCCATGTTGTTCTCGTTGAGCAGGCTCCAGCCGGCATTGGCGACCTCGGTGCGGAAGGCGTCGACGGTTTCGGGAAAGTTCTTCGGGCTTTGCACCAGTTGCACCATCTGCGGCATCTCGCCGGCATCGGCAGCGGCGGCTTGCGGCATCACGCTGGCCGCGGCCATCAGGGCAACTGCCAGCATGAGGGCCGACAAACGGCGCAGCATGGCAACGGGGATCAGGTTTGTCGCGGTCATCTCGTATTCCTTCATTTACATTCCAACACTCGAATATGTATATGTGGCAAGCGACTTTCCCTCAACCCCCTGCCCCGCGGCAACCCGTCGCAGGCTACCCGGCGGGGCATGCACACAGCAAAAAGCCCCGCCGGGGCGGGGCCTTGCAATGGATGGCGCGGTGTGCGCGGTGCGTCAGGCCGCGGGTTGCGCCGCCTTGGCAACTTCCTTCTTGATCTTCAGCGCGCGCGGCGAGAGCTCGTCATCCTTGGCCTTGGCAAGAAATGCATCCAGCCCGCCGCGATGATCGACCGAGCGCAGCGCATGCGCCGAGATGCGCAGCTTGTAGCTTTGCCCGGTGGTTTCCGAAGCCAGCGTCACATCCACCAGATTCGGCAGAAAGCGGCGCCTGGACTTGTTGTTGGCATGGCTGACATTGTTGCCCGACATCGGGCCCTTGCCGGTCAGTTCGCAGCGGCGCGACATGTTGCTATCCCCATTATCAAAGCCCCGTCCGGGCCTGGCCCCGCATGGGCCGTTCCAACAGCAAAGGGCGCCGCGAGGCAGCGCCCGGAAAAGTCTCGCGCCGCTATTAGGCGCTTTGCACTCAGCCGTCAAGGCCCGCCGGACAGGGTTGCGCGCCCGCCAGCGATGTCTCAGCGCCGGCGCAGCCACAGCACACAGGCGGCCCAGACCAGCGCCATCAGCACCATGTCGGCCAGCAAGAGCGGGCGCAGGCTGCCGGCGGCATCGGCGCCTTCGGCAAGGCGAAACAGCGCCAGCCCGTCGAGTCCGGCCATCGCCGAGATCACCAGTATGGCGAGCACGTTATTGGCGAAATGCAGCCCCCAGGCCAGGCCCAGCGAGCCGGTGCGCGCGGTCAGATCGGCCGCGATCAACCCGAAGATGCCGGTCGAGACAACCACCAGCCAGGCGTTCCCGCCCATCTCTTCGGGGGCGTAGTGCGCCAGGCCGAAAAGCACCGAGGGCAGTACCAGCCAGGCCAGCGGCGAGGCGAAGCGGACCGCCAGTTGCTGTTGCAGATAACCGCGAAACACCAGTTCCTCGGCCCCGGTCTGCACAAGAATACCGATGAGCGCCAGCGGCAGGAAGGCAAGCCAGATGCGCGGATCGGTTGCCGCCTCCAGCGGCGGTGCCAGCGGCAAGAGCAACAGCCCCAGCCCGCCGCCCAAAAGCGCCATCACCCCCACGCCAAGGCCGAAATCGCGCGCCACCGTCGCCGGCGGGCCGAACAGGCTGCGCCAGCCGCGCCCATGCAGCAGCCGCGCCGCCGCCCATGCCCCCAGCGCCATGCCCGGAAAGGTGGCCAGCAGCAGCATCAGCGCCCAGGGCTCGGCGCCCTGCGCGATGATGGCGAAGCGGTAGCCCAGCCCGTCGCGCCCCGCCACCAGCCACAGCACCAGCCCTATCGACGCCATCCATACGAAATGAATCCCGAGGATCAGCATCAGCCCCAGCAGCATCCGCCAGAGCTGCGGGTATGTCCTGGCCGGGGCGATATAGGCCATGAAGGCGGGGGGCATGCGTGGCGTTCTTTCCTGGCGGCGCGGCGGGCGCGGGCTCAGCTGCGTCTCAACCGCGCCCGAGCACGCGGCGAAACCAGCCCTTGCCCTTGCCGGCCTTTTCATCCTTGCCGGCCTCGGCGGAAGCGTCGGTTTCCCCGGTATCTTCGGGCACCTCGGCTTCCTCGGGTGCCTCGATCGCCTGCTGGAAGCGGGAAAAGAACTCGTCGGCCATCTTGCGCGCGAAACCGTCGATGATGCGGCTGCCCAACTGCGCCAGCTTGCCGCCCACCTTTGCCTCGACCTCGTAATGCAGGATCGTCGCCTCGCCATCGGGTTCGATCCGCACGCGCGCCGCGCCCTTGGCAAAGCCGGCGGCGCCGCCCTTGCCCTCGCCACTGAGCACCAGGCTTTCGCCCTCGACGCGTTCGCTCAGGGTGACCACCCCCTTGAACCGTGCCTTCACCGGGCCGACCTTCTGCACCACCACCGCCTCGAAACCCTCTTCGGGCGAGCCGGTCAGCTCTTCGCAGCCCGGAACCGCAGCCTGCAGCACCGCCGGGTCAAGCAGCGCCTGCCAGACCAGCGCCGGTTCGGCCTCGATGCGGCGGGTATCTTTCATTTCCATGCCCGTTTCTCCCCTGGCTGTGGCGCGGTCTCGTGGTGTGATCGGTGGTGTGGCGGCCAGCTTATTGCCTATCGCGGCGCAGGAAAAGCGCTCTTGCCGCGCCGGCGGTGGCAGCGCGCCGACCGGCCCCCGCGCCGCCGGCCCCGGCCCCACCCGCAATTCAGATCGCCAGCCCCTGCATCAGGCGTGGCTGGGCGGCATTGAGCCCCGCCGCCTCGCGAATCATCGCCCGCCTGAGCGCGGGCAGCGCGTTCACCGCCCCCAGCCCAAAGCCGCGCAGCACCGCAAGGATGCTGGAATCATTGGAAAACAGCCGGTTTACCGCATCCATGCCCAGCGCCATCTTCACCACGTCGAAGCGCCGCCAATGCTGATAGCGCTCGAGCACCAGCTCGCTGGCGATATCCTCGCCGCGGCGCGCGGCCTCGATCACCACCTCGGCCAGCGCCGCCACGTCGCGCAGGCCCAGATTGAGGCCCTGCCCGGCGATGGGGTGCACGCCATGCGCGGCATCGCCCACCAGCGCCAGTTTCGGCGCGATGAATTCCTCGGCCACGCTCAGCCGCAGCGGATAGGCAAAGCGCGCGCCCTCCAGCGCGATCTCGCCAAGAAACGAGCCAAAGCGCGGGCGCAGATGCTCCAGCCAGCCGGCTTCGTCGAGCCCGGCGATGGCCTCGGCACTGTCGCGCCGCTCGCTCCAGACGATCGACGAGCGGTTGCCCGGCAGCGGCAATATGGCCAGCGGCCCGGCGGGCAGGAACATCTGATGCGCGATGCCCTCATGCGACTTTTCATGCGCCACTGCGCAGACCAGCGCGGTCTGGCCGTAATCCCAGCCCCAGCGGCGGATGCCGGCGCGCCGCGCCACCGCGCTGTCGCGCCCGTCGCAGCCGATGATGAGCCTGGCGCCGATCTCCTCGCCGCCTTCCAGCGTGGCGCGAGCCAGCGGGCCGTCGGTATCCTGCGCGACTACGCGCACGCCGCTTCTGAGCGTGATTCGCGGCTCGTTGCGCATGGCATGCAGGAAGGCGGCGTAGAGGTGGCGGTCCTCCACCATATGGCCCATCGGGCCTTCCTCGATCTCGGCGTGATCGAAACCCAGCATGAGCGGAAACGCCCCCTCGCCGGGCCGACCCTGGCTGACACGGATGCCCAGTATGGGCTGCGCCTGCGCCGCCAGCGCGGGCCAAACGCCAATGCCCTGCAGCACGCGCACCGAGGCCAGCGCCAGCGCATAGGCACGCCCGTCGAAGCCCGGCTCGGTGCGCGCCTTTGCCGGGCGGGCATCGGCCACGCAGACGCGCAGCCCGCCCCGGGCCAGCGCCAGCGCCAGCGCCGGACCGTTGAGCCCGCCGCCGATGATGAGGATGTCGAATTCGGGTGCCATGGGCCTGAATATGCGCGCGGGTGGCGGTTTGTCCATGCGCTATGGACGAGGCCAGTGCCGGGGTGAGGCCAGGATCGGGCTTTGATTTGTGCCGTTCCCATCACCGCCAAGCTGCGCTAGCGTCGCCGCCGCAAGGCGGTGACCGAGGAGAGCAAGGCATGAGCGAGAACTGGCTGGAGATGCGCGCGGCCGATCTGGGGCGCGAGATCGAGGGCGGGCGGCTGTGCCCGGTGGCGCTGGCCGAGGCCTTTCTCGATGCCGCCGAAAGCCACGAAATGGGCACGCGCATCTATGCAAGGCTGACCCGCCAGCGCGCGCTTGATGCCGCCGCCGCCGCCCGCGGCCGGGCGCGCGCCGGGCTCAGGCGCGGGCCGCTCGACGGGGTGCCGGTGTCGTGGAAAGATCTGTTCGACACCGCCGGCATCGGCACCGAGGCCGGCACCAGGCTGCTGGCCGGGCGGGTGCCCGATGCCGATGCCGAGGCCGTTGGGCGGCTCGACATGGCCGGCCTGCCCTGCCTGGGCAAGACCCATATGACCGAACTGGCCTTTTCCGGGCTGGGGCTCAACCCCTCGACGGCCAGCCCGCCCTGGCGGCATGACCCGGCGCATGTCTCGGGCGGCTCGTCCTCGGGGGCGGCGGCATCGCTGGCCTGGGGGCTGGCGCCGCTGGCCATCGGCTCGGATACCGGCGGCTCGGTGCGCGTGCCGGCGGGCTGGAACGATCTGGTGGGGCTGAAAACCACGCCGGGTCGGATCTCGCTGCAAGGCGTGGTGCCGCTGGCGCCGCGCTTCGACACCGTGGGCCCGCTGGCGCGCAGCGTCGAGGATGCGGCGCTGTCCCTTGCCCTGCTCGATGGCTCTCCCCCACCCGATCTGCGCGGCGCCACGCTCGCCGGCGTGCGGCTGGCGGTACTGGAAACCGTGGCGCTCGACGATCTGGCCAATGCGCAGGCGCGCGGTTTCGAGCGCGCCCTGGCGCGGCTGGAAGCCGCCGGCGCGCGGATCGAACGCATCCGCCACCCCGAACTGGCCGATGCGATGGCGCTCTCGGGCATCCTTTACACATCGGAAACCTACGGCACCTGGGGCCCTGTCATCGAGGCCGCGCCCGAGCGCATGTTCGCCCCGGTGCGCGCGCGTTTTCAGGCCGGCGCCGCGCACAAGGCCGCCGATTATGTCGCCGCCTGGCAGGCGCTCGAACAGTTTCGCGCCGGTTTCGCCCGCGCCACGGCGCCATATGATGCGGTGCTGGTGCCGACCACCGCCAACATGCCGCCGCGCATCGACGCGCTGGAAGCCGATCATGACTATTTCACCGCCGAGAACCTGATGGCGCTGCGCAACACCCGCATCGGCAATCTGGCCGGCGGTTGCGCGCTGACCCTGCCCACGGGCGAGCCCGCCGCCGGGATCAGCCTGATGGCCCCGCCAATGCACGAGGCGCGGCTGTTGCGGCTGGGCGCGGCGGCCGAGGCGGCGCTTGGCTGACATCGCCACGGCGCCCGCGAACCCCCTTGCCGCAGGCCGTCACCGGGAGTTTTCTTGCTTGGGGGGCGCTTCCCCCCGTCCGCTTCGCGGACTCCCCCCGGAGTATTTCAGGCAAGATGAAGGGGGTATGGGGCAAGCGCGGCATGTCGGTAGGCAGTTGTCATTTCCCGCGCGGTTTGACGCGCAGGGTGGGGGCCGCCGCGAGCGGGTCTTCAGGCCAGGGGTGGCGGGGGTATCGGCCGCGCATTTCCTTGCGCACCTCGCCATAGGCGCCGGCCCAGAAGCCGGGCAGATCGGTTGTCACCGCCAGCGGGCGCTGCGCCGGCGACAGCAGCGTGATCTTCAGCGGCAGGCGCTGCGGGCCGCTGACCGGGTGTTCGGCCACGCCGAACATCTCCTGCAGCCGCAGGAAAATCGCGGGCTGGCCGCCGGCATAATCGATGGCAACGCGCCTGCCCGTCGGGGTGGTGAAATGCGAAGGCGCCAGCTTGTCGGCCAGCGCCCTGCCCTCATACCCCAGCGCCACCTCCAGTGCCGGGGTCAGATCGCGCGCTCGCAGATCCTCGGCGCTGCGGACGCCGGACAGGAAGGGCATGAGCCATTCCTCGGCGCGTGCCATCAGCGCTTCATCCGAAATATCGGGCAAATCGGCGCCCTGCTTGCGCAGGAAATCCACCCGCGCCTGCAGCCGCCGCGCCGCCGGGTTCAGGCTGTGATCAAGCCCCAGCACGCGCAAGCCATCGAGCGCGGCGCGCACCTGCATCTCGGGCGGCGCGCTCCAGCGGCGCTCGGCCAGCACCAGCGCGCCGAACATCTCGCGCTCGCGCGAAAGCACCCGGCCCTGCCTGGCGCCCCATTCGCAGACATGCTCTTGCCTGATCTGCCCGGCGAACAGCCCCCGCAGCGCTGATTGCGTGAGCGCCAGCGCCTGGCGGATGCGCGCTTCGCGGCGATCGCCATCAAGATCGGTGGCCACCACCATTGGCGCCTGGCCCAGCGGCTCGCCATCGTCGAAATACGCACCCTTGCCGCCTGAGAGCAGATAGCGCGGCGCCTCGCCCGGCCGGCGCTGACCAATGCGGTCGGGGTATGCCAGCGCCGCAGCCTCGGCCGGCGAAAACCCCTTGTCGGCAGGGGCCCGGCGGGCAAGGCGCTTTGCTTCGGCGCGGATGCGTTCGAGCGCCTCGCGGCGGATGGGGAAGGGCGCATCGCGCGGATCCTTGAGCGCGCGCAGGCGCAGCGACAGATCGGCCGGCGCGCCGATGAGCGGGTCGCGCTCGGCCATAAGCGCGGCAAGGGGGGCAGCTCCCTTGCCCGCCACCAGCAGCATATGCGCCAGCCTTGGGTGCAGCGGCAGAAGCGCCATTTCCCTGCCGTGGCCGGTGATGCGCCATTGGCTGTCGAGCGCCCCCAGCCCGGCCAGCAGCGCGCGCGCCTCTTCCAGCGCCACCTCGGGCGGCGGGGTCAGGAAGGGCAGGTTGTCGCCGCCCCAAAGCGCCAGTTCCAGCGCCAGCCCGGCCAGATCGGCGGATTCGATCTCGGCAGGGGGGTGGGCGGGCAGCGCGCCTTCCTGCACGCGCGCCCAGAGCCGGAAACACAGCCCCGGCGCCACGCGCCCGGCGCGGCCCCGGCGCTGCTCGGCCTCGGCGCGGCTGACCGGCTCGGTGACCAGCCGCGTCATGCCAGAGCCCGGATCGAAGCGCGCCCGGCGCGCGCGCCCGGCATCGACCACCACGCGGATATCGGCAATGGTCAGCGAGGTTTCGGCAATCGCGGTGGCCAGCACCAGCTTGCGGCCCTTTTCCAGCGGCGCGATGGCGGCGCGCTGCTCGGTGAAGGGCAGCGCGCCGTAAAGCGGCTGCAACACCACATCGGCGGGCAGGCGGCCACCCAGCGCGGCCATGGTGCGGCGAATCTCGCCCTCGCCGGGAAGGAAGGCCAGCACGCCTCCCTCGCTCTCGCCCAGCGCGCGCAGGATCAGATCGGCCATTTCCCTTTCCAGCCTTGCCTTGGGCGGCAATGGCCGCTCCAGCCAGCGGGTTTCCACCGGAAAGGCGCGGCCCTCGGCGCTCAGCAAGGGCGCACCGCCCATCAGTTCGGCCACCGGCGCGGCATCGAGCGTGGCCGACATCACCAGAAGCCACAGATCAGGCCGCAGCGCGGCGCGCGCTTCCAGCGCCATGGCGAGGCCCAGATCGGCGTTGAGCGAGCGCTCGTGGAACTCGTCGAAGATCAGCGCGCCCACGCCGTCCAGCGACGGGTCATCTTGCAGCATTCGGGTGAGAATGCCCTCGGTGACCACCTCGATGACCGTTTCGCGCCCCACCTGCGCCTCGCCGCGGATGCGATATCCCACGCGCGCGCCCACCGTCTCGCCCAGGGTTTCGGCCAGCCGCTCGGCGGCAGCGCGCGCGGCGAGGCGGCGTGGCTCCAGCATGACGATGCGCCCCGGCACGCGCCCCATCAGCGCCAGCGGCACGCGCGTGGTCTTGCCCGCGCCGGGCGGGGCTTGCAGCACGGCGCGGCCGGCGCGCGCGAGCGCGGCGCACAACTCGGGCAGAAGCGGATCGATGGGCTGGGGCGCACCGGGCAGTTGCATGGCCGGTTTATGCGGCGCGATTCGCGGGAATGCCAGCCCCGCCCCGCTGGACAGCGCCGCGCCCGCCGGGCAAGAGGGGGCAAGACGAGAGGGAGTGCCCATGACCAGCGACCTTGCCCGCGCCATCCTCGATGCCGACCGCCGCGCGCTCGCGCGCGCGATCACGCTGGTGGAGAGCACCCGCCCAGACCACCGCGAACAGGCGGCTGCGCTGCTGGAAGAACTGGCCGGGCATGGGCGCGAGGCACTGCGCATCGGGCTTTCTGGCACACCGGGGGTGGGCAAATCCACCTTCATCGAAAGCTTCGGCACCATGCTGTGCGACAAGGGGTTGCGCGTGGCGGTGCTGGCCGTCGATCCCTCATCCGCGCGCACCGGCGGCTCCATTCTGGGCGACAAGACGCGCATGGAGCGGCTGGCGCGCCACCCCAATGCCTTCATCCGCCCCTCGCCCAGCCAGAGCCATCTCGGTGGCGTCGCCCGGCGCACGCGCGAGGCGGTGGCGCTGTGCGAAGCGGCGGGTTTCGATGTGGTGCTGATCGAAACCGTGGGCGTGGGCCAGTCTGAAACCGTGGTGGCCGAGCTGTCGGATGTGTTCGTGCTGCTTCTGGCCCCGGCGGGCGGCGACGAGTTGCAGGGCGTCAAGCGCGGCATCATGGAAAGCGCCGATCTGATCGTCGTCAACAAGGCCGATGGCGATCTCAAGGCCACCGCCACGCGCACCTGCGCCGATTATGCCGGCGCGCTGCGTCTACTGCGCAAGCGCCCGCAGGACCCGCCCGGCTTTCCCAAGGCGATGACCGTCTCGGCGCAGCTTGAGGAGGGGCTGGAAAAGGTGTGGGAAGAGATTGGCGCACTGGTGGATTGGCGGCGCGATGAAGGGCACTGGGCGGCCCGACGCGCAGCACAGGCGCGCCACTGGTTCGGCGAAGAGGTGCGCGCGGCGCTGCTGGCGCGGCTGGACAGTTCAAGGGCGCGCGAGCGGATGCGCGCGCTGGCCGAAGATGTCGCCAGCGGCAGGGCCAGCGCCGGCGCGGCGGCGAGGGCGATGCTGGACGGGCTGGAGGTCGGCGAGAACGGGCCTGCGGAAGAGGGCTCGCCTGCCCCGAACGTGGATCGACTCGCGAAGTGACCGGCGATGTGACCGAGTGTCACTTGTCTTTAACCAAATAGGGGTCATGCTTGGCAAAAGCGAATCGAGGCGTGCCATGCTGGAACATCTGCCCGAAGACATCCGCCGCGGTCTGGAAGAGGCCCGCCGCCGCGACCGCCGCCGCCGCAGCCGGCTGAGCCTGCATGTCGATGACGAGGTGGTGCCGCTCTTGCGAATGTGGGATGACGGCTTCGCGCTCGATGCCGAATGCGCGCCGGGCCTGCGCGGGCTGGTCGATATCTATGACGGACCGCGCCACATCGCCCAGTGCCTGATCATTGCCTCGGCACTGGACGGGGCCGAGATGACCTATGAATTCAAGCGCGCCACTACGGTTGCCGACGGCCCGGCTCGCGATTTCGGCGAGGACGGCGAGCGCCCATCGGGTTATCTGCCGGCCCCGGTCTGACAGGAAATCGGTCTGGTCACATCGGGCGGCTCGGGCTGGACTTGCCCTCGCTTGAGCGAACCACGAGGGCGGGTTGAACCCCGCCCTTCGGGCGCGCGCCAGGTTGTAGGGCGGGGTTCAACCCGCCATCCCCTGTTCGATACTCGCCGATGGCAAGGGGGCATCTTCGTCATGCCGGACCGGGCAACCGGAGACGGAATGATATCGCTTTCGGCCCGTTGTATCGGTTGCGGCGCGGGCGGCGAAAGCGCCTGCCGAGTTGATCTTTGAAAGGAATGCAGGATCACAGATGCGACCCTGCCACCGGGGTGGTCGCTGCCCCGGATCGATGTCGACATGGCGGCGCGACAGCCTTTCACCCAAGGCCATTCCCATGCGCGTGGAACGCATGAAAACCGCCGCGGGCGCTGGCCCCGGCGGTTGCGTGCGGTTTCCGGGCGACCGGATCGGGCAAACCAGCGGTTATTTCCGCCCGTGTCTTCCGATCCGATCGCCTGAAACGCGCATCATGCCTTGCCTCACCCGATTGCCGGGCGGCGATGCGGCGGTTCAGCCCTGGCGGGCCTTGAACTTGCGCTGGGTCTTGTTGATCACATAGACGCGGCCCTTGCGGCGCACGATCTGGCAATCGCGGTGGCGCTGCTTGAGCGAGCGCAGCGAATTCCTGACCTTCATCGGCCTTCTCCTCTTCGCGGCGCGCGCGGCGCCCCTCAATGACTTGCGCCCCTTTCGGGGCGCGGCGATCACGTACCCCGTGGCGGGGCGATGGTGGGCACGACAAGGTTCGAACTTGTGACCCCTACGATGTCAACGTAGTGCTCTACCACTGAGCTACGTGCCCCGACTTGACCCGCATACGGCAAAACCGCGCTGGCAAGGCCGCGTCGATGCGCGGTCTATAAAAGCCTTCGCGTGCGTGTTCAAGGGCTTTCCGCCGGCCCTGTCAGGGCGCTGCCCTGCCACTTGCCGCAGGGCCCGCACTCGCCACCTTACCTTTCGCCGCGCGCGCGAAAATGCGGCGGTGATCGGCCGGGCTGGCGCCTTGATGCGCGATTTTCGGCCACCGTCACGCACAATTGACGCCGGATTGCCGCTGTCCGGTTGAGCAAGGTCAAGGCGGGCTGTCACCCTGTGGGGCAGCACTGACGAGGCATCAATGACGAAATCGATTCGCAGCGAGGAGAAATTCATGGACAGACGCAACCAACCCACCGAGTTCTGGGGGCAGAGTGTTACCTTCTGGGCGCGGCTGTGGCGACAGCAGATGGAGTTCACCATGCGCTTCTGGGGCTCGTTCGCAGGGCGCCTGCCGCATGAGTCGGCCGCCGAGTTGGCCCGCGAGGCAGAGGCGATGAAAGAGATCGCCGGCGGCGGGCAGGGCGGCGCGGGCAAGCCCGCGCGCAGTGCACCGGCAACGCGCGAGGCGCCTGCCAGCAAGGCGTCTGCCAGAAGGAAGGCCCCGAAAAAGGCTACCGCCGCCAAACCCGCCCCGGCAGCGCGCAAGAGCGGCGCGGCCAAGATCGCCGGCGGCAAACCCGGGGGCGCCACTGCAAGCACCGGCAAGGCCGCGACTGCCCCCGGGGCGGCAGCAAACACCGGCGCCGGGGCGACATCCGGCGCCAGGCCCTCGCCGGCCCCGGCAACGGCCAAGTCTGCCGTTACACAGCCTGCGCCCGCAAAAACCGCGCCGGCCAAGCCGGGCAAGGCAGAGCAATCCGCCGCGCAGCCTGCGCCGGCTCAAGCGGCCCCTGCCGCGCCGACCCCTGCCAAGGCGGCTTCAGCCAAGCCGGCCCCGGCTGGCAAAGCCGCTGCGCCAAAGCCGGAAGGCAAACCCGGCGCGCCAGCGCCGGCGGCAAAACCCGTCGAAACGCAAGCCGAGGCACCCCGCACCGAGAACCCCGCGCAGAAAGCTGCGGAGAAGTCAGCCACCAAGGCCGACGGGAAGACGTCGGCGGCGGGCAAGCCACAAGCACCGACCCTGCACTGAGCGGGCAATGGCGCGATAGGCTCGTTTCAATCCGGCATTCGCCCGCTCTTGATGGGCGGGCGAATGACCGGGCATCGCATCGGTGCCAACGCCATTGCGCGCCGCACTGCCCCGCGCTCAGGTCGGGCGGCGCTCGGCCCAGCCGGCGAAGATGCGCTCAAGCGCGACCACCACATAATAGAGAAAGATCCCCAGCACGGCGAGCGCGATCAGCACCGCGAACATCAGCGGGAAGTCGCTGTTGGTCTGCGCGCTCTGAAACAGATGCCCCAGCCCGCGCCCGTGCGGCGTGATGATCTCGACAAGATTGGTACCGATGAATGCCAGCGTGGCCGCCACCTTCAGCGCGCCAAAGAATTCGGGCAGGGTCTTGGGCAAGGCGATCTTCCAGAACACGGTAAAGCGGCTGGCGCCCAGCGAGCGCAGAATGTCGCGGTATTCAGGCTCCAGCGTGCTCAGCCCGATGGCGACCGAAACCGCGATGGGAAAGAAGCTGATCAGGAACGCCATCAGCACGGTGTTGAAATCGTGCTGGCCGATGAAGATGAGCGCGATAACCGGCACCACCGTGGCCTTGGGGATGGCGTTGAAGCCCACCAGGATGGGGTAGAGCGCATCGTTCATGATCCGGCTCAGCCCCATGATCATGCCCAGGAAGGTGCCGACCACCACCGCGATCGCCAGCCCGGCCACGGTGCGCCACAGCGTCTGCCAGCCATATTGCCAGAACAGCGCCTCATGGCGGCGATAGGCCGGCCACAGATCGGATGGCGCGGCCATCTGGAAGGTGCGCCAGCCCTTGTACCAGACCAGCCATTCCCAGAAGCCGACGAGAATCGCCATGGCGATGATAGGCACGAGGATCTTCTGCCAGTTGATCTGCATCACGATGCCCGCTCCTCGTTGCCGGTGCGGCCCTGGGCGATCTGGATCTGCTTGCGCAGCACCGCCAGCCTGTCGACCGAATCCTTGTTGTAGAGCATGTCGAGCGGTCGCGGCCCGGGGATGGGAATATCCATCACATGCTGGGTATGCGCCGGGCGGCCCGACAGCACCACCACCTGATCGCCCAGATAGACGCTCTCGCGCAGATCATGGGTGATCAGCACCGCGGTGACCGGCTCGCGCTGGCGCAGTTCGTGCATGGTCTGCCACAGATCCTCGCGGGTGAAGGCATCGAGCGCGCCAAAGGGCTCGTCGAGGATCAGCACATCGGGCTTGTGCACCAGCGACCGGCACAGGCTGGCGCGCTGGCGCATGCCGCCGGAAAGCTCGGACGGGCGCTTGTGCTCGAACCCCGTTAGCCCGACCATTTCCAGCAGTTCCAGCGCGCGCGCCTCCTTCTGGCGCCGGGGCATGCGCGGGGCAACAATTTCCAGCGGCAGGATGACGTTTTGCAAGATCGTGCGCCATTCCAGCAGCACCGGGTTCTGAAAGGCCATGCCCACCGTCTTGCGCGGGCTTTTCACAAGCTCGCCATGCAGCCAGACCTCGCCCTCATCGGGGAACATCAGCCCGGCGATGAGCCGCGTCAACGTGGACTTGCCGCAGCCCGAAGGGCCGACAACGGCGCAAAAGCTGCCCTCGGCGACGGCAATGTCGAGCTTTTCGAGCACCGGAAGCGGCCCGGCCTTTGTCTTGTAGGCATGCGTGACGCCCTTGATTTCGATCAGATTGCCCAAGCCAGGCCCCTTCATCCATCCTGCATTCCTGCAATTCTGCGTAACGGGCGCCGGGTCAGGGGGCGAGCCAGCGCCCACCAATACCCGTCGCCCGCTGCTTGGCCACGGCACCTGCAAGCGCCGTGGCAAGCGCGTTCGAACGCGCTTTTGCCGCCCGCTGCCTTGCGGGCGGGCGCAACGCGTCACTGCATCGACAGGCTGCCGTCAGTGGGCAGATAGGCGTCGGTGAAGTAGCGCGCGGCATCGGCGGGTTGCTGGAAGTCATAGACCATGCCGATCTGCTCCAGCGACAGCGCCATGCGCTCGGCATCGATATTGCCCAGCCCGTTCTCCATCACCCAGTCGGTGAGGATGTTGTCGCGCAGCGCGATCTCCAGCCGTTCCAGTTCCAGCGTCGAATCAAGCGCCGGGTTGCGCTCGGCGATGGCGGCAACGCCGGCTTCGGGGTCGGCCACCGTGTCGCGCAGCCCGTTGGCCACCGCGCGAAGGAAGCCGGTAACGGCATCGGGGTTGGCCTCGGCGAAATCGGTGTTGACGATGATGACATTGCCGTAATGCGCCACACCGTAATCAGCCATCAGCATGACCGAGATGTCTTCGGGGTCGACCCCCAGCCGCACGGTGTTGAGATAGGAGGTGAAGGAAAAGCCGGTCACGGCATCGACCTGGCCCTCTGCGAGCATCGGCTCGCGGGTGGGAAAGCCCACCGGCTCGATGGTGATGGAATCGACATCGAGCCCCTGCGCGGCGGCGAAGATGGGAAACTGCGCCCAGGCGCCATCGGGGGGCGGTGCGCCCAGGGTGCGGCCTTCGAGATCGGAAGGCACTTCAACCCCCTGGCTGCGCCGGCCGACGATGGCGAAGGCGGGCTTGTCATACAGCACCATCACCCCGGTGACGGGGGCTTCGGGGTTCTGGTCGATGAAGCGCACGAGGCTGGAGAAATCGGCAAAGCCCACCGGGTAAGCGCCGGTGGCCACCTTGGGGATGGCATCGAGCGAGCCCTGGCCGGGCGATACCTCGACGCTGAGCCCCTCGGCGGTGAAATGGCCATTGTCTATGGCCAGAAAATAGGGCGCCGACGGGCCCTCGAAGCGCCAGTCGAGCGCGAAGGGCATGTTGGTCTGTGCCTGCGGGGCCGTCGCGGGCAGCGCCAGGGCGGCGCCCAGAAGGCCGGCGGTAATGAGATGTCTGGTCACGGCGTTTCTCCTTGCTGGATCGGTCGTGCTGTTTCTTGCGTTATGGTGGTCATGTTCGTCGAGCTTTCCCGGCGTTGCCCTGCGCAACTGGCGAGACATGCGGCAGGAAAAGGCACGAACATGCCCTCGCGCCAACTATTACGGCACAGCCGCAAGCTGACTACAAGAATTGATGAAAAGCACCTGTCGGTGTTTCTTGATAATGCCGAAAAAAGCGGCGCCGGAAACGCCTTCGCGGCGCGGCTCATTCAGCCGCCAGCCGCGCCCCGCCTTCCGCCGCACCGATGGCGGCGATTTCGGCGACGACCCCCGCCATGACCTGACAGAAGCCCTCGAAGCGCGGGCCGGGCTCGACGCGACTTTCATCGAGATAGAGCGCGCGGTCGATCTCGATCTGGACGGCGTTGACCCCCTGCGCCGGTCGGCCATGGCGCTGCAGGATATAGGCGCCGGCGAATGGCGCGTTGCGTGCCACGCGAAAACCGGCGCGGCGCCAGACATCCTCGATCTCGGCCAGAAGCACCGGGTCGCAGGCGGCACCGTAGCGATCGCCCAGAATGACCTCGGGGCGGCGGATATTGCGCAGCAACCGCTCGGGCGCCGCCTCGGAGGGCATGGAATGCATGTCGCACAAAATCGCCCTGCCGAAACGCGCCCTTTGCCGCTCAAGCAGCGCATCCAGCGCCTGGTGATAAGGGCGCCAATAGGTGTCGATGCGCCTTTCGGCCTCGCTCAGGGCCAGCTTGCCGCGATAGATCGGCCTGCCGCCGGCGACCACCCGCGCGATCACCCCCAGCCCCGAGCCTATGCGCGGATTGGCCGCGCCGCGCGGCGCACCCTCGATCAGCGCCGGGTCAAGCTCGGTCTCGGCGCGGTTGAAATCGACATAGGCGCGCGGCACCTGGGTGGTGATCAGCGGCGCACCGTGGCGCGGGGCCGCGGCGAGCAGCAGATCAAGATAGGCATCTTCCGACGAGCGCAGCGCGAGCGGATCGAGCTGCGCGCTCGACAGCAGATCGGGCGGATAGAGCCGCCCGCTATGCGGCGAGCCAAACACAACCCCGCTTGTGGGCTGTTCGGGTTCGAATATCTGCACCGCGCGCGGCATGCTGCAACCTCCCTACCCCTCTCGGCGGGCCTTTGTGGAAAAATACCGCATCGGCCCGCGCCTTGATAGCCGGGTTTTACCCCTTCCGGCAATTTGTGCCACCGGCTGGCTGGCGCGGCGCTACAGGTTGTGCGCCTGCACCGGCGGCTACGCGCGCAGAAAATGCAGGCTTTCCTCCAGATAGCCCGGCGGCAGGTCGCGCCCGATGATCACGATGCGCGACACGGTATCGCCCCTGGGCCAGTGCGTCAGCGCCACCGGCGGGTGAAAGACATGCTGCACGCCATGCAGCGCGAAGGGGTGATCGAGCCCCTCGACATGCACCACCGCCTTCAGCCGCAGGATGCCCGATGCGGCGCTGCTGACCAGCGATTCCAGCCACAGATCGAAGACGATGGCGGGGATCGGTTTTTCGATCTCGGCCGATTGTGCGCTGATGCGCCCGTCATGGCTGTTAGGGGCGGGGCTGGCTTTGGCATGGCTGGCGCCGGCCATGCGCGGCTGTTCAAACAGGCCGTGATCTTGCGACGGCGAAAGAGGGTTTGCCGAAAGCGCCGCCGGCCGGCCAGCGCCAAGCCCGCTCAGCGGCGGCAGCGCCTTCGGCGCCGGCGCCTCGGCGGCGGCCACCCAGTTCAGCGCCTGGGCCGGGGTGCTGTCGGCAGCCGGGGCGATGGCGAATAGCTGCGCCGGGTCCAGCCGCCCGTGATCGGCGCGCAGGCGCGGCGCGCCCGGGTTGATCGTAGCGATGCGCGCCTCGAAGCGCTCAAGCGCGGCGGATGATACCAGATCGACCTTGGTCAGCACGATGCGGTCGGCCATGGCAATCTGCTGCACCGCCTCGAACTGGCGGTCGAGCGTGGCTGGGCCGGCGGCGGCATCGGCGGTGACCACCACGCCGTCGAGCGCGAAATCATGCGTCAGCTCGGGGTCGAGCACCAGCGCATGCACGATGGGGCCGGGATCGGCGATGCCGGTGGTCTCGATAACCACGCGGTCAAACGCCAGCTCACCCGCCTGCCGCCGCGCCAGAAGCCCCGCCAGCGTGTTGCCCAGATCACCGCGCACCGTGCAGCACAAGCAGCCCGAGGCCATCAGCACCGTGGCCTCGCTGCCCTGTTCGATCAGGTCATGGTCAAGCCCGATCTCGCCGAACTCATTGACCACCACCGCCGCGCGATCCATGCCCGGATGGCGCAGAAGATGGTTGAGCAGCGTGGTCTTGCCCGAGCCCAGAAAGCCGGTAAGCAGGGTCACGGGGATTGGGGCGGCTGGCATGGCGGTTTCCTGTGCGGTTTTCGGTGCCGCGCATCCGCGGCGCTGCTGGGGCGAACCTAACCCCCCGGCGGCATCGCGCCAAGGGTGGGGCAAGCCCCTTGCCAGAAGCCGCCTTTCCTGCTGGAATCGGCCCACACCGATTGGATGGGAGCGTTCGAGCCATGAAACCGTCGCGCCGCCACTTGCTGGCCACCGGGCTGGCTGCGCTGGGCGCCTCTGCCCTGCCCGGGGCGCTGCCGGCTGCCAGCCGGCTGCGTGTCGATGTCTGGTGGCATCCGGGGTGCGGCTGCTGCAGCCACTGGATGGATCATCTTCGCGCCGAGGGTTTCGACATTGCCAGCCACCCGGTGGAAGAGGTGGGCCGCCACCGGCGCGAGCTGGGCACGCCCTCGAACCTGCTGTCTTGCCACGCGGCGCAGGTCGATGGCGGGCTGGTGCTGGAGGGCCATGTTCCGGCGCTGGCGATCCGCCGCGCGCTCGAAGACGCGGCGCCGGGGCTGCGCGGGCTGGCGGTGCCGGCGATGCCCATCGGCTCGCCGGGGATGGAAATCGAGGGTATGGCGCCCGAGACCTATGACGTCATCGCCTGGGCCGAGGACGGGCGGCAATGGGTTTTCCTGACCATGCAGGGCGGCATTCCGGCTTAGGCGCACACCGCTTTTTCCGGCCATGCCCGCGCGTTCAGCGTGTCACGCAGCTTGCCGCGAATTCGGCCAGCAGCGGGTTGAACTGATCCGGCGCATGCAGGAAGGGCGCATGCCCCACCCCCGGCAAGGCGACCCCCCCCCCGCGGCCATAGGGAGGCATAGTTGAACTGATCGAGATAGGCGTGCCTGATGAACGGGTCTTCGGCGCCATTGACCACCGCCAGCGGCACCGACATTTCCGCCACCAATGCCTGCTCATCGAGCGGCACGCCCGCCACCACCGAACCGAACATGACTTCCCGCGCGCGGCCATCGGTGCGGCGCACCATGGCCAGCAGATGAGGGTCCACTTTCCCGCCAACGCCAGTGGTATGCAGCGCGAAAGCCTGTGCGTCTTCCTCGGTGAAATCGCGCTTGCCGGCCAGGGCCTCGGCGGCCGGATCGATGTTGAAGGCCGCCATCAGGCAGTCAAGCTCGGGCTTCACCGGCGGCGTGCCGCAGATCATCACCCCGGAAAGCGCGGCGCCACGACCTGCCATCTCCAGCGCCGCATGCCCACCCAGCGACCAACCGAAAACAACCGGCCTTGCCAGGCCCGGCGCGGCAATCACCTGCTCGAGCGCTGCGGCATAGCCGCCAAAGCTATAGGCGGCAGCCGGTTCTGGCGCATCCTCCGATGCACCATGGCCCGGCAAATCGGGCGCGATCAGCCGGTAACCGGCCAGCATGGGCGAATCAAACTGGGCGCGAAACACCTCCTTGCACGCGGAATTGCCATGAATCAGCAGCAGGGGCGGGCCATCGCCGCCGCTGTCGCGGCAGGCCAGCGTACCGTAATCGATTGCAATCTTTCGGCTGTTCATGGCGGCCTCGCGCAATGAAGTAAGGCAAAGGCCAGGCAAGAAGCGGGTACCCCACAACGAAAAAACCAGAGGTGCCGCGCGGGAAAGTGAACGCTTCCGGCTTGCCAGCAGCATGTTCTTCGTGTTCTTGAATGTCTTTGCTATATTACAGACATGAACTCGATTTCGAGCGAAACGAGCACGGAGTACCAAAGTGACCAAATCCTGCCCCCCACGCCGCATGTTCCTTCTTGGCGGGATGGCTGCGCTGGCCGCGCCCGCCCTGGTTCGCCCCGCCGCCGCGCAGCAATTCGTGGGCGAGATCGAAGATACGCAGCCGGCCGAGCGCGTGCGCCACAATCTGATGAGCTTCCGCGCCATCGACTGGCGCGACCATTTCAACAATCTGCGCCTGGGTGCCATCGTCTGCGACACGCAATCACGGGCGCTGCACTACTGGTCGGAAGACCAGAGCGTCTATCGGCTTTATCCCAGCTCGGCGCCGATGAGCGAGGACTTCACCCGCCGCGGCTATACCACCATCACGCTAAAGCGCCGCGACCCGGTCTGGATTCCCACCCCCGGCATGCGCCAGCGCCAGCCCGAATTGCCCGAGCGCGTCGAGGCCGGGCCCGACAACCCGCTGGGCACGCGGGCGCTCAACCTTGGCTGGCAGTATTACCGTATCCACGGCATCGACGATGTGCGCAAGATCGGGCGGCGCGCCTCGAATGGCTGCATCGGCCTGTTCAACCACCATGTCGAAGAGCTGTTCGAGATGGTGCATATCGGCACCCAGGTTCGCGTGATCTGACCGCCGCTTGAACAACGACAAATTGCCGCTGCCCCGCCGGACATGACCCGCCGGCGGGGTTTGCCATGCCGGCCCTGCGCGGCCTGTTCAACCCCGCTCCGCGCCTGCAGCCTGATCGAGGTTGACCGGGAACAGAAGCACCGCATCGGCTTGCGGCGCCTCACCGCCCTTGAACAGCAGCACCGGCTGACCATCGGCCAGAAGCGCCGCGCCGCCAGCTTCGGGGCCGCCAGCTTCGGGCGCATTGGCCAGGGTGATCTCGGGTATACCGGCACCTTCCGCATGGGCATAGATCAGTCGGTCCGCGCCGGGCTGGAAGTCGGCGATCTCGGCGGGGTTTTCGGCATCGATCCAGTCGCCCAGCACATAGACGCCGCCCTCGCCGGCAACCAGCCTGTCGCCCGAGCCCATCACATGCAGCGCCTCGTCATCCTGGGCGCGCGCCAGCGCCAGGCTTATCGAATCGCTGCTGATGTATTCGTCATCGTCCCATTCATCTAGCCACGGATCATCGGGCGGGCGCTCGCCATCCTCTTCGTCACCGTCGCCGCCGTCGCCGCCGTCATCGTCGTCTTCCTCGCCGTCATCGGGCGGGTGATCATCGTCGCTGATGTATTCGTCATCATCCCATTCATCGAGCCACGGATCATCAGGCGGGCGCTCGCCGTCATTGTCGTCATCGTCATCGCCGGGCGGGGCGTCCGTGTTATCGTCGTCGTCGCCGCCGTCTTCATCCTCGTCATCCTCGGGCGGGTCATCATCGTCGCTGATGTATTCGTCATTATCCCATTCATCGAGCCAGGGATCGTCGGGCCGGCTTTCGGCGCCATCACCGCCTTCGCCATCACTGCCCGACCCGCCCGCACCGTCATCCGCCCGCAGCGACGAATCGACAACCGACGAGGCCAGCAATACACCCATGAGCCCAAAGAACATCCACATCGCAACGCCGGCCACAAAGGCCGCCCCATCCACCACCGGCGAGAAAGATACCGGAACAAAAGTGAACGAGCCATGTTCGAAAGGCGATCAGGGCGGGAAATCTGCGCTAATGGTTAACGCCGCGGCCCCTGCCTGCGCCGCAAAAGAGCCACGGCGCGATAGCGGTTGCACCGGCCGGGCTTTGGCGGTAGATGCGCGCATCCGCGCCCCTCGGGGCACGGCTCATCGCTTAGGGCCCTGCTGGACGACATCCCGGCTTGCGCCAGAACGAAGACACCGAAAAGGAGACCCCGATGTCGATTACTGTCGAAGAGAAAAGCCGGCTGATCAAGGAATTCGCCACGCATGACGGCGATACCGGTTCGCCCGAGGTGCAGGTGGCGATCCTGACCTCGCGCATCACCACGCTGACCGAGCATTTCAAGACCCACAAGAAAGACAACCACTCGCGCCGTGGCCTGTTGGCGATGGTCGCACAGCGCCGCAAGCTGCTGGACTATGTCAAGGGCAAGGACGAGGCGCGCTATCGCAGCCTCATCAGCAAGCTGGGCATCCGCCGCTAGAGCATGTCGCGCGAAGCGGGAACCGGCTTTTCGCAATAGGTATGCGACAACGAGCCAGAGCGCGTCGCAAGAGTGCGACCCGCTCCAAGGCACCCCGCATGCGTTTCCGGAACACCCGCTTTCACCAGCGGGCGTTTTTCGCTTTGGCAACACACGCGCGGCTCTCGCCGTTTGGCGCGATCAAAGACCCAGGATCGCGCGCGCCTCGTTGAGCACGGCTTCAGAATCGGCGTGATTGCCCGCATCATGCAGGTCAGAACCCTGCTGGCGCAACTCGGCAACCTGGGCGCGCTCTTCTTCGGTGATTTGCGCATCGGGCAGCGCGGCATCGATTTCGGCCATCAGGGCAGGGCACATATGGGCGAAAGCGGCGACCGGCGCCACGGCGAGGAATATGGTCAGTGCGGTTGTGCGGATCATGTCATGCTCCCGTTTTTTTCCGGCCCGGGAAGTGCATCGGCGCCCGGGCCGATCCTTCAATCCTAACAGAATGCGCCGGCGAGGCCTGCTCACGCTGTCGTGAGGGCGCCGCTGGCGCCGGGTGTCGGCGGAGGATTGCTCGGCAACACTTTACATCAGCGCGCGCATGCCCGGCCGAAGCGCCGCCTCACATGCCGCTTTCCATTCAGACGCTTTTCCTGTATGGCGCGGCCATCTGTGACGTGACGCACTGACCCCGGCGTGATGCATAGGATTGGGGTCGGCGGCAATGGGGCCGCCATGTGGACGGGGGCCCGGCAGGGGCCGGGAATGCCCCCAAGAGGAAACGCTGAATGTTCAATATCACCAGGAAATCCATCCAGTGGGGCCGTGAAACGCTGACACTGGAAACGGGCCGCGTTGCCCGTCAGGCCGACGGCTCGGTCATCGCCACGCTGGGCGATACCTCGGTCATGGCCAATGTCACCTTCGCCAAACAGGCCAAGCCGGGGCAGGACTTCTTCCCGCTGACCGTGCATTACCAGGAGCGCTACTATGCCTCGGGCAAGGTGCCCGGCGGCTTCTTCAAGCGCGAGGCGCGGCCCAGCGAGAAGGAAACCCTGACTTCGCGGCTGATCGACCGGCCGATCCGCCCGCTTTTCGTGGATGGCTTCAAGAACGAGGTGCTGGTCATCTGCACCGTGCTTTCCCACGATCTGGTCAACGAGCCCGACATGGTCGCGATGATCGCGGCCTCGGCGGCGCTGACCCTATCAGGCGCGCCCTTCATGGGCCCGATCGCCGGTTGCCGCGTGGGCTATGCCAACGGGGAATACATCCTGAACCCCGATTGCGAGGACATGCACAAGCTGCGCGAAAACCCCGAGCAGCGCCTCGATCTGGTCGTCGCGGGCACCAAGGACGCCGTGATGATGGTCGAATCGGAAGCCTATGAACTGACCGAGGCCGAGATGCTGGGCGCGGTGAAATTCGCGCATGAGAGCATCCAGCCGGTGATCGACCTGATCATCGATCTGGCCGAGGAGGCCGCGAAAGAGCCCTTCGATTTCACCCCGCCCGACTATTCGGCGCTCTATGACAAGGTGAAATCGGCCGGCGAAGAGCAGATGCGCGCCGCCTTCGCCATCCGCGACAAGCAGGAGCGCGTCAACGCCATTTCGGCGGCCCGCGAGGCCGTAAAGGCCACGCTGAGCGAGGAAGCTCTCGCCGACGAGAACCTTGGCGCGGCCTTCAAGAAGCTCGAAGCCTCGATCCTGCGCGGCGACATCATCAATGGCGCGCCGCGCATCGACGGGCGCGACAGCCGCACCATTCGCCCGATCGTGAGCGAAACCAGCGTGCTGCCGCGCACGCATGGCTCGGCGCTGTTCACCCGTGGCGAAACGCAGGCGCTGTGTGTCGCCACGCTGGGCACCGGCGAAGACGAGCAGTTCATGGATGCGCTGACCGGCACCTGGAAGTCGAACTTCCTGCTGCACTACAACTTCCCGCCCTATTCGGTGGGCGAGGTCGGCCGCTTCGGCCCGCCGGGCCGGCGCGAGATCGGGCATGGCAAGCTGGCATGGCGGGCGCTGCAGGCGGTGCTGCCGCCGGCGACCGATTTCCCCTACACCATCCGCATCGTCTCCGAGATCACCGAATCGAACGGCTCTTCCTCGATGGCCACGGTCTGCGGCTCATCGCTTTCCATGATGGATGCGGGCGTGCCGCTGAAGGCGCCGGTGGCCGGCGTGGCGATGGGGCTGATCCTGCAAGATGACGGCCGCTTTGCCGTGCTGTCAGACATCCTGGGCGACGAGGACCATCTCGGCGACATGGATTTCAAGGTCGCCGGCACCGAGACGGGCATCACTAGCCTGCAGATGGACATCAAGGTCGCGGGCATCACGCCCGAGATCATGGAGCAGGCGCTGGCCCAGGCCAAGGAAGGCCGGCTGCACATTCTGGGCGAGATGAACAAGGCGCTTTCTGCGCCGCAGGGCTTCAGCCAGTATGCGCCGAAGATCGAAACCATGACCGTGCCCACCGACAAGATCCGCGAAGTGATCGGCTCGGGCGGCAAGGTCATCCGCGAGATCGTCGAGGTCTCGGGCGCCAAGGTCGATATCAACGATGACGGCGTGATCAAGATCGCCTCGAGCGACGACAAGGCGATCCGCAAGGCCTATGAGATGATCCACTCGATCGTGGCCGAGCCCGAGGTCGGCAAGATCTATACCGGCACCGTGGTAAAGATCGTCGATTTCGGCGCCTTCGTGAATTTCTTCGGCAAGCGCGACGGGCTGGTGCATGTCAGCCAGATCGCCAAGCAGCGGCTCAACCATCCCTCGGACGCGCTCAAGGAAGGCCAGGAGGTGAAGGTCAAGCTGCTGGGCTTCGACGACCGCGGCAAGGTGCGGCTGGCGATGAAGATGGTCGATCAGGAAACCGGCGAAGAGCTGGCCGCCGAACGCGCCGACTGACCGGCGCATCAGGAAAAACACATGCAAGGGCCCCGGTAGCGATGCCGGGGCTCTTTCTTTTTTACGGTCTGTCTCGGTGGCGGTTACAGAAAAACCGGCGTCCGGTCACCCGCCGCGAAGCGGCGCAGCACTGCCGGGTAAAGGCTGTGTTCCTGCTCCAGCACGCGCGCGGCCAGCGATTCGGGCGTGTCGCCTTGCAGCACCGGCACCCGCGCCTGGCCCAGGATGGGGCCCGAATCCAGCTCGGGCGTGACCTCGTGCACGGTGCAGCCGGCCTCGGCATCGCCGGCCTCGATGGCGCGGGCATGGGTGTTCAGCCCCGGATATTTCGGCAACAGCGAGGGGTGGATATTCAGCATCCGCCCGGCAAAGCGGGAAACGAAACCGCCGGTCAGCACACGCATGAAACCCGCGAGCGCGATGATGTCAGGCGCCGCTTCATCGAGATGCGGCATCAGCGCGGCCTCGAATGCCGCACGGTCGCCCCCGAAGGGGCGGTGATCAACCGCCGCCACCGGCACCCCCAGCGCGCGGGCACGTTCCAGCCCGGCGGCGGCGGGGTCGTTCGAGAGCACCAGACAGGGCCGCGCCGGATGATCGCCTTGCATCGAGCGCAGAAGCGCCAGCATGTTCGACCCGCCGCCCGAGATGAAGATGGCGACTGTTTTTTTCGTGCCGTCGCTCATGCTGGGCCCGTCTGGATGCATCGCGGGCCTATGGTGCTGGATGCCGGCAATACCCGGACCATGCGAGACCAAACCGGATTGATCAGCCGGCGCGGGCGGGAAAGCCCGCTGACCCAAACGAACTGATCGTCAGATTTGCCCGTCAAGACAGCGCGCCCTTGTAGCGCACCCCCGCGCCCGGCTGCACATGGCCCAGCGTGAAAACCGTTTCGCTGGCTTGCGTCAGCAGCGCCGCTAGCGCCTCGGCTCGCTCGGGGGCCACCGCCGCCACCAGGCCGATACCGCAATTGAAGGTTTTGAGCATTTCACCCTCGTCGATACCGGCCTGCGCCTGCAACCAGCCGAATACCGGCGGCAGCGCCCATGCACCCAGATCGATCTCGGCGCACAGCCCCTCGGGCAGCACGCGCGGCAGGTTCTCGGTAAGCCCGCCGCCGGTGATATGCGCCAGCGCATGCACCCCGCCGGCCCTGATCGCTTCCAGCGCCGGGCGCACGTAAAGCCGCGTCGGCGTCAAAAGCGCCGCGCCCAGACTGCCCTCTCCGAAGGGGCAGGGTGCATCCCAGCCCAGCCCGGCGCGTTCGACCAGCTTGCGCACCAGCGAATAGCCGTTCGAATGCACCCCGCTTGAAGCCAGCCCCAGCAGCACATCGCCCGCCGCCACCCCCTGCGGCAGATGCGCGCCGCGCTCCATGGCGCCGACGGCAAAGCCGGCGAGGTCGAAATCGCCAGCCGCGTAAAGCCCCGGCATTTCAGCGGTTTCGCCGCCGATCAGCGCGCAGCCGGCGCGCGCGCAGCCCTCGGCGATGCCCTCGACGATGCGCGCGGCCTGATCGACATCCAGCCGACCGGTGGCGAAGTAATCGAGAAAGAAGAGCGGCTCTGCCCCCTGGCAGATCAGATCGTTGACGCACATCGCCACCAGATCGATGCCGATGCCATCCACTTCGCCGGTGTCGATGGCGATCTTCAGCTTGGTGCCCACCCCGTCGGTGGCCGCCACCAGCACCGGATCGCTGTAGCCGGCGGCTTTCAGGTCGAACAGCGCGCCAAAGCCACCCAGCCCGGCCATGCTGCCGGCGCGCGCGGTGCGCGCCGCAGCGGGCTTGATGCGCTCGACCAGCGCATTGCCGGCATCGATATCGACGCCGGCCCCGGCATAGGTCAGCCCGTTCCTGTCGGTCATTGCGCGGCTCCTTCGCATGCGGCCCGGCTCGATGGGGCGTGCGATAGCGCATGGCCGCAGGCGGGGCAACCGCCCACAGGCTTGACCCGTGGCGCGATTGTGCTAACCCCCCGTTCAGGCCGGGCGCGTAGCTCAATGGTCAGAGCAGGGCGCTCATAACGCCTTGGTTGGGGGTTCGAGTCCCTCCGCGCCTACCATCCCACCCGCCAGGATGCGACTCCGGTGCAACAGGCCCGCCCCGCCGGTTGCGGCGGCGGGGGCGCCAGCCATATCGGCCCTTGCACAGGGGGTGGCAATCACCGATGAACACGCCATGAACCCCCCTGCCCTGCCCGACCAAGCACAATGCGCCCTGTTTCTCGATTTCGACGGCGTGCTCGTCGAGATCGCGCCGCGCCCGCAAGCGGTGCAGGTGGCGCCCGCGCTGCCCGGATTGCTGCGCCTTCTGGCAACACGGCTTGGCGGGCGGTTGGCGGTGGTCTCGGGCCGGCCGGTGGCCGAGATCGACGACTTTCTTGCGCGCGCCGCGCCGCATGCGGTGGGGCTGCACGGCGCCGAAAGCCGCGGCCCCGAGGGCAAGGTCAGCCGGTTGCGGCCGCCGCCCGGCATTGCGGCGGCGCGCGCGGTGCTGGCCACCGCTGCCAATACCCATCCCGCACTCTATCTCGAAGACAAGGGCCTTGCGCTGGCGCTGCACTGGCGCGGCGCGCCCGAGCTGGAAGATACCGCCCGGCAGGCCGCCGAACAGGCGCTGGCCGCCGCCGGCGGTTCGCTACAGTTGCAACCCGGCAAGATGGTGGCCGAGCTCAAGCCCGAGGGCGTCAGCAAGGGCGCGGCGCTGGCGGCGCTGATGCGCGCGCCTCCCTTTGCCGGCGCCCGCCCGCTGATGCTGGGCGACGATCTGACCGACGAGAGCGCCTTTGAGGCGGCGCGCGATCTGGGCGGGCAGGGCGTGCTGGTCGGCCCGCCGCGCAAAACCGCCGCCACCGCGCATCTGCCCGATGTGGGCGCGGTGCATCGCTGGCTGGCGGCACTGGCCGAAGGTTGACCCCGGCGCGCCAGCCTTCATAATCGCTCGCAAGCCGGGACGGGCAAGCTTGGCAGGGGCAGCGGGCAGCATGGCACAACACAGAAACCTCGACCTGGCGGCGATCGGCAACTGCTCGGTCAGCGCGCTGATCGACCGCAACGGGCATTATCTCTGGGCCTGCCTGCCGCGCATGGATGGCGACCCGGTCTTTTGCGCCCTGCTCGATGACCGCCCCGCCGAAGACCCGAACGCGACCGGCTTCTTCGCCGTCGATCTGGAAGGCGCCACCGGCAACAGCCAGCAATATCTGCGCAACACCGCCATCTTGCGCACCGAGCTGCACGACGAGCATGGCGGGGTTGTCGAGATCATCGATTTCTGCCCGCGTTTCAGCCAGTTCGGCCGCACCTACCGGCCGCAGGCCTTTGTGCGCATCGTGCGCCCCGTGGCCGATACCCCGCGCATTCGCGTGCGGCTAAGACCGGCCAGCGACTGGGGCGCTTCAGTGGCTTCGCGCACCTATGGCTCGAACCATATCCGCTATCTCAACGGCGCCACCACCATGCGCCTGACCACCAACGCGCCGATTACCTATATCCTCGACGAAACGCCCTTCGACCTTGAGGAAGAGCTGGTCTTCTTTCTTGGCCCCGACGAGCCCTTCCGCGACGAGGTGCGCGCCAAGGCGCATGTGATGCTCGATGCCACCATCGGCAAGTGGCGCGGCTGGGTGCGCCAGCTGGCGGTGCCGCTGGAATGGCAGGACGCGGTGATCCGCGCGGCGATTACGCTCAAGCTGTGCCAGTCCGAGGAAACCGGCGCGCTGCTTGCGGCGATGACCACCTCGATCCCCGAAGCGGCCAATAGCGGGCGCAACTGGGATTATCGCTATTGCTGGCTGCGCGATGCCTATTATGTGGTGCAGGCGCTCAACCGGCTGGGTGTCGTCGATACGCTCGAGCCCTATCTGGCCTATCTGCGCAATCTGGTGACCGATGTGCAGGGCGGGCATCTGCAGCCCGTCTACGGCATCGGCCGCGAGGCGCGCTTGACCGAACGTATCGCCGAGGCCCTGCCGGGCTATCGCGGCATGGGGCCGGTGCGGGTGGGCAACCAGGCGCATGAGCATCTGCAGCACGATGTCTATGGCCAGGTGGCCATGTCGATGGCGCAAGCTTTCTTCGACGAACGCCTGCTCAGGCCGATGAACGAGGCCGATTTCGCCATGCTCGAGCGCATCGCCGAGCGCGCCGACAGGCTGCACGATCAGCCCGATGCCGGCTTGTGGGAGTTTCGCACCATGGCGCGGGTGCACACCTATTCGGCGATGATGTGCTGGGCGGCCTGCGACAGGGTCGCTAAGGTGGCCGCGCATCTGGGCCATACCGAACGCGCCGAGCATTGGCGCAGCCGCGCCGGGGCCATCCGCGAAACCATTCTCGAACACGCCTGGAACGAGGAGGCAGGCCATTTCGCCGGGTCCTTCGGCGGGGCCGAGCTGGATGCCAGCCTGTTGCAGATGCTCGATGTGCGCTTCATCGAACCAGATGACCCACGCATGAAGGCCACCATCGCCGCCATCGAGCGCGATTTGGTGCGCGACGGCCATGTCATGCGCTATGTCGACCCCGATGATTTCGGCGCGCCGGAAAATGCATTCAATATCTGCACCTTCTGGTATATCGAGGCGCTCGCAATCTCCGGCCGGCGCGACGAGGCGCGCGAGGTGTTCGAGCAGATGCTGGCATGGCGCAACCATGTCGGGCTGTTGTCCGAGGATACCGCCATCGCCACCGGCGAAGCCTGGGGCAATTTCCCACAGACCTATTCGCTGGTCGGGTTGATCAATGCCGCCGTGATGCTGTCGAAACCCTGGAGCGAGGCGCGATGAGCAAGGATCGCCGGCTGATCGTCATGTCGAACCGGGTCAACGTGCCCACCGCACGCGACGAGGGCGCGGCGGGCGGTCTGTCCATGGCGCTGACCTCGGCCTTGCGCGAATATCGCGGCATCTGGTTCGGCTGGAGCGGGCAGACGGCGGAAAAGTTCACCGGCCAGGTGCAGCTTGACCGCATCAACGGCGTGACCTCGGCCACCGTCGATCTGGAGCAGGACGATTACGAGGAATATTACGCCGGCTATGCCAATCGCACGCTCTGGCCGCTGTTTCATTACCGCGTCGATCTGGTCGATTATGACCGCGATTTCGACAGCGGCTACCGGCGGGTGAACCGGCGCCTGGCGCGCACGATCAACCCCTTCATCGAGGATGACGACCTCATCTGGGTGCATGACTATCACATGATTCCCATGGCCGCCGAACTGAAATCTCTGGGGCGCACGAACGCCATGGGCTTCTTTCTGCATGTGCCCTGGCCACCGCGGCAGCTTTTTGTCACCCTGCCCAATCACCGGCAACTGGCCGAGACGCTGTTCGCCTATGATCTGATCGGCTTTCAGACCAATGAATGGCTCGAGGCCTTCATTGATTACGTTGTCCATGATGCCGGCGCGGTGCTGGGCGAGAACGGCACCATCACCTGTTTCGGCCGCACCGTGCGCGCCGCTGCCTACCCCATCGGGATCGACGCGCAGGAATTCACCGGCATGGCCGAAAGCCTTGCGGGCAAGGCCGCGCATGACATGCTAGTGAATTCGGCGCGTGATCGTTCCCTCATCATCGGCGCCGACAGGCTGGATTATTCCAAGGGGATCGAGGCGCGTTTCGCTGCCTTCGAGGCGCTGCTGGAAGCGCATGAAGATCTGCACCGCCAGGTGGTCTGCGTGCAGATCGCGCCGCCCTCGCGCGAGGATGTCAACACCTATCAGCGCATTCGCGAAACGCTCGATGCGCTGGCCGGGCGCATCAACGGGCGCTTCTCCGATGTTGACTGGACACCCATGCGCTACGTCAATCGAGGCTACAGCCGGCAGGCGCTGGCCGGCTTCTTTCGCGCCGCGCGGGTGGCGCTGGTGACGCCGCTGCGCGACGGGATGAACCTTGTCGCCAAGGAATATGTCGCCGCGCAAGACCCAAAGGACCCGGGCGTGCTGATCCTGTCGCGCTTTGCCGGCGCCAGCGAGCAGCTTTCCGATGCGCTGCTGGTCAACCCGTTCAGCACCGACGATCTGGCCGATGCCATGCATCGCGCGCTGACCATGCCGCTGAACGAGCGCAAGCGGCGCAACGCGGCCATGCGCGCGGTCGTCGATCGCGAGAATGTCGCCTGGTGGCGCGACCGCTTCGTTACCGATCTGCGCGCTGCCTGCGCCGAGGGTTGAACATGCCTTGGCCACCGCAAGGCCGGCCTGCGCAGCCACAACCCCCGGCTTGACGAAACCGCGCCTTCATGCACAGGCTTGCCTCATGCTGCGCGCCAACCGACCCCAGACCGACCCGGCCAAGCTGTCGGCGCATGACCGCGTCTATCGCTCCCTGCGCCTGCAGGTGATGCATGGCGAGATGGCGCCGGGCCAGCCGCTGACGCTGCGCGGCATCGGGCGGGCCTTCGGCGTCAGCATGACGCCCGCGCGCGAGGCGGTGCAGCGGCTGGTCGCCGAGGGGGCGCTTACGCTGTCGGCCTCGGGGCGGGTGGCCACGCCCGAACTGGGCAATGAGCGTATCGAGGAGCTGGCCTCGATCCGCGCGCTCCTGGAGCCCGAGTTGGGCAGCCGCGCCCTGCCGCGTGCCCATGCCGCGCTGATAGACCGGATGGAAGCGATCAACGCCGCCAATACCGAAGCCGTGCTGCGCCACGACCCGGTGACCTATGTGCGCACCAATCTCGAGTTTCACCGCACGCTCTATCTGCGCGCGCAAAGCCCGGCGATGCTGGCCATGGTCGAAACCATCTGGCTGCAGCTGGGCCCGACCATGCGCGCGCTCTATGCGCGCATCCGCCGCAACACGCCGCCGCCGCATCACCGGCAGATACTGGCCGCACTCAAGGCTGGCGACGAGCCCGGCCTGCGCCTGGCGCTGCGCGCTGATGTCACCCAGGGGCTGCGGCACCTGCTGGCGTGAGCGCGGGGGCGGTTGGCCAGCAGCCAACACCCCGCCCGCCCGCCCGACCGACCGCAAGCAAGGCGCATCAACCCTCCAGCGCCCTTTGCAGCCGGGCGAAACTGTCCGATACCGATTTCGCCGCGGTGCCGGCCAAGAAACCGTCAAGCCTGGGCCAGAGGCGGATGGCGCGGTCGGTCAGCGCGTCCGAGCCCGGCGCGTAGAGCCCCGATTGCACCATCATTTCGGCGCGCGACCAGGCCCCCATCAGCCGCCGCGATTCGGCGATCAGGGCATTTTCGCCCGGGCTCGCCGCCTCGGGCAGGCTGCGCGAGACCGAGCGCAGAAGATCGATCGCGGGAAAGCGCCCGCGCTCGGCGATTTCGCGTTCCAGCACCACATGGCCATCCAGCACGCCGCGCAGGATGTCGGCCACCGGCTCTTCCATGTCGGAGCCCGCCACCAGCACCGTGAACAGCGCCGTGATGTCGCCCTGCTCGCCCGCGCCGCCCTCCGAGCCCGGCCCGGCGCGTTCGGCCAGCGCCATGATCTGATGCGCGGTCGAGGGCGGAAAGCCGCGCAGGCCGGGTGATTCGCCGCTGGCCAGCGCGATCTCGCGATGCGCCTCGGCAAAGCGGGTGATCGAGTCGCACATCAACAGCACATGGCGCCCGCCATCGCGGAAATGCTCGGCCACCGCCATCGCCGCCAGCGCCGCGCGCCGGCGCGCCAGCGGCGGCATGTCCGATGTCGCGGTCACCACCACCGAGCGCGCCAGCCCCTCGGGGCCCAGCACATCCTCGACGAAATCGCGCAGCTCGCGCCCGCGCTCGCCCACCAGCGCCAGCACCACAACATCGGCCGCCACCCCGCGCGCAAGCTGGCCCAGCAGCCGCGTCTTGCCCACGCCCGAGCCGGCGAACAGCCCCAAGCGCTGGCCACGCACCAGCGGCAGGAAGGTGTTGAAGGCATCGATACCGGTTTCCAGCCGCTTGCCCAGCCGGCGCCGCGTGGCCGCCGCCGGCGGCGGCGCGCGCAGGGGCCGGGGGTTGAGCCCTCGCGGCAGCGGCCTGCCATCCAGCGGCTTTCCGTCCGGGTCGATCACGCGGCCGATCCAGGCGTCACAGGGCGCAATCAGGTTGCGCCCCAGATGCTCGACCGGGTCATCCACCGCTGCACCCTCGGCCGGCCCCTCGGGCAGTATCTCGGCGCCCTTGGCGCCCAGCGCGACAATCTCGCCCTCAAGCCCGCCGCCGGCGCCGCGCGCGATACGCACCCGGTCACCCAGCCGCGCCGTCTGCGCCAGCCCCTGCGCCAGCAGCATGCCGCCGCGCAGGGCGCTGACGCGGCCGAAATGGCGCACCGGCCTGAGCGTGGTCAGCTCAGCCAGAAGCGGGTCGAAAACACTCATCGGGTTTCTCCGTATCAAGCCACCGGCGCTTCGACCGGCAATTACGCTTTCTAAACGAATCACCCTTAAGGCTTTGTGTAGCCAGCCGAGGGAGAAACCCCATGTTCGACAGTCTGGATATCCTGCGCATGGCGCAGAGCTTTGCTAGCCATGCCGGCATTCGCCAGCAGGCTATCGCGCAGAATATGGCCAATGCCGACACGCCCGGCTTCCAGGCGCGCGATACCGTTTCCTTCAACGACTATTTTAACGCCAGCGGCAACGGGCGGGCAGCCGGGCCCGAGGGCGCGCTACGCATCGACCCTGCCCCGGTCACCCGCTCGCCCGATGGCAACACCGTCTCGCTCGAGCACGAGATGATGCGCGCCGCCGCCGCCCGCCAGCAGCATGAAACCGCGCTGGGCATCTATTCGATGGCGCGCGACATGCTGCGCGCCTCGATCGGCCGCTGAGGGAGGGCGCGATGAACGGGTTGGAACGCAGCCTTTCGCTGACCGCCTCGGGGATGCAGGCACAGGCCACGCGGCTGCGCCATGTCGCCGAGAATATCGCCAATGCCGATACGCCCGGCTACCGGCGCAAGACCGTGGGTTTCGAGCCTGCGCAAGTGGCCGGCGACGGCTTTGGCGAGCGCTCGGGCGTGCAGACCGGGCCGGTGCGGCTGGATCAGCGCGAATTGCCGCGCATCCATGACCCGAGCCATATCCTGGCCGACGAGACCGGCCATTACGAGGGTTCGAATGTCGATCTGATGATCGAGATTGCCGATGCCCGCGCAGCCCAGCGCAGCTACGAGGCCAATCTGCGGCTGTTCGACCAGTCGCGCCAGATGGCCCAAAGCCTGATCGGGCTGTTGCGCCGCTAACCAAAACCGCCCCGTTCCCGGGGACATGAAAACAGGCTCACGGCCCCCAGAAGGGGGCCGGGGCAGAACGCCTGACGGAGACAGAATGTCATGGAACTGAACGCAGCCCTTGCCGCGCAATCCTATGGCGCGGCCCGCCCGGCCACCACGCCCGGCGTCCTTGATGGCGCCGCCACCGGCGCGCAGACAGCGCCCGGCCGCTTTGCCGAAGCCTTCGCCCAGACACTGGGCCGCGCCGAGGAAGCGGCGCGCGAGAACATGGCCGGCACCGGCGACCCGCACGCGCTCGTCGCGGCTTTGTCCGAGGCGCAGCTGGCGGTGGAAACCACCGTCGCCGTGCGCGACCGTGTGGTCGAGGCCTATCTCGAAATCCTGCGCATGCCGGTCTGAGCCATGAGCGATGTCGCCTTCTTCGACGTGCTGCGCCAGGGGCTGTGGGTGGCGGTGGCGATGGCCGCGCCGATCCTGGCCGTGGCGCTGATCACCGGGCTGGCGGTGGGGCTGATGCAGGCGCTGACCTCGGTGCAGGAAATGACGCTCACCTTCGTGCCCAAGATCATCGCCATGCTGATCGTCTTCTGGGTGTCGATGAGCTTCATGACCGGGCTACTGGTTTCCTTTTTCGGCGGCCATGTGCTGCCGCTCATCCGCGGGGTCTGAACGATGGACAATGCCGGCTTTGTCACCCTCACCCGCCAGTCCGGCCTTCTGCGCGAGATGCAGGTGCTGGCGCATAACGTCGCCAACCTCTCCACCACCGGCTATCGCCGCGAGGGGGTGGTGTTTTCCGAATTCGTGCGCCGGCTGGAGGGCAGCGAAGAGACGCTGTCGATGGCCGCCGGCAATGCCCGCCAGACCTTTCTCGACCAGGGCGGGCTCACCCGCACCGGCGGCAGCCTGGACCTGGCGATCGAGGGTGACGGCTTCTTCCTGATCGAGACGCCGGCGGGCGAAAGGCTCACCCGCGCCGGGCATTTCCTGCGCAACGAGGCCGGTGAAATGGTCACCCCCGACGGCCACCGCCTGCTCGATGCCGGCGGCGCGCCCATCTTCGTGCCCGCCGATGCCGGGCCGGTGGGCATTGCCGGCGACGGCACCGTGTCAGTGGGTGGCGAACCGCTCGCGCAGATCGGGCTGGTGCGCCCCGAAGACCCGGCGCAGCTTCGCCGCGAGGGTGGCAACCTGCTTCAGTCCACCGGCGAACTGTTGCCCGCCGAGAATGCCCTTCTGCATCAGGGCTTTCTTGAGGAAAGCAACGTCAACCCGATGACCGAGATGGCCCGGCTGATCGCGGTGCAGCGCGCCTATGAGGCCGGGCAGAGCTTTCTGGAGCGCGAGGATGAGCGCATCCGCGCCGTCATCCGCACCCTTGGCAACTGAGGAGAACCCCATGCGTGCCCTGCAAATCGCCGCCACCGGCATGAGCGCCCAGCAGATGCGGGTTGATACCGTGGCCAACAATCTGGCCAACATGTCCACCACCGGCTACAACGCGCGGCGCGCCGAATTCGCCGATCTGCATTACCAGCAGCACACCCGCGCCGGCACCATTTCCGCCGCCGATGGCACGGTGGTGCCGACCGGGGTGCAGCTGGGCCTGGGCGCGCGCCCGGCGGCGGTGTCGATGCAGATCGAACAGGGCGGGCTGGTGCAGACCGGGGGCGATCTCGATCTCGCCATCGACGGGCGCGGATGGTTCGAGGTGGCGCTGCCCGACGGGCGCGCGGCCTATACCCGCGCCGGCGCCCTGCAGCGCACCGGCGAGGGGCTGATCGTCACCGCCGAGGGCCATGAGGTGGCGCCGGGGCTGACCATCCCCGACGATGCGCGCGCCATCTCGATCAACGCCCAGGGCGAGATGTGGGCCTATTTCGCCGACCGCGTGCAGCCCGAGCGGATCGGCCAGCTGACGCTGGCGGGCTTTACCAATGATCGCGGGCTCGAGGCGCTGGGCAGCAATCTCTTTGTCGAGACCGAAGCCTCGGGCCCGCCGGCTCTGGCCGTGCCCGGCACCGAGGGGCTGGGCACGCTGCGCCAGGGCTATCTGGAGGAAAGTTCGGTCGATCCGGTGCGCGAACTGACCGAAATGATCAAGGCCCAGCGCGGCTACGAGATGAACGCCAAGGTCATCACCGCCGCCGACCAGATGATGGCAGCCACCACGCAGGTGCGCTGATGCAGACCGCGAGCCGCTCTGCGCCCCCCTCATCCCCCGCCGCCGCCGCGCCGCGCAGGTGCCTGGACCGGTCGCGACAAGCCCTGCTGTCGGCGCTGGCCATGCTGGCCGGCGCCCCGCCCCTGCTGGCCGCCGCCTTTTCAGCCGCGCCGGTGCTGGCCGCCTTTCTGGCCGCCACCCCGGCAGGCGCCGGCGAGGTGCTGATCGCCACCCGCACGCTGCGCGCCTCCTCCACAATCGCCGAGGCCGATGTGGCGCTGGTGGAGGGGCGCGCACCGCCCGGCGCCGCCACTGATCCCGAGCAGGCCGTAGGGATGGAGGCGCGGGTGACGCTATATGCCGGGCGCCCGATCCCGCTGGCCAGCCTGGCCCCGGCGGCGCTGGTCGAGCGTAACGAGATCGTGCAGATCGTCTATCGGCATGGCGGGCTCGACATCCGCGCCGAGGGCCGCGCGCTGGGCCGCGCCGGCGAGGGTGAGAGCGTGCGCGTGATGAATCTGGCGTCGCGCAGCACAATCACCGGCCGGGTTGCCAGCGCGGGTATCGTGACGGTGACGCCATGACCGGCCCTCACCACGATCACAGCCGCGCCCCCCGCGCCGCTGGAATCGCCGCTGCAACCCCGGTCGCGGCGCCTGACCCGGCGGCCACCCCCGCAGCGGCCCGTGGTAGCGGCCCCGCACCTTCACCGGAAGCGCGCGCGCCCCCGCCAAAGACCCCCCCCCCCCCCCCCCCCCACAACCCCCCGCAACCCCCAACCACCAACCCCACCCCCCCCCCCC
>JAFIEG010000028.1 GCA_020832665.1 Pararhodobacter sp. | reverse complement strand
CCCAGAAACCATCGCCACGGATGAGATTATCTTTCCCCCCAGTGACCTCCCCAGTGGCGCGCGCGGCGGGGGGGGGGGGGGGGGGCGCGGGGTGGGGGGGGGGGGGGGGGGGCCGCGCGGGGGCCGGGGGGCGCTGCCCCCCGTCCAGCCTCGGCACGAGGCTGGACTCCCCCCGGCGTATTTTGAGCAAGATGAAGATGCGCGGGCGGTTTGGCCTGCCGCCCCTGTGCCGGCCGCAGGGCTGGGTGGCGCTGTGGCGGCGGCTGGCGATGGTGGGGGCGCTGAATGCGCGGGGCAGACGGGGTGAATTGCCGACATTCCTGACCTGACCCATTTTTTGGAGTTCCTGCCATGATCGACGCTTACGACCCCGCCAAGGACGGCGCCCATATGGCCTTTGACGGGCGCATGTCCTACACGGATTATCTTCAGCTAGACCAGGTTCTGGATGCGCAGAAGCCGCGCAGCAGCGCCCATGACGAGTTGTTGTTCATCATCCAGCATCAGACATCCGAGTTGTGGATGAAACTGGCGCTGCACGAGATCGGCGCCGCGCGCGAACAGATCGGGCACGGCGAGTTGCGCCCGGCCTTCAAGATGCTGGCCCGCGTGGCGCGCATTTTCGAGCAACTCAACAGCGCCTGGGATGTACTGCGCACCATGACGCCGAGCGAGTACACGCATTTTCGCGCCGAGCTGGGCCAGTCTTCGGGCTTTCAGTCCTGGCAGTACCGGATGATCGAATACGCGGTGGGCAACCGCAACCAGGCGATGCTGCGCCCGCATGCCCATCGCCCCGACCTGAGTGCGGCGCTGGAGGCCGAGCTGGTGCGGCCCTCGCTTTACGATGTCGCCATCGCGCGACTGGCGGCGGCGGGTTTCGACATACCCGAAGAGGTGACGGGGCGCGATCTGAGCCAGCCCTGGCGCGCGCATCCGGCGGTCGAGGCGGCCTGGCGCGCGGTCTATGCCGAGCCTGCGCGGCACTGGGAGCTTTACGAGCTGGCCGAAAAGCTGGTCGATTTCGAGGACTATTTCCGCCGCTGGCGGTTCAACCATGTCACCACGGTAGAGCGCGTGGTGGGATTCAAGCGCGGCACCGGCGGCACTTCGGGCGTGGCCTATCTGCGGCGCATGCTGGAGGTAGAGCTGTTCCCCGAGCTGTGGCATCTGCGCACGAGCCTGTAGCGGCATCAGCTTCGCTTTTCGGGCAACCGCGGCGCCGGCCGGGGCTTGCGTATCATGGGTTCGTGGTGTTCTCATGTCTCACTGATACCGACAGTGAGGTTTGCCCGCGTCATGACCTGCATTTCCCGCCGCTCGCTTCTGCTGGCTCTTGCCGCCGCCGTGCCGCTGTCCGCATGCGACGAGGCGTTCATCGCGCCCGCGCCCGAGTTCGAACCGCTCGACTACTCGGCGCGCCAGGATGGGCGGCATGTCATCCCGGCGGTACCGATCGAGGAGGTGCCGGAAGTCTTTCGACGTCAGGCGGTGCGCTACCAGACCGACGAGGAGCCGGGAACCATCGTCATCGAGCTGGACAACGCGCTCTTGCATCTGATCCTCGAGAACGGCCATGCGCTGCGCTACGGTATCGGGGTGGGGCGCGCAGGGCTGGACTGGCGCGGGCAGGCCACCGTCTATCGCACCGCGCATTGGCCAAGCTGGACGCCAACGGAAAACATGATCCGGCGCGACCCGTCGCTGGAGCGCTGGGCCGACGGGCAGGCGGGCGGGCCGCGCAACCCGCTGGGCGCGCGGGCGCTTTATCTGCGCACCATCCGCACCGGGCGCGACGAGGGTATCCGCATTCATGGTTCGCCCGAGTGGCGTTCAATCGGCCGGCGGGCCAGCGCGGGCTGCTTTCGCATGATCAACCACGATGTGATCGACCTATATGGCCGTGTCGGTGTGGGCACGCGGGTTGTGGTGATCTGAGCCAGTCGTGATGCGGTCAATTGCCGGCCAGCGCTGGAAAGCGGCGCCCGCGCCGCTATTTTTCCCAGCACCGAAGCCCGCAGGGAACACCCATGGCCCAGACGCTAAAATGCGCCCGTGACCATTTTGAAGCGCCCGAGGACACGCCGCTTCTGTGGGTGTTGCGCGACGAACTTGGCCTGACCGGCACCAAGTTCGGCTGCGGCGTGGCCGCCTGCGGCGCCTGCACGGTGCATATCGAGGGCGAGGCGGTGCGCTCGTGCCAGCTGCGCCTGGGCGATGTCTGGGGCGCGGTAACCACCATCGAGGGGCTGGGCCGGCCCGGCGCGCTGCATGCGCTGCAAGATGCGTGGATACGCCATCAGGTGGCGCAGTGCGGTTACTGCCAGCCCGGCCAGATCATGCAGGCGGCGGCGCTGCTGGCCGAGAACCCCGCGCCGAGCGATGCCGAGATAGACGATGCCATGACCGGCAATCTGTGCCGCTGCGGCACCTATAGCCGCATCCGCGCCGCTATCCACGATGCCGCGCGCGCGCTGGTCGGGGAGGGTTGAGCCGTGGGCAAGGCAGGAAAGATCGCACGGCGCAGTTTTCTGGTGGGCTCGGTGGCTATTGCCGGCGGCGTGGCTTTCGGCGGCTGGTGGCTGAGCCGGCGGGCGCCAAACCCGCTTGCACCTGAAGAGGGCGCGGCGCTCAACCCCTTCGTGATCATCGATGGCGAGGGGGTGACGCTGGTGATGGGCCGCTCGGAGATGGGGCAGGGGGTGCATACCACGCTTGCTGCCATGCTGGCCGAAGAGCTTGATCTGGAATGGGAAGCGGTGCGCGTGGTGCATGGCCCGGCCTCGGCGGCTTATCACAACGAGGCGCTGGCGGCGATGGGGCTGCCGGTGGCCGATTATGCAAAGACGCCGATGCAGCGGCGCATTGGCGGGGCGATGGGGCTGCTCAGCCGCGGCTTCGGGCTGCAGGTCACCGGCGGCTCGACCTCGACGCGCGATGCCTATGAGCCGCTGCGCCGCTCCGGCGCCAGCGCGCGCGAGGCGCTCAAGCAGGCGGCCTCGGGGCGGCTGGGTGTGGAGGTGGCGCGGCTGCGCACCGAGGGCGGCGCGGTGATCGCGCCCGATGGCACGCGCCTGCCCTATACCGAGCTGGCCGAGGCCGCCGCGCGCATCGACCCGCCGCAGGTGGCGCCGCGCCCGGCATCAGAGTGGCGGCTTCTGGGCCGCTCGCTGCCCCGGCCCGACATGCTGGCCAAGGCCACAGGCACCGCCACCTATGGGGTGGATGTGCGCCTGCCCGGCATGAAATTCGCCTCGGTGCGCATGAGCCCGCATCTGGGCGGCGAAATGCGCGGCTTCGACCCGGCACCGGCGCTGGAAATGCAAGGCGTCGAGCAGGTGATCGATCTGGGCAGCGGCGTGGCGGTGGTGGCGCGCAATTCATGGGCGGCGATGCGGGGCGCCGAGGCGGTGGAAATCGACTGGGGCCCGGCGCCCTATCCCGAAACCACCGAGGCCATTTTCGAGCGCATTGCCGAGGCCTTCAATCGCCGCCGCAACTCGCGCCTGCGCAATGATGGCAATGTGACAAACGCTCTGGACGGGGCCAGCGAGGTGATCGAGGCCGAATACCGCCTGCCCTTCCTGGCCCATGCCACCATGGAGCCGATGAACGCCACCGCGCTTTACACCGGCGATTCGCTCGAAATCTGGGCGCCGAACCAGACGCCGATGGCGCAGGCCAGCCTGGCGGCGCGCGCGGTGGGTCTGCGCGCAGATCAGGTGCGCGTGCACACCACCTTTCTGGGCGGCGGTTTCGGCAGGCGGCTCGAGGCCGATTATTCGGCGCTGGCGGCGCGCGTGGCAAAGGAAATGCCGGGCACGCCGGTGCAGCTGGTCTGGTCGCGCGAAGAGGACATGACGCATGATTACTACCGCCCCGGCGTGATCGCGCGGATGCGCGGCGCGGTGCAGGGCGGGCTGGCGGTGGCCTTCGATTGCAAGCTGGCCGCGCCCTCGGTGACAAGGCAGGCGGTGGTTCGCATGACCGGCCTGCCCGCGCCGGGGCCTGACAAGGGCCATGTCGAGGGGCTGTTCGACCAACCCTATGCGATCCCCAATTACCGCATCGAGGGCTATCTGGCCGATCTTGACGTGCCCTTGGGTTTCTGGCGTTCGGTGGGCCACAGCCATAACGGTTTCATCCATGAAAGCTTCATCGACGAGCTGGCCCATGCCGCCGGGCGCGATCCGCTGGAATTCCGGCTCGAGCTGATCAGACCCGAGAGCGCAGTGGCCGCGAATGTGCTGGAACAGGTAGCGATGATGTCGCGCTGGCAAGAGCCGAAAGCGCCCGGCACCGGGCGCGGTGTGGCCTTCGTCTGGTCTTTCGGCACGCCGGTGGCGCAGGTGATCGAGGTGAAGGACGAGGGCGGGCGCATCCGCATCGCCAAAGCGTGGATCGCCTGCGACATGGGCCGCGCCTTCGATCCGGCCATCGTGCGCTCACAGATGGAGTCGGGGCTTGTCTACGGGCTGTCGGCGGCGGTGATGGGCGAGATCACCTTTGCCGGCGGCGCGGTCGAGCAGCGCAACTTCCCCGATTACGACGCGCTGCGCATGGCCGGCATGCCCGAGATCGAGGTCGCCATCCTCGAACTACAGGACGGCATCGGCGGCGCCGGCGAGCCCGGCACCCCACCCGCTGCCCCGGCGCTGACCAATGCGCTTTTCGACCTCACCGGCGAACGGCTGCGCGAATTGCCACTGAATCGGCGCTTCGATTTCGTGCTCTGAGCGGGGCGGGGTTTACCGAGCGCGCTGGCTTCGGCGTGGCTGATTTCGAGAGAATCACCATCCGAGTTTTCCGGCCTGCGCGGCCGGCACGGGCAGCGCCAGCGTCGTGATGGAAGCACGCACGCGGCGCGACAGGACATGCGGGGCGGGCGGGCGCGTCTCGCCCACCTGGCGCAGGCCGGCCGCAGCCCGTGCCGGCGAATCAGGCAAGCGAATCCGGTATTTGGGAAGGGCCGTGAAGGGGGGCGGGGCGAAATTTTATCGCGTTTCCGGGTGGGCGCGGGTCGCTAACTGGACGGCATGTCGTTTTTCGCGTATGTCGATTGGGTGGTTGGTGCTGTTCGCTCATCTGGGGGGGAGGGCGGCACAACCGAAAAGCGACGATGGCCGCAGGAAAGCGGCCGCAACCGGACGCCGCTGGCAAGGCCTTCGTGCTGCCTATGGCTGCTGCAGAGGATGGACGGTATGGGACTTCTGGAGAATCGAAAGCCCCTCGGGGCTGCATTAGTGCTTTTTTTCGGCATCATGTCGGGCGGTGCCTCGGCAGAAATTCGCGCCCAGCAGGGGCTCGTGCAGGCGCTCAACGCCGAGCGAGAGGCCATTCGCCACGTCACCCCCGCCATCGTCACCCGCGCCACCAGCCCCAGCCAGGCGACCGAAGCCGCCGCGCGCACCACCCGCCGGACCAGCCGGCGAGAGCGCACCGAAAGCGAATCGGGCGACGAGATGCAGCGCTATCAGCGCGGATGGTTGTTGCAGCAGCAGATCACCCTTGCCGATGACAGCCAGTTCCAGTGCCTGCGCGAGGCCATCTATCACGAGGCGCGCGGCGAAGACCTCATCGGCCAGTTCGCTGTGGCCGAGGTGATTCTCAACCGCGTCGATTCGGCGCGTTACCCCGACACCGTGTGTGATGTGGTGCATCAGAATGCCCATCGCCACAATGCCTGCCAGTTCAGCTATGCCTGCAATGGCCGCTCGCGGGCGATGACCGAGCCCACGGCGCGGGCAATCGCCGGGCGTATCGCGCAGGTGATGCTCTCGGGCGCCGACCGTCCGTTGACCGAGGGCGCGACGCATTTTCACGCCACGTCGGTCAGCCCCGGCTGGTCGCTGCGCTACGAGCGCACCGCGCGGTTCGGCTCGCATGTGTTCTATCGCCCGGCGGTTCGGCTTACCAGCAACTGACCGGCGCAACACGCACACCCTCATGCGCGCATCGTCGCCTGTGCCCGCTTGCGTGCCGCTAGCAGCACCGGAATGTCGCCTTTTGTCTGTGCCGGGCGGCCGGGCCGGGCTAGAAGTCAGGCAGGCCCTGCAACGGGCAGCGATTCATGAGCCCCTCCCATGAGCACAGACATCCGCCTGGCCTTTGCCCACCCCGAAGAACGCGCCGAGGCCACCGCCACGACCGACCCGCGCGACCGCATCTCGCTGCGCGACCATCTGGTCGAGGCCGATATCGGTGCCTTTCAGGCCGAGCGCGGCCACAAGCAGCGGCTGCTGTTCAACGTCGTGGTCGAGGTCCGCCCCCAGACCGGCCCCATCGCCGATGACGTGGATCGCATCCTTTCCTATGACCGCATCACCGATGCCATCGCCGACGAGTTGGCCGCCGAGCGGGTGAATTTGCTGGAAACCCTGGCCGAGCACATCGCCGAGCGCATCCTCGCCGAGCCGCGCGCCATGCGCGCCTTCGTGCGCATCGAGAAGCTCGACCGCGGCCCCGGCGCGCTGGGCGTCGAGATCGTGCGCGCGCGCGCGGCTCTGCCGCTGCGCGGCGTCGATGTCCGCGGCGCCGATCAGGCGCTGCATCCGGTGGTGGCCTATCTCGACAACGCCATGATCGCTGCTCCCGATATCGGCGCGCGGCTCGATGCGCTCGAATCCCACGGCCTGCCGTTGGTGCTGTGCGTGGGCCTGCCCGAGCAGGCGCGGCCGGCGGTCATGGCGCCGCCCGTGCAGCGGCGCATCGATCTGCTGGCCATCGAACAGAACGCCTGGGCGTTGGCCGCGCGCGACCGGCGCTGCGTGGTTGTGGCCGCGCGCACCGAGATCGACTGGGCCATCCGCCAGGGGCAGACCATCGTCTGGGCGCCCTCGAAGCTGGTGCTCGATACCCCCGACGGCCCGCTGGATCGCGCCCATGACGGGTCGGCGCTGGCGCTGTGGCTGGCCGAAAGCCTGGCCGCCGCGCGCCTGCTGGTGCCCGCCGGCACCGCGCTATCGGCAGGAAGCCGCGTAAGGGTTGAAACATGGCCGCGCTGAGCGGCGGGCAGGCTTGCAATGGCACCGGGCTTTTGCTTCTGGAGGTCGCATGATCTACTACCTGCCGCGTGCCCGAACCGATCTGCCCCGCCCGCCGCAAGCGAGCCCGCTAGCCGGCTCGGCACATGTGTGGTTCGATTCGGTCTCGGCATTTGACCGCGACCGCCGCGAGGCAGGCAGCGCAAACACCGCCCAGGAGGCCGATATCGCCGAGGCGCTGGCGCGGCCGCGTCCGACGCTGCCCGGTCTGCCCGCCGACCGGCCGCTGGTCATGGGCATCGTCAATGCCACCCCCGACAGCTTTTCCGATGGCGGGCGTGCCTTTGGCTTCGACGCGGCGCTGGCGCATGCGCGCGCGCTGATCGGCGCCGGGGCCGACATCATCGATATCGGTGGGGAATCGACGCGCCCGGGCGCCGATGACGTGCCGCTGGCCGAAGAGATCGCGCGCACCGTGCCGGTGATCGCCGCGCTGCGCGGCGAGGGCGCCACGGTGCCGATTTCCATCGACACGCGCAACGCCGCCGTGGCCGAGGCGGCGCTCGATGCCGGGGCAGATATGGTCAACGATGTCTCGGCGCTGGCCCATGACGTGGCGATGGCGGGGCTGATCGCCACGCGCGGCGTGCCGGTGTGCCTGATGCATGCGCAAGGCACGCCGAAAACCATGCAGCTTGACCCGCGCTATGACGATGTGCTGCTCGATGTCTTCGACCATCTCGCCGATCGCATGGCCCATGCGCGGGCCGCAGGCATCGACCGGGCGCGGCTGATCGTCGATCCGGGTATCGGCTTTGGCAAGACCCTGGCGCATAATCTGGCGCTGCTGCAGGGGCTGGCACTTTTTCACGCGCTGGGCGTGCCGGTGCTGCTGGGGGCCTCGCGCAAGCGTTTTATCGGCACGATTTCGGCGGTCGATTCGGAGGCCGGGCGGGTGCCGGGATCGCTTGCCGTGGCCTTGCACGCCGCCGCGCAGGCGATACAGATCATTCGGGTGCATGATGTGGTGGAAACGGTGCAGGCGCTGGCCCTGTGGCGGGCGATGACAACGAGAGGTGAAGGGTGATGAACCGGAGGCTTTTCGGAACCGACGGGGTGCGCGGCACCGCCAATACCTGGCCGATGACCGCCGATATGGCGCTGCGCCTGGGCGCGGCGGCGGGGCACTATTTCAACCAGGGCGGCAACAACGGCCACCGCGTGGTGATCGGCAAGGACACGCGGCGCTCGGGCTACATGCTGGAAACCGCGCTCACTGCCGGGCTTACCTCGACCGGCATGAATGTGCTGCTGCTGGGACCGGTGCCGACGCCGGCGGTGGGGTATCTGACACGCTCGATGCGCGCCGATCTGGGCATCATGATCTCGGCCAGCCACAACCCGGCCTGCGACAACGGCATCAAGTTCTTCGGCCCCGATGGCTTCAAGCTCTCCGATGCCGCCGAGGCCGAGATCGAACAGATCGTCGCCGGCGAGGTGCCGCTGGCCGAACCGGCAAGCATCGGCCGGGTCAGGCGCATCGACGATGGGCTTGGCCGCTATGTCGAATACGCCAAGACGACCCTGCCGCGCGGGGTGCGGCTTTCGGGGCTGAAGGTGGTGATCGACTGCGCCAACGGCGCCGCCTACAAGGCCGCGCCCGAGGTGCTGTGGGAACTGGGCGCCGAGGTCGTCGCCATGGGCGTGGCGCCCGATGGTTTCAACATCAACCGCGATCTGGGCTCGACGCATCCGCAGGCGGCGGCGCGCGCGGTGGTCGAGCAGGGCGCCGATCTGGGCATCTGCCTTGACGGCGATGCCGACCGGGTGATCCTGATCGACGAGACCGGGCAGGTGGCCGATGGCGACCAGATCATGGCGCTGCTTGCGCGGCGCTGGGCCACGCAGGGGCGGCTGAGTAGCGATACGCTGGTGGCCACGGTGATGTCGAACATGGGGCTGGAGCGGTTCCTGCAGAGGCACGGACTACGCCTTGAGCGCACCGCGGTCGGCGATCGCTATGTCGTCGAGCGCATGCGTGCGGGCGGGTTCAATCTGGGCGGCGAACAATCCGGCCATATCGTGATGAGCGATTACACCACCACCGGCGACGGGCTCATCGCGGCGCTGCAATTCCTGCTGGCGATGGCCGAAGAGGGCGCCCGCGCCAGCACGCTGGCGCGCCAGTTCCGGCCCGTGCCGCAGATGCTGCGCAATGTGCGCTACCGCCCTGACCTGCAGCCGATGGACGCGCCAAGCGTGCAGCATGCGATCCGTGCCGCCGAGGCAAGGCTCAACGGCACCGGCCGCCTGCTGATCCGCAAATCGGGCACCGAGCCGCTGCTTCGGGTCATGGCCGAGGCTGAGGACGAGGCGCTTCTGGGTGACATCATGGGCGGGCTTGTGGCCGAGATCGAAGCGGCGCTCTGATGCCGGATCCGGCTGATCGCGGCAGATGTCGCGGCTCGCAGGATAGGCAAAATTGCCCATCTTGCGGGGATAAGGCCGTGGCGGCCGCGCCATGAAGTTGCGGCTGCGACCGATCAGGCAAAACTGGTATCACCCACCCACCGCGACAGTGCCCATACCGGCACTGGCCCCGGCCGGCAAGTCGGTGTCGGCCATCCGCTTGCGATAGCCCGTCGGGGTCTCGCCGGTATGGCGGCGGAACACGCGCGAGAAATAGGCCGGGTCATCAAAGCCCAGCGCATAGCCCACTTCGGCGACGCTCATCCTTGTATAGGCAAGCAGGCGGCGGGCCTCGCGAAACTGCCGCGCCTCGATGAAACGCGCTGCTGACAGGCCGGTCTGCGCGCGGGTGATGCGGTTCAGATGTGTCGGCGTGAGCGACAGCGCGGCGGCATAGTCGCGCAGCAGCCAGCGGTGGCGCAGGTTTTCACGCAACAGCGCCTCGAAGGCGCGCATGTGGCGCTCATAGCGCGAAGGCGGCGGCGTTGCACCGGCCAGTGCCCGCGCACCGTGGCAGGCGATCTGCGTGGCCAGCGCCCGCATCAGGGTCGCACGCACGGCATCGGCGGCGCCTTGCTCGGTGATCACTGCCTCGAACAGCGCATCAAGCGCGGGCGGGGCCGGCGCGCTGCCCCAGCGCGCCAGCAGCGGCGCCAGCGCGCTGGCCTCGCCGAAGATATCGGGCAATTCGCCCATCGGCACGGTCAGCACATGACCCTCGGTGCCCGCCGAGAAGCGAAAGCCATGCACCACCCAGGCCGGGATCGACAGCAGCACCGGCAGCGCCAGATCGCGCCCGCGCCCGTCCACCGTCACCCAGGCCGCGCCGCGCCGGATCAGGAAGAACTGGTGCAGATCGGCGTGGCGATGCGGGGCGATGCGCCAGTCATGCAGCCCGGCCCGGTCGGCAATGCGCTCGCAATGCAGCACATCGGGAAAGCCGTGCCCTTCGCCGTAAAGCGCCATGGTGGGGATGGGGGGGGTGGCTGCCATGTTCCAATCATACAAGGGAATGCCGGAATCATCCATTCAAAAGGCATATTGATGTCTGGTATTTACAGGGCAGCGAACAGGGAGGAATGCCATGCGCACGCAGGTTGCCATCATCGGCGGCGGGCCTTCGGGGCTGATGCTGTCGCAACTGCTCAACCGCGCCGGGGTCGAGACCGTGGTGCTGGAGCGCCAGACGCGCGATTATGTCCTCGCACGCATCCGCGCTGGCGTGCTGGAGCAGGGCTGCGTGGACCTGCTGCGCCGGATGGGCTGCGGCGAGCGGATGGAGCGCGAGGGCATCATCCATGAGGGCACCAAACTGGCCACCGTCAACGGCATGTTCCGGGTCGATTTCAAGGCGCGCGTGGGCGAGACGGTCATGGTTTACGGCCAGACCGAGGTAACGCATGACCTTTACGCAGCGCAGGATGCCATCGGCGCCACCATCATCGACGAGGCGCAGAATGTGGCGCTGCACGATGTCACCACCGACTCCCCCTATGTGACCTGGGAAAAGGACGGGTGCAGCCACCGGCTGGATTGCCTCTATATCGCCGGCTGCGACGGTTTTCACGGTATCAGCCGGCAATCGATCCCGGCCGAGAAGCGCACCGAATACGAGCGCGTCTATCCCTTTGGATGGCTGGGGGTGCTCTCGCGCACGGCGCCGGCGGCCGATGAGTTGATCTATGCCAACCACCCGCGCGGCTTCGCGCTTGCCTCGATGCGCAACCCGAAACTTTCGCGCTACTACATCCAGGTTTCGCTGTCCGACAAGGTCGAGGACTGGTCTGACCAGGCCTTCTGGGACGAGTTGCGCCGCCGCCTGCCCGCCGCGGTGGCCGAGAGCATGGAAACAGGCCCTTCTATCGAGAAATCCATCGCGCCCTTGCGCAGTTTCGTCACCGAGCCCCTGCGCTGGGGGCGGCTGTTTCTGGTGGGCGATGCGGCGCATATCGTGCCGCCGACGGGGGCCAAGGGGCTGAACCTGGCGGCATCGGATGTGCATTACCTCTACGAAGCGCTGCAGGCCGCCCTGACTGGCGATGTCGGCGCGCTCGATCTCTACTCCGAGCGCGCGCTCAAGCGTATCTGGGGGGCGATGCGCTTTTCGTGGTGGATGACCTCGATCCTGCACCGCTTTCCGGGGCAAAGCGATTTCGACCAGAAGATACAGGAGGCCGAGCTTTACCAGCTCGAAACCCTTGAAACTGCACAGGCAGCCATGGCACGGAACTACACCGGCCTTCCCTATTGAGGGCGTGCCGGGGCAGGGGGGAGAGGATGAACGAGCGATACGAAAAGGGCATGGCCACGCGCCGGCGCGTGCTGGGCGATGCGCATGTCGAGCGCGCCGAGGCCGCCAAGAGCGCGCTTGACGCGCCCTTTCAGCAACTCATCACCGAATCCGCCTGGGGCACTGTCTGGGCATCCGACGCCATCACCCCGCGCGAGCGCTCGATGCTGACCCTGGCGCTGCTGGCCGCAACGGGCAATTTCGAAGAGATCGCCATGCATGTGCGCGCCTGCGCGCGCACCGGGGCCAGCAGGCGCGACGTGATGGAGGCGTTTCAGCATGTCGCCATCTATGCCGGTGTGCCGCGCGCCAACCACGCCATCAAGATCGCCAAGGCCGTCTGGGCGGAAATGGAGGAGGAGAAGAAATGACCATGCCAGCCGAGCCCGGCCCGCTGATCCCGCGCAACCGGGCGATTCACCCGGTCGCCTATGATGTCGATTACAAGACCTCGGTCGCCCGCTCGCCCAAGCTGCCGCTTCTGTCGATGGAATCGACCCCAAGCGAGGAAACCGGGCCGATGTTCGGCCATTCGCTGCTGGGACCGCTCGACAACAACCTGATCCTGAACTGGACAAAGGGCGCGGCGCCGGCGGTGGGCGAGCGCATCCTCATGCATGGCCGCGTTCTTGACGAGCTGGGCAGGCCGGTGCCGCATACGCTGGTGGAAATATGGCAGGCCAATGCCGGCGGGCGCTACCGCCATGTCAAGGATACCTATTTCGCTCCGCTTGACCCCAATTTCGGCGGCTGCGGGCGCACGATCACCGACGAGAACGGCTATTACCAGTTCCTGACCATCCGCCCCGGCGCCTATCCCTGGCCGAACCGGGCCAATGACTGGCGTCCGATGCATATCCATATATCGGTCTTCGGCCACAGCTTTGGCCAGCGGCTGATCACGCAGATGTATTTCGAGGGCGACCCGCTGATCGCGCGCTGCCCCATCGCCAACACCATCAAGTCGCGCGCCGATCTCGACCGGCTGGTGGCGCCGCTGGACATGGCGCATGCGCGCCCGCTCGATTTTCTGGCCTACAAGTTCGATATCGTGCTGCGCGGGCGGCGCCAGACCATGTTCGAGAACAAGCCGGAGGGGATGTGAGATGGTGCAGAAACTCGACTGGCTGGCCGAAACCCCATCGCAGACGGGCGGGCCTTATGTGCATATCGGGCTGATCCCCAGTTTTGCGGGGCTGGAGGGGATATACCCCGAGGATCTGGGCAAGCGCGCCATCGAGGATGGCGCCGCCGGCGAGGTGATCACCATCACCGGGTCGGTCTATGACGGAACCGGCTGGGCACTGCGCGATGCGCTGATGGAAAGCTGGCAGGCCGATGCCCAGGGCCGCTTCCCGGGCCAGTTCGGCGCGGATGAAAAGGTCAACGGTTTCTGCCGCTTCGCCGCCGACGGGCAGAGCGGGGAATACACGCTGAGCACGGTCAAGCCCGGCCGCGTGCCGATGCGCGGCGGCGGCTTTCAGGCGCCGCATATCGCGCTGTGGATCGCGTCGCGGGGCATCAATACCGGGTTGCACACGCGCCTCTATTTCGAGGACGAGGATAACAGCAACGATCCGCTGCTGGGCCGCATCGAGCAGCGCCAGCGCGTGCAGACGCTGATTGCCATCAAGACCGGGCCGGGCCAGTATCGCTTCGACATCCGCCTGCAGGGCGAGGGCGAGACGGTGTTTCTGGATATCTGAAGCCGGCCCGGCAGCGGGGGCGACGCCGGGCCGGCTTCAGGAAAAAAGCGCGAAGGAATGGACATGACCAGACCCTGCATCATCTGCGTGGCGATCACCGGCTCGGTGCCGACCAAGGCCGACAACCCGGCGGTGCCGATCAGCGTGGCGGAACAGATCGAGAGCACGCAGGAGGCTTTCGAGGCCGGTGCCAGCATCGCGCATCTGCATGTGCGCGACGATGACGGAAAGCCCTGCTCGGACCCCGAGCGCTTTGCCCGGCTCAAGGAGGGGCTGGAAAAGCATTGCCCGGGCATGATTGTCCAGTTTTCCACCGGCGGGCGTTCCGGCGCGGGCACCGAGCGCGGCGGCATGCTGCCGCTTGGGCCCGACATGGCCTCGCTGACGGTGGGCAGCAACAACTTTCCGACCCGGGTTTACGAGAACCCGCCCGATCTGGTGGACTGGCTGGCCGGCGAGATGCGCCGGCACGAGATCAAGCCCGAGATCGAGGCTTTTGATCTGAGCCATATCGTGCAGGCGGCGAAGATGGCGCAGGAGGGGCGGTTGCAGGCGCCCCTCTATGTGCAGTTCGTCATGGGGGTGAAGAATGCGATGCCCGCCGATGAGCGTATTTTCGATTTCTATATCGAAACCCTGCAGCGCTTTGCCCCCGATGCCGAATGGTGCGCGGCCGGGATCGGTGCGGCGCAGCTGATGGTCAATGAGTGGTGCATTACCCGCGGCGGGCATACGCGCACCGGGCTGGAAGACAATATCCGGCTGGACCGCAACACGCTGGCGCCCTCGAACGCGGCGCTGGTGCGGCGCACGGTCGAGCTTTGCCAGCGCCATGACCGGCCGGTTGCGAGCTGGCAGGAAGCGCGCGCCATGCTGGGGCTGCGCGCGGTCGCCTGAGGGGTCTCGGCCTGCGCGCAGCCGTTCACTGGCAAGCAGGTTTTTCGCTCAGGCGTGGAAGGTGACCAGATCGTCCAGCGCGGCGCGGTCGGTGCGCGCGGCATTGGCCGGGTGCTCGGGGTCCTCATAACCGAAGGCGATGCCCATGATCAGCTTCGGGCCCGGCTGCAGGCCAAGTTGCTCGCGTACGATCTCGGGGTAGAGCGACAGCGCGCCCTGGGCGCAGCTGGCGATGCCGCGGTTGGCCATGGCCAGCATCAGCGTTTGCGCATAGCCGCCCAGATCGGCGGCCTCGCGCAGGCCGAAGGGTTCGGGCAGGAAGATGAAGGCGGCATGGGGCGCGCCGAAGGCATCGAGATTGCGCAGAAAGGCGGCTGCGCGACCGGCAAGATCGTCGCGTTCGATGCCCATGGCGCCGTAGAGCGCCTTTGCCGAGCCGATCTGTCGCTCGCGCCAGACACCGGTATAGCGCCCGGTCATTTCGATATCGGGCGCGGCGGCGCTGCCCGATTGCGCGCGTGCCGTCATCGCCTGGCCGAGCCGGCGCAGCGAGGCGCCCGAGACGACATGCGTGTGCCATGGCTGCACATTGCAGTTGGACGGCGCGTGGCTGGCGAGCGCGAAGACCTCGCGGATAAGCGCCGGGTCAACTTCGCGTGTCAGGTAACCGCGGACCGAGCGGCGCGCGGCGAGGGTGGTATCGAAATCCATGATGTTGATCTGCCTGTCGTTTCTTGCGCGGCGCAACATGCCCCGGATCGCGGCGCCGGGCAATGGGGCGGGCAAACCGGGTGCTGGCTTGCGGTGGCTGGCTTGCGCAACCCCGGTGGCGTCTGTTTGAATGGCGCCAGCGACAGGGGGGGCAGGCGATGAGCCGGTTTGCAAGACGCAAGGTGTTGATTTTCGGGCTGGGGCTTGTCCTGGCGCTGCCCATCGCCCTGTTCGGGGCAGAGTGGTTGGCGGCCGGAAAAGGAATGGCGGCGCGCGCCGGTGGAACGGCGGTTGAACCGGTCGAGCCTCGTCCGCTCGACCGGCAAGTGGTGATGTCGGGCCACAGCCTGACCGACCGTCTGGCCGAGCCGCTGGGCTGGATGGTGCGCGCCGCGGGCGGGCCGGCAGGGGCGATCACGCTTTCGACGATTCCCGGCAGCCCGCTCGACTGGCGCTGGAACAACCGTGCGCCCCATGTCGATGCACGCGAGGAGATCGAGCGCTTCGATGTGCTGGTCATCACCGAGCGGGTGCCGCTTTCGAACACCCGGCCGTGGCACAACAGCGATGAGGAGGCGTTGCGCTGGGCGCGCCATGCCTGGCAAAACGGCGCCGGGGGGCAGGGGGCCGAGGTGCTGCTTTATGCCAGCTGGGTGCCGCGCGATGTCGATCCTTCGCAAGAAAGCGATCCCGATGCCGCGCTGCCCTGGCGCGAGCGGCTGAGCCGCGAATTCGGCTGGTGGGAAGAGATCATGGCCCATGTCAATGCCAACCGGCCCGAAGATGCCCCGCCGATGCGCATGATACCGGCAACGCTGGTGATGGCGGCGATCCATGATGCGATTGCCGAGGGGCGGGCGCCGGCGGGGGTGGACGATATTGACGCGTTCTTCATCGATGACATCCACCCCGATACGCTGGGCGCGCATGCCGTATCGCTGACCCATTTTGCGGTGATCTATGCGCGCGACCCGAGGGGACTGCCGGCACCACCGCGTGTATCCAACGATATCTGGTCATGGCTGACCGAGACGGTATGGGATGTTGTAACAGCGCATCCCGGCACCGGCCTGGCACCTGAAGGCTGAACCCGGGCCGAGCTGTCCGGGATCTCGGCGTGCACGCGTGCGCTGGCTTTCCCGCCGGTTCCGGCCAGAATGCTGCGCTCTGTTTCGTGCAAGGCAGCGATCGGCCCGGCCCAGACCATCCTCACGGCGAGCGCAGCAGCGTCAGCCAACTGCCGCCGTAACGGCGCTGTTCGAGCATCGCAAAGCATTCGGGCGCGGGTTGCGGGGCAGCCTCTTCCCAGATGATGGTGGCGGCAGGGGCCAGCCAGCCGCCGGCGCGGGCCGAGGCCAGCGCCGCTTCGCCCAGCCCCTGCCCATAGGGCGGGTCCATGAACACCAGCGAAAAGCCCGGCCCGCGATTCTCGCCCAGCCGCGTGGCATCGCGCCGAAAAAGCCTTGTGGTGCCCATGGCACGCATCTTCTCGATATTGGCGCGAATCAGCGCTCGCCCCGCCGCGCCATCCTCGACGAACACCACCTGCGCAGCCCCGCGCGAGAGCGCCTCGAGCCCCAGCGCGCCGGTGCCGGCGAACAGGTCCAGCACCCGCGCTCCGCTCACCAGATCGCCCCAGCGGCCCTGGGTGAGCATGTTGAACAGCGCCTCGCGCACCCGGTCGGGGGTAGGGCGCAGATGCGCCGCCGGGTCGCCCGCGCCGGGCTCGGCCAGTTTCAGGCCGCGATGGGTGCCGCCTACAATGCGCATCAGTTCAGCGCAGCAGCGACTTGAGATCGGTTTCCGGGTCGGCCAGCGCCGCCGGGTCGGGGCTGCGCCCGGCCTCCAGAAGGCGCTTGCCCAGCATGAAGGCGCGCGGGTCGTTCATCGCATCGACCGCCAGAAAGCGCTCGCCGGCGAAATACCAATGGCTGCAGGCTGCGCCCGTCTTGCGGGTGATGATCCGGTCATGGCCCGTGTTCAGCCCGGCGATCTGCAGTTTCAGATCATATTGATCAGACCAGAACCAGGGCAGCGGGTCATAGGGTTTCTCGGCGCCCAGCATGTTTTCTGCCACCGCCTCGGCCTGGTCGATGGCGTTCTGCACGCTTTCCAGCCGGATGCGCGCACCGCGCCAGGGAAACGAGGCGCAATCGCCCGCCGCCCAGACATGCGGATCGCTGCTGCGCCCGAAGGCATCCACCGCAATGCCATTGTCCAGCGTCAGCCCGCCGGCCTGGGCCAGCGCCGAGGCCGGGGTGATGCCGATGCCAATGATCGCGAAATCGGCCGCGATCTGCCTGCCATCGGCCAGTTCGGCGCCATCTACCCGCCCCGCGCCGGTGAGCCGCGCCAGCGCCGCGCCTTCGATGATCTTCACCCCGTGGCCCTCATGCAGCGCGCGCATGTAATCCGAGGTCTCGGGTGCCGCCACCCGCTGCAGGATGCGCGGCGCGGCCTCGATCAGTGTTACCTCAAGCCCGCGCTGGCGCGCCACCGCCGCCGCTTCCAGCCCGATATAGCCCCCACCGACAACCAGCACGCGCCGGCCGGGGGCGAATTCGGGCGCCATGGCATCGATATCGGCCAGCCGGCGCACCGGATAGACCCCGACCAGATCGCCGCCCATGGAAGCGGGCAACATGCGCGGTTCGGCGCCCGTGGTCAGCGCCAGTTGGTCGTAGCCCAGCACCTCGTCGCCCAGCATCACTTGCCGCGCGGCGGCGTCGATAGCCCTGACGGGCTTGCCCAGAAGTAGTTCGATGCCATGCTCGGCATAGAAGCTCTCGGGGCGCAGGAAGAGTCGTTCAAGCGCCAGTTCGCCCAGCAGATACTTCTTCGACAGCGGCGGGCGCTGATAGGGCGGCACATTTTCGTCGCCAATCAGCGTCAGCTTGCCGTCAAAGCCCTGCACACGCAGTTTTGCCACCAGCGAGGCCCCGGCCTGCCCCGCCCCGATCACCACGATCCCGCTCATATCGCCCCCTAAATCGCATTCCTGCACCTTTTTCACTGGTGCTGTGCGCGGGGCAGCCTATATCCGCCAAAGCGCATGGAAAAGAGGGAGAGACGCATATGACGATTACGGTAGGAAACAGGCTGCCCGAGGCCACGCTGGTTCGAATGGGCGAGAACGGGCCCGAACAGCTGAGCATCTCGGGGCTCACGGCGGGGCGCAAGGTGGTGATCTTCGCCGTGCCTGGGGCCTTCAGCGCGACCTGCCACATGGCGCATGTGCCCAGCTTCATTCGAACCCATGATGCGCTCAAGGCGCGTGGCGTCGATGAAATCATCTGCATTTCGGTCAATGATCCCTTCGTCATGAAGGCCTGGGCCGAGGCCACCGGCGCCGACAAGGCCGGCATCACCATGCTGGCCGATGCGGACGGTTCCTTTACCCGGGCACTGGGCATGCAGTTCGATATCCCCGCCGTCGGGCTGATCGGCCGCTCGAAGCGCTATGCGATGCTGGCCGAGGATGGCGTGGTGAAGGTGTTCAACCTCGAGACCGCGCGCGGCACCTGCGAGATGTCGGGCGGCGAGGCGATGCTGGACACACTCGAAGGCAGCGGCGAAAACGCGGCCTGAGCCCGCTGCGGCCTAGATCGTCACGCGGAAAACACGGCTGACGGCGTGCACCGGAAACGCATCGCGCCGGGCATGAGAACGGGCCTTTGAAGGCCCGTTCCACACGCGTGTTCACCGCCGCTGAAGCTTGAGAGCGCGGCGTGACGGCGCGGGCGACTACCCCGCCAGCACGTCCATCTTCTGGGCCAGTTTCACGTCCAGCTCGGTCAGCCCGCCGGCGTCATGGGTGGTCAAGGTCACATCCACGCGGTTGTAGACATTCGCCCATTCCGGGTGGTGGTCCATCTTTTCAGCCACCAGTGCAACGCGTGCCATGAAGCCGAAGGCGGTGTTGAAATCGGCGAACTTGTAGCGCTTCGAGATCGCGTCGCGCTGGTCATCATGTTGCCAACCATGGGCAAGCAAGTCCACCAGCGCATGGGTGCGCGCATCCGCGCTCAGCTTTTCAGATGGCATTTCGTTTCTCCTGTCTGGTCGGGGGCTCGCCCTTTCGAAAGGGCGCGAAGTCTTGCAGCAATTGCATTTCTTCATGCATCGCCGCGCCCTCGGCGCGCAGGTAATCGGCCACAGCGCGGGCAAAACGCGCATCGGCAAACCAATGCAGAGAATGCACCGGAACGGGCATGTAGCCGCGCGCCAGTTTGTGCTCGCCCTGCGCACCGGCCTCGACGCGTTTCAGGCCGTTGGCCAGCGCCCAGTCGATGGCCTGGTAATAGCACAGCTCGAAATGCAGGCAGGGGTGATCCTCGATGCAGCCCCAGTAGCGGCCGAACAGCGTGTCGGCACCGATGAAGTTCAGCGCGCCGGCCACCGCCCGCCCGCCCCGCTCGGCCAGAACCAGCACGATATCGTCGCGCATATGGGCGTGGCATTGCTCGAAGAAGGCGCGGGTCAGATAGGGCCGGCCCCATTTGCGCGCGCCGGTGTCCTGGTAGAAGACCCAGAAGGCATCCCAGTGATGCGCCTCGATCTGATCGCCGGTGAGCGCGCGGATGGTGCCGCCGAAGGCTTGCGCGGTGGCGCGCTCCTTGCGGATGGCCTTGCGCTTGCGCGAGGAAAGCGAGGCCAGAAAACCGGCGAAATCGCCAAAGCCGGCATCCTTCCAGTGAAACTGCTGCGTCACCCGGCGCAGAAAGCCGGCCTCGGAGCCCGCGCGCGCCTCGTCCTCGGTGCAAAAGGTGACATGTGCCGAGGAAAGCCCGTTCTGCGCGGTGACACGGCACAGCGCCTCAAACAGCGCGGGGTGGTAGCGGTGTTCGCCCAGCAGGCGCGGGCCGGTGGCCGGGGTGAAGGGCACGGCCGCCTGCAACTTGGGGTAATAGTGCCCGCCGGCGCGGCGCCAGGCATCGGCAAAGGCGTGATCGAAGATGTATTCGCCCTGGCTGTGGCCCTTCGCATAGAGCGGCATCGCCGCCACCGGAAGCCCGCCCTCGCGCGCGAGCATGTGCTTGGGCTCCCAGCCGGTGCCGGGGCCGACCGAGCCCGAGCGCTCGAGCGCCGCCAGAAAGCGATGCGTGACGAAGGGGTTGGGCCGCGCCGCACCCGCCGCACCCGCCATGCCGGCGAGCGCGTCCCATTCATCGGGCGCGATATCGCAGATGGAATCAACGAGCTCGATTTCCACTTCCGGCCTCTTGCGCATCATGGAAAAGGAACTGGGTGCGCGGCTTGCGCTGTCAAGGGATGGAAGGCCATGCGCGCGTCGCTTAGCCGGTTGCGGGCAGATAGCCCTCGAAGGTGATGTTGTCGGCCACGCGGCGTGCCTGACGCTCTTCCTCGGCGCTGCGGATGGTCCAGCACAGGATCGGCGCACCCTGCGCGCGCAGCTCGCCCAGGCGCGGATTGTCCAGATCGCGCCAGTGATGCGAGACGAAGCTGGCGCCGGCGCGGTCGTAATCGGTGATTGCGGCCAGCCGCGCGCGATGAGCCTCCAGCGCCGGGTTGTCTGCCGCTTGCGGGAAATCCTCGCGCGGGAAGGCGTAACTGGTCAGCCCGCGCGGCACGTCAGGGGCCAGTTCGGCCATGCGCGCCACCACCTCGGGGTTGAACGACATCACCGCCACCGGCCCTTCATAGCCTTGCAGGGCGCGCGCGGTGGCCGCTTCCAGCCGGCCGTCGCCGGGGCCCAGCCGCCCGCTCTGGTCCTTCAGCTCGATCAGCAGCGCCACCTTGCCGGCGATTACCGCCAGCGTCTGTGCCAGCGTCGGGATGCCCTCGCCACGCCCGCCTTGCAGTGCCAGCGCCGCCAGCGCCGCCGCGGGCTGCGCATCGGTGCGCCCGGGCTGGCCGGTCATGCGCTCCAGCGTGTCGTCATGGAACACCATCGCCTCGCCATCAAAGGATAGCTGCAGATCGATCTCGATGCCGAAGCCGGCCTCGACCGCCGCTGCAATGGCCGACAGGCTGTTTTCGGGCCTGCCGTCGGCGCCGTCATGCAGCGCGCGGTGGGCGATGGGGGCGCGCAGGAACGCGGCGGGCAGGCGGAGTGGCATCTTTGCGGGGCTCGTCTGTGGGTTTGCGTTGTTCGGGGCGGCAGTGCTCAGTTCAGCTCGAAGATGCCTTCGATCTCGACCGCCACGCCCAGCGGCAGCGCCGCCACGCCGACCGCCGAGCGCGCATGGCGGCCGGCATCGCCCAGCACCTCGACCAGCAGGTCCGAGGCACCGTTGACCACCTTGGGCTGATCGGTGAAGGCGGGCGCGGAATTGACGAAGCCGGTCAGCTTGACCACGCGGGCAAAGCGCGACCAGTCGCCGCCGCAAGCCGCCCGCGCCTGCGCCAGCAAGGCCAGCGCGCAGCTGCGCGCGGCGGCGGCGCCTTCCTCGGTGCTCATCGTGTCGCCCAGCCGGCCGGTGATCAGCCCGTCGGCGCCCTGGCTGATCTGCCCCGAGACATAGACCGTCTTTCCGGTGACGACATAGGGCACATAATTCGCCGCCGGTGCAGGCGCGTCGGGCAGGGTCAGGCCCAGTTCGGCAAGGCGGGCATCGATGGGGTGGGTCATTGGCGCAACTCCTGGCTGGTTCCTGCACGCACTCAATCACAGCCCGGCGCGGGCGAAAAGCCCCTGTTGCGCGCGCGCGCCGACCCGGCGATTGGGTATCAACCCCAGACTTTCACTGTGGAAGGTGGGCAGATTACCCACCCTACTGCGCGGTTTGCCGGTCGCTGCCCGCCTGCAACCGATGCGGCCAGTCCGGGCCGGCATCAAGGCTCGCGCCAGGCGCGGCGCAGTTGATCGAACAGCGGCGCCGTCAGATAATCGAGCGCGCTGCGCGCGCCGGTCTCGATGAACACCTCGGCAGCCATGCCCGGCATAAGCGGGCGCTCGGCGAAGCGCTGCGCGGCGGCTTCGCCGAGCCGGATTTCGGCGCGGAAATGGCGCAGGCCGGTGCGTTCGTCCTGAAAGGTATCGGCCGAAACGCTGGTGATGGTGCCGCGTAGCGGGCCGGCATCGCGCAGCCCCGGTGCGACGATCTGCACCCCCGCCTGCTGGCCCGGATGCACCGACTGGATATCCTCGGGGCGGATGCGCGCGGCAATCACCAGCGGCCGGTCCTGTGGCACGATCTCCATCGCCGGCTGCGCCGGGCGCAGCACGCCGCCGGTGGTGGTCACGCTCATGCCGTGAACCCGGCCACCGATCGGCGCGCGCAGGGTCAGCCGCTCGATGCGCGCGCTCAGCGCACTGCGGCGCTCGGCCAATTCCAGCGCGCGGATGCCTGCATCGCGCATCTCGGCCTCGGCCTCGGCGCGGTGGAGCGCATGCAGGGTCAGCGCCTGCAATGCCAGCTCGCCCAGCCGGCTTTCAAGCTGCGCGGTCTCGGCGGCAAGCGCGCCCTGCATGCCCTCAAGTCGCGCCGCCTCGCGTTGCAGCGCCGCGACGCGCGTCGCCTGGGTGAGCCCGCGCGCGAGCAGGTTTTCCTGCGTCGCCAGCTCGGTGGCGATCAGCGCCGCCTCGGCGCGCGCCGCCCGCACCTGCGCGCCAAGCCCGTCGATCTGCGCGCGCCCCTGCGCCTGCTGGCGCTCGATCTGGGCAAGCTGCTGGGCAAGGGTGTCGCGGCGGGCGTCGAGCAGGCGCGCCTGCCCATCGGCGATATCGCGCGCGCTCTGGTTGCCGGCATCGAGCGCCGCCTGCAGCGGTGCGGGAAAGCTGATGCTGTCGGCGCCCTCGCGCTCGGCGGCGAGGCGGCCGAGACGGGCGAGGGTTTCCAGATACTGCGACTCGACGATGGCCAGCTCGCTGGTGGCCAGCGCGTCATCGAGCCGCAACAGAGGCTGCCCGGCCGAGACCAACTCGCCCTCGCCGACCAGGATCGCGGCCACCATCCCGCCCTCCTGGTGCTGGACCACCTGCCGGTCGTGCTGCACCGCAATCTGGCCCGGCGCCACCACCGCGCCCTGCAGCCGGGCCGAGGCTGCCCAGCCACCGGCGCCGATGAGCAGGATGGCGGTTGCCGCCAGCCCGCTGAGCACGGGGCGGCGGACATTCCAGCGCGTGGCGTCTCTGGCCATCGGGGCGTTATCAATTGCTTCCGGGCGGGCCCCGGTCTGGTCGGGCCGGTCGGTGGCGCCGTTTGCCTGCGGTGACGGGGCTGGGCGTTGCTCGGTCATGTCAATGCGTCTCCCTCCCGCCGTGGCGCGCGGCGGCTTCGACCGAGGCGGAACCAACCCCCGCCTGAAGACCGGAAGGCCCGGCGGCGCGCGGGGGCACGATGTCGGTGTGGTTGCGCACATGCTCGCGCAGCACCGCATCGCGCGGGCCGAAACCCGCCTGATGGCCGGAATCGAGCACCAGCAGCGTATCGCATTCCAGTATCGCCGAGGGCCGGTGCGCCATCACCATCACCGCCGCGCCGCCGGCCCTGGCCTCGCGAATGGCGCGGTTGAGCGCCATCGAGCCCTCGGCATCGAGGCTGGCATCGGGCTCGTCGAGCACCATCAGTACCGGGTCGCCGTAAAACGCCCGCGCCAGCCCAATACGCTGGATCTGCCCGCCCGAGAGCGGCGCGCCATCGCCGGCAAGCGGCGTGTCATAGCCCTGCGCCAGCGCCGCGATCATCTCATGCGCGCCGGCCCGGCGCGCCGCGTGCAGCACCTGCGCCGGGTCGGGGGCGCAGTCGAGCCGCGCGATGTTCTCGGCCACCGTGCCCTGAAACAGCACCACGCGCTGGGGCAGATAGCCGATCAACCGCCCCAGCACATCGGGCGCGTAGCGATCGATGGCCATGCCGTCGAGGCTGACCCTTCCGCCGGCGGCGGGCCAGATGCCGGTGACGCACCGCGCCAGGGTAGATTTGCCCGAACCCGACGGGCCGATGACACCCAGCGCGCGCCCCGGCTCAAGCGCGAAATCGATCAGCCTGAGCGAAGCGGCGCGCGCGCCTGGCGGCACCACGGTTACCGAAGCCAGCCGCAATTGCCCCTGCGGGCGTGGCAGTGACATCGGCATAGCGGGGGCTGGCTGGCTTTCCAGGAAGGCTTGCAGCCGGCGCCAGCCGAGCGCGCCGGCCTGCAGCGATGGCCATTGCGCCACCAGCTGCTCGACCGGCGCCAGCGCCCGGCCAAGGATGATGGAGGCCGCGATCATCACCCCCGGCGTGATCCGGTCTTGCAGCACCAGCCAGGCGCCGAGCGCCAGCATCGCCGATTGCAGGAACAGCCGGAAGCCGCGCGTGGCGGTGCTGTAGCCGCCGCTGCGATCAGCGGCGGCGATGGTCATTGCCAGCGCCAGCGCGCGCTGTTCGCGCCAGCGCGCATGCGCGCCGGGCAGCATGCCGAGCGCGCGCATGGGGCCGGCCTCGTGGCGAAAGCGCTGGCCCATCTGCTCGGCGCCGGTGGCGGCGCGCATGGCCGCGCCCAGCGGCGCGCGCAGCCGCCACTGGTTTAGAAGCGCCAGCGCCACCAGCACCGAACCGCCGGCCAGCGCCAGCAAGCCCAGCTGCGGATGGAACAGAAAGATCAGCGCGATGAAAAGTGGCGTCCAGGGCGCATCCTGCAGCGCCAGCGCCACCGGCGAGCCGATCAGCCGCTGCACCGTTTCCAGATCATTCTGCGCGCGGTTGGCGCCAGCATCATCGGGCGAGCGCGTGGCACGCTCCATCGCCGCGGCAAAGACCCGGTCGTCGAGCCGCGACTGGAAGCGCGCGCCGATGCGCGCCATGATGCGGCCGCGGGCGTGATCGAGCACCCACATCATCAGATACAGGAAACAGACCAGCGCAAAGAGTGCCGCCAGCGTCGCCCCCGAACGTGTCGCCAGCACCCGGTCGTAGATCTGCAACATGAAGACGGGGCCGGTGAGCATCAGCAGGTTGACCAGCGCACCGAAACCCAGCGCGCCGGCGATGAGCGGCGCATGACCCCGCATCAACGCATCCCGCGCGCCCGCTGAATAGCTGGCGTGCCGCCTGGCCGTCATGACCTTCTTCTCCCAAATGGCCACCGGCATATGCCCGCGCAGCCTTCACCCTTCGCCGGCCATTGTGGGCTTCAATTGCTAGGATCGGGTAAATGCTGGCAGGGGGAGAATGGGCGGGGTGGCCGGCGCCTCAGCCGCTCTCGCCGCCATCGAGCAGCACCGCCACGCGCTCGGCCGTGAGGGGCGCCAGCGTCAGCCCCAGATGGCCGTGACCGAAAGCCAGCACCACCTGCGGATGTGTGTGCGCGCGCCGGATCAGCGGCAGCATGCCCGGCACCGAGGGGCGAAAGCCCGACCAGCTTCGCGACGGTGCCGGCAGATCGGGGAAGAAGCGCCGCGCGCCGCGCTCCAGCGTGGCCAGCCGCGCCTTGTCGGGCGGCAGCGACGTGCCGCCCAACTCGACCGCGCCGGCCACGCGCAGCCGCCCGTGCATGGGGATCATGTAGAAACCGCCCTGCGCCGAGGCTGCCGGGCGCGACAGCAGCGGCGCGGGCATGTCGAATTCGAGGTGATAGCCGCGCTCGGTATCCAGCAACACCCGTTCGCCGGCCTGCCGCGCCAGCGGCGCCGAGGCGGCTCCGGCGGCGATCACCGCCCGCGCCGCGTGCAGCCGCTCGCCACCCGCCTGCAGTTCCACCCCGCCGGCAAAGGGGGTCAGCGCATCGACCCGCGCGGCGATGAAGCGCACGCCCTGGCGGGTGCAGGCATCGGCCAGAAGCGCCATCATGGCGCCCGGATCGGTGACATGCATCGCGGTGGGGAAGTAGTGTGCGCCCCCCGCCACCGCCGGCAGTGCGGGTTCCAGCGCCGCCACCTCGGGCGGTGCCAGCTCCTGAAGCTGCACCCCATAGCGGCGGCGGAAACCGGCATCGGCAGCGCCGCTGCGGGCGAGTGATTCGCTTTCTATCAGATACAGGCAGCCATTGTCCTTGAGCAGATCGCCGCCGCCGGCCGCCTGGGCCAGTTCCTGCCAGCGCCGCCCGGCATCGGCCAGCATTTCGGCCAGCGCGGCGGCATTGGCCCGGCAGCGATGGGGCAGGCAGTTCCAGGAAAAGGCGGCCAGCCAGGGCAGCATGCGCCACAGCCCGCGCGGGCGCAGCGCCAGCGGGCTGTCGCGGTCGGTCAGCAGGCGCGGCAGATCGCGCAGCAGGCCGGGCTGTGCCACGGGCAGCACCGCGTAATCGGCGATGGTGCCGGCATTGCCGAATGAAGCGCCCGAGCCCGGCTTCTCGGGGTCGATCAGCACCACCTCGCGCCCCGCCTGAGCCAGCCGCAGCGCCGCCGCCAGCCCGATCACCCCGGCGCCGATGACGGCGATCTCGGCATGGCGGGTGGGCGCAAGGGCGGGTGCGGCATGGGGCGCGTTTGGCATCGTGGGTTCTCGGCCGATTGCGGGTGGGCTGGCAGATTCGCCCATGCCTAGCCTGCAAGTCACACGCTGTCATCCCGGCGTTGCCACGGGGCGCGCCGCCGGCCTATCGCATGTCGCGTTAGATCGGTTTCACCCCGCCCGGGCCGCTTGCAGTCCGAGCATGCGCCCGCCCGCCCCACAGGCGGGCGCATGCCCTATGTTTGGAACTGGACGAGTCCGAACAAACGCGACACGCTCTAGGCTGGCGCAAATGGCATGGGGGGGCAAGGTAATGGTGAAACTGCCGAAAAACTGGCAACCGGACCCGGAGCAGATGGCACTCTGGCCCGATGTCTCGGGCAATGACATCAACGGGCTGGACGAGGCCGTCTTTCGCCGCCCGCGCCATGTCTACTGGGCGAGCGAGCCCGACAGCATCGCCCATGGCGCGGTGCAGCGCTGGTTCTACCGGCGCAACGACAACCCCGCTTTCGCCCGCGAACGCGCCATCCGCGCCGAGGTGCAGGCGCGCAAGCTGCCCGATCTGGCGCAAGTGCCGGCGCCGGGCAGCCCCGGTGAGTGGAGCGCGCGCATCAAGGCCGAGGCCGCGCTTCTGGGGGCCGAGGCGGTGGGCATTGCCCGGATAAGGCCGGAATGGGCATTCGAGGGGCACGAGATCGGCTGGTGCTTCATCGTCGTGCTGGGTATCGCCATGGATTACGACACCATGCAGGCCGCGCCCGAGCAGGAGGCCGGGATCGAGGTGGTGCGCCAGTACACGCGCGGGGCGGAGATATCGAAGCGCCTTGCCGGCTGGCTGCGTGAACAGGGCCATGACGCTGCGCCCGAGCATGGGCCGATGGCCGGTGAGATGGTACTGCTTCCGGCCGCGATCGCGGCGGGTATGGGCGAGTTGGGCAAGCATGGCTCGCTCATCCATCGCGAGCTGGGCTCGTGTTTCAGGCTGGCCGGCGTGCTCACCGACATGGAGCTGGCCCCCGATGCACCTGACGAATTCGGCGCCGACGGGTTTTGCACCAATTGCCGCATCTGCGCCGATCACTGCCCGCCGATGGCGATTTTGCCCGAAAAGCAGACTGTGCGCGGGGTGCAGAAATGGTATGTCGATTTCGACCGCTGCCTGCCGTTTTTCAACGAAACCGCCGGTTGCGGCATCTGCGTGGCGGTGTGCCCCTTCTCTCGGCCCGGCGTGGGTGCCAATCTGGTGGCCAAGCTGGCGCGGCGGCGCGAGCGGGAAAGCCGCGAGGGGGCTGAAGGCGCGGTGAAAGCTGGGTAATTAGCATTCCGAACCATCAATTTGGCAGGCATGGGCAGGTAAAACGCCGGCGGCTTGTTTGTGACACCCGACGAACACATCCACCCCCGGCGCAAGCTGGGCGGATTGCCCGGCCTACGGCGCTGGGCGGCGAATGGCGGCGGTGACGTAATTCACCGACAGATCGCGCGACGACAGCGACCAGGCCCAGGAAAGCGGGTTGAACACCATGCCCTTGCGGTCAACCGGGTCGAACCCGGCGCGGCGCAAGAGGCCGTAAAGCTCTTCAGGGGTTATGAATTTTTGCCATTCATGCGTGCCCTTGGGCAGCCAGCGCATGACATATTCCGCCCCCACGATGGCCATGGCGAAGCTTTTTGCGTTGCGGTTGATCGTCGAGCAGATCATCAGCCCGCCGGGCTTGAGCAGGTCATGGCAGGCGCTGAGATAGGCCAGCGGGTCGGAGACATGCTCGACCACCTCCATGTTCAGCACAACGTCGAAACGCTCGCCCGAAGCCGCCATCGCCTCGGCTGTGGTGTGGCGATAGTCGATCTCCAGTCCCTGGGATTCGGCATGCAGCCGCGCCACGGGGATGTTGCGCTCGGCGGCATCGGCGCCGACCACCTGCGCCCCCAGCCTGGCCATGGGTTCCGACAGCAAGCCGCCGCCGCAGCCGATATCCAGCAGCCTGAGCCCCTGAAACGGCTGCACGACGCGCAGATCGCGGTCGAATTCGGCGGCAATCTGGGTGGTGATGTAGTCCAGCCGGCAGGGGTTGAGCATGTGCAGCGGGCGGAACTTGCCGTTCGGGTTCCACCATTCCTCGGCCATGGCCTGGAACTTGGCGATCTCGGCGTCATCGACGGTGGTGGCGTTCATCTCGGGCTCCGTTCATTGCGGCTTGTGGCGCCGGCGGTTTCTTCCCCCCTGTCGCCATGCGGCCTGCCCGGTATATAGTCTGCAACATGGACAAGTCCCCAGAGCAAAATGGCGCATCCGCGCAACTCTACCCGCCGACCGAGCCATTTGACCGGCGCATGCTCGATGTCGGCGACGGCCATCGCATCTATGTCGAGCAATGCGGCGCCGCGAACGGCGTGCCGGTGGTGGTGCTGCATGGCGGGCCGGGGGGCGGCTGCAGCCCGATGATGCGGCGCTTCTTCGACCCGGCGCATTACCGCGTGGTGCTGTTCGACCAGCGCGGCTGCGGCCGCTCGCGCCCGCATGCCAGCGTCGAGGCCAACACCACCGCCCATCTGATTGCCGATATCGAGGCGATTCGCCGCGCGCTGGGCATCGAACGCTGGGTCGTCTTTGGCGGCAGCTGGGGGGCGACCCTGGCGCTTGCCTATGCGCAGGCGCATCCCGGGCGCGCGGCCTTTCTGGCGCTGCGCGGGGTGTTTCTGGGCAGGCAGGCCGAGCTGGACTGGTTCTATGGCGGCGGCGCGGCACGCTTCTTCCCCGAATACTGGGAGCGCTTCGCCGGTCCGATCCCCGAGGATGAGCGCGATGATCTCATCGCCGCCTATGCGCGGCGGCTGTTTTCGGGCGTGTTCGCGCAGGAATCGCGCTTTGCCCGGCTGTGGGTGGAATGGGAAAACGCGCTGGCCAGCGTTACACCGCGAGCACTGCATGACACGCCGGTCGATTACGCACGCGCCTTTGCGCGGCTGGAGAATCACTATTTTTCGAATGGCTGCTTCCTGCAGCATGACGGCCAGTTGCTTGATGGGGCCGGGCACATGGAGGGAGTGCGCGGCACCATCGTGCAGGGCCAGTTCGACATGATCTGTCCGCCGGCCACCGCCCATGCGTTGCACCGCGCCTGGCCCGGCAGCCGGCTGGAGCTGGTGCCGCTGGCCGGGCATGCGCTGTCCGAGCCCGGCATCGCCGCCGCGCTGGTTCGGGTGATGGACATGCTGCGCCACGAGGCAAGGCATCTGGGCTTCTAGGCGGCCCTTGCCGGGGCTTTGCGGGAGCCGGCGTAACATCGGGCGGGTGCGAAGCGAATCAACCCGGACAACGCGAAAGGGAACCCATGAAACGCGAACGGATCAGCTTTGCCGGGCATGACGGGGCCGAGCTTGCTGCCCGGCTGGACCGGCCGGCGGGCCCGGTGCGCGGCGCGGCGCTGATGGCGCATTGCTTCACCTGCACCAAGGATATCGCCGCCGCAAGGCGCATCGCCGCGCGGCTGACGGCGCATGGCATGGCGGTGCTGCGCTTCGATTTCACCGGGCTGGGGCATTCGCAGGGCGAGTTCGCAAATACCGATTTCAGCTCGAATGTGGGCGATCTGCGCGCCGCGGCGGCCTGGATGGCGCAAAACGGGCTGGCGCCGCAACTGCTGATCGGCCATTCGCTGGGCGGCGCTGCGGCGGTGGCGGCGGCACCCGATATCAAGGGGCTGCGCGCGCTGGTCACCATTGGCGCGCCCGCCGACCCCGAGCATGTGCTGAAGAATTTTGGCGCCTCGCTTGCCGATATCGAGGCGCAGGGCGCCGCCCGCGTCAGCCTGGGCGGGCGCGAATTCGAGATCCGGCGCGGATTTGTCGAGGATGTACGCGCCGCGTCGCTGGAAAGCGCCTTGCGCCGGCTGAAGGCCGCACTTCTGGTGCTGCACGCGCCGCGCGACGAGATCGTGGGCATCGACAACGCGCAGGCGCTGTTCGTCGCCGCGCGGCACCCGAAAAGCTTCGTCACACTCGACGATGCCGACCATCTGATCAGCCGCAAGGCGGATGCCGATTATACCGCCGATGTGATCATGGCCTGGGCCTCGCGCTATCTGGCGCTGAAGGCCGAGCCCGCGCCCGAGGGCGCGCCGGAAGGCGTGGTACGCGTGAGCGAGGCCGACCCGAAGGGCTTTCGCCAGGATATCATGGTGGGTGGCGATCATTTCCTGAGTGCCGACGAGCCCGAATCGGTTGGCGGCACCAATGCCGGGCCGTCACCCTATCAGCTGCTGTCGGCGGCGCTGGGTGCCTGCACCACGATGACGCTGCGCCTGTATGCCCGCCACAAGAAGCTGCCGCTGGAACGGGTGCGCTGCGATGTCACCCATAACAAGCGCCATGCCGATGAGGGCGAGGGTGCCGAAAACGGCGAGGGTGGCGGCGGCGGCGAGAAGGTGGATGTGTTCGAGCGGGTGATCCATGTCGAGGGCGATCTTGACGAGGGCACACGCAAGCGGCTGGTCGAGATCGCCGATCGCTGCCCGGTGCATCGCAGCCTGCACCGGCGCGCGACCATCCGCACCAGGCTGGAGTGACCGCGCCGACAGGCGAAGCACACCATCCCCATCCTCGCCCCGCCCGGCAGGGTCAGTCGAGCAGCCGCTCGGCGATCTGGGTGCGCTGGAAGGGCAGTTCATTGTCGTCCGAGATCAGCGTGGCGCGCAGCCGCCCGGCGCTGTCGCGGGTTACCGCAAGCCCCTCGTGGTTCTCCAGCAGGCCGGGTTCGGTTTGCACCAGCACCTCGCGGCGGTCCCATTGCCCGGGGCGCAGCCGGCTGATGCGGCTGGAATAGGCAAACCAGCGGAAATTCCGCTCGAGTAGGTAAAGCATGCCGTCAGGCCCGAAATCGAGCGATACCGGGTGATGCCCGCCCATTGGCTCCAGCGCGCCGATGATGCGCCATTCATCGCTTTCCAGCCGCATAAGCGGAAAACGGCCTTCATGCGGAGATTGCGGCATTGTGTAGAGACGGCCGCTTCCATCGATGGCCAGCGATTCGAGCGTAAGGTTGCCGGGCAGTTCGAAGAAGAGCGGATGCGTGGGCAGCACATGCGCCGGCGCGTCTGGGTGCGCATAGGCGGCCACGCGGGTGCGCCTGCCGCCCTCGAAGGAAATGAAGATGGTGCCGTCGGGCGCCACCGCGATACCCTCGCTGTCGCGGTAGCGCCCGCGAAGCGGCGAGCCCGATTCGTCGCGCAGCCGGTGAACCGAATGGATCTCGGCATCGACGACATGCCCAGCCTCATTGCGCGTGAAACTGCCCATAAAGAGTCGCCCGCTATCGGCGACGGCGATGAAATCCAACCCGTTGTCATCGAGATGGATGCCCGAAAATCCGCCGAAGGGTCGGCCCGGGCTGCGCCAGTTGAACACATGCCAGTCTGCCTGCGCCGGCTCGCCCGGCTGGCCCGAGGCGCTGCAGCCCAGCGGCATAAGTAACCCGCCGGCGGCCAGCATGAGTGCCTGGCGGCGCGTGCGCGGCGATGCGCCGGGCGCGGCGGGGCGCTGGGCGGAAGCGCTTGGGGGCATGGCCTACCTTTCGCTTTGCCGCGCCGGGGCGGCTGGCAACCACCATCCTAACCCGGCATGCCCTGCCGTGCCACCGGCCCCTCGCGCGCTCTTGAGCCCAACAGCGTACAAGGCCCTTGCCATCGGCGCCGGCTCGCCCTATATCGGCGTCAACAGCGGCGCTGGCGGGCTCTGGCCAACCGGCTCCACCGGACAGGATGCACGGGCCGCTTGGCCCGTTTTTTTATTTCTGGCCCGCTTGGCCCGTTTTTTCGTTTCTGGAAGGCTTGCATGGAAAGCTCGGCCGAACACAACGATCTGGTTGCGCGCACCGCCATCGACCGGCGCCTTGCCGGTATCGTGCGCCCGGTGATCGAAAGCATGGGCTATGAGCTGGTGCGCCTGCGCCTGATGGCGGGCAAGACGCGCACCCTGCAGATCATGGCCGACCGCCCCGAGGGTGGCATCGAGGTCAGCGACTGCGCCGAGATTTCCACCACGCTGTCGGCGGTTCTCGATGTCGAGGACCCGCTGGAAGACGCCTATGTGCTGGAAGTTTCCAGCCCCGGCATCGACCGCCCGCTGACCCGGCTCAAGGATTTCGATGCCTGGGAAGGCCATGAGGCGAAGCTGGAAACCGGCGAGATGATCGACGGGCGCCGGCGCTTCAAGGGGATTCTGATGGGCACCGAAAAGGGCAGCGAGGGCGACGAGGTGCTCATCGAGATCGAGGATCAGGGCAAGCCGGTCACCATCGGGTTGCGCTTCGACTGGCTGTCGGATGCCAAGCTGGTGCTCACCGACGAGCTGATCGCCGAGACCCTGCGCACGCGCAAGAATGCCGGCACCATCAATGATGCCGATTTCGACGAGATTCAAACCGACACCGCTTCCCAGGAGGAGTGAGAGACATGGCCATCACCTCTGCCAACCAGCTGGAGCTTCTGCAGACCGCCGAAGCCGTGGCCCGTGAGAAGCTGATCGACCCGGGCCTGGTGATCGAGGCGATGGAGGAAAGCCTCGCCCGTGCCGCCAAGTCGCGCTACGGCGCCGACATGGATATCCGCGTGTCGATCGACCGCAAGACCGGCCGCGCCAGCTTTACCCGCGTGCGCACCGTGGTCGCCGATGACGAGCTGGAAAACCATCACGCGCAGGTGAATGTCGAGCAGGCGAAGCAGTATCTCGACGATCCGCAGATCGGCGACGAGATCCGCGAAGAGGTGCCGCCGGTGGAGCTGGGGCGCATCGCCGCGCAATCGGCCAAGCAGGTGATCCTGCAGAAGGTGCGCGAGGCCGAGCGCGACCGGCAATACGAGGAATTCAAGGACCGCGTCGGCACAATCATCAACGGTGTGGTCAAGCGCGAGGAATACGGCAACGTCATCGTCGATATCGGCCGTGGCGAGGGTATCCTGCGCCGCAACGAGAAGATCGGCCGCGAAACCTATCGCACCGGTGACCGCATCCGCTGCTTCGTCAAGGATGTGCGCCGCGAGGCGCGCGGGCCGCAGGTCTTCCTGTCGCGCACCGCGCCCGATTTCATGTCGGCGCTGTTCAAGATGGAAGTGCCCGAGATCTATGACGGCATCATCGAGATCAAGGCCGTGGCCCGCGACCCGGGCTCGCGCGCCAAGATTGCGGTGATCAGCTATGACAGCTCGATCGACCCGGTCGGCGCCTGTGTGGGCATGCGCGGCAGCCGCGTGCAGGCCGTGGTGGGCGAGTTGCAGGGCGAGAAGATCGACATCATCCCGTGGAACGAGGATCAGGCCACCTTTCTGGTCAACGCGCTTCAGCCGGCGGAAGTGTCGAAGGTGGTCATCGACGAGGATGCCGGGCGCATCGAGGTGGTGGTGCCCGACGAACAGCTCTCATTGGCCATCGGCCGGCGCGGCCAGAACGTGCGCCTGGCCAGCCAGCTGACGGGGCTGGATATCGACATCATGACCGAGAGCGAGGAAAGCCAGCGCCGCCAGGCCGAGTTTGCCGAGCGTACCAAGCTGTTCATGGACGAGCTGGACATCGACGAGCTGATGGCCCAGCTCTTGGTGGCCGAGGGCTTTTCCGAGATCGAGGAAGTGGCCTATGTCGAGCTTGACGAGCTTCTGGGCATCGACGGTTTCGACGACGAAACCGCGCAGGAGTTGCAGGCGCGCGCCCGCGACCGGCTGGAGGCGATCAACACCGCCGCGCTGGAGGCCGCGCGCGCGCTGGGCGCCGAGGACAGCCTGATCACTTTTGAAGGGCTGACCCCGCAGATGGTCGAGGTACTGACCAAGGACGGCATCAAGACGCTGGAGGATTTTGCCACCTGCGCCGACTGGGAACTCGCCGGCGGCTGGACCACCGAGAATGGCGAGCGCAAGAAGGATGACGGCCTGCTGGAGCCCTTCGATGTCAGCCTGGAAGAGGCGCAGCGCCTTGTCATGACCGCGCGCGTACTTCTGGGCTGGGTCGATCCGGCCGAACTGGAGCCCGCCGAGGAAGAAACCGACCCTGGCGATGAAGCCGACGCGGCCGAGGGCGAAGTGGCCGAGGCCGCCGAGGCCGGACAGGGCGAGCCCGAGGCGCGGGTCTGAGCGGGGGCGGGGCGCAGATGACCCGCGGCGGCAGGCCCGACGCGCGCGAGGACGGCCCCGAGCGGCGCTGCATCGCCACCGGCGAAAGCCGCCCGGCGGCGGGGCTTGTCCGCTTCGTGGTCGGCCCCGATGGCGCGTTGGTCCCCGATATCGCCGGCAAGCTGCCGGGGCGCGGTATCTGGGTCTCGGCCGATCCGGCGGCGCTGGAGCTGGCGGCGCGCAAGCGGCTGTTTTCGCGCGCCGCGCGCGCCCCGGTCACGGTTCCGCAAGGCCTGCCTGCGATGGTCGAGGCGCAGCTGTCGCAGCGGCTGGTCGAGTTGGTCTCGCTGGCGCGCAAGGGCGGGCAGGCGGTTGCCGGCTACGAGAAGGTGCGCGAGCGGCTGGCGCGCGGCGAAGCGGCGGTTCTGCTGCAGGCGCGCGACGGCTCGCCGCGGGGTCTGACAAAGCTTCGCCCGCCAGATGGCGGCGCCCATGTAACCTGCCTTTCGGCGCAGGAATTGGGCATGGCCTTTGGCCGGGAACATGTGATACATGCCGCGCTGTCCGCTGGCGGTCTGGCTGCGCGTGTAGTAGATGAAGCGGCAAGGCTCGCATCGATGCGCGGGCAGGTCGGCGAAATGGACGCCGGGAAGGATTGACAGGACGCATGAGCGATACCGACGACAAGAAACCCCTCGGGCTGAAGGGCGCGCGCCCCGGTCAGGTGAAGCAGAGCTTCAGCCACGGCCGCACCAAGTCGGTGGTGGTGGAAACCAAGCGCAAGCGGGTGGTCGTGCCCAAGGCGGGCGCGGGCCAGTCCGGTGCTGGCGCGGGCTCGGGCAAGTCCGGCAGCGGTGGTGCTGCGCCGGCGCCCTCGGGCCGCCGCCCGGCGGGGATTTCCGATACCGAGATGGAGCGCCGCCTTGCCGCGGTGCGCGCCGCCCGTGCGCGCGAGGCCGACGAGGCCGTCGCCCGCGAGCAGGAAGAGCGCCAGCGCGAGGAAGAGCGCGAGCGTCGCCGCGCCGAGGCCGAGGCCCGCGAGCGCGAGGAACGCGAGCGTGAGGCCGCGCTGAAGGCCAAGGAAGAGGAAGAAGCGCGCCTCACCGCCAAGGCCGAGGCCAAGGCTGAAGCCGACGCGAAACCCGCCGAGCCGATGCCGGCGCCGGCGCCTGAGCGGCCGTCGTCCAAGCCCGCCGCCGCCCCCTCACGCAAGGCCGAGCGCGAGCGCGAGGATCGCGATTCGCGTGGCAAGGCCCGCGACGGTGGTGGCCGCCGTTCGGGCAAGCTGACGCTTTCGGCGGCGCTGGATGGCAGCGAGGGCGGGCGCCAGCGCTCGCTCGCGGCGATGAAACGCAAGCAGGAAAAGGCCCGCGCCAAGGCGATGGGCCAGTCGCTTCGCGCCGAAAAGCAGGTGCGCGAGGTGCAGCTGCCCGATACCATCGTTGTGCAGGAACTGGCCAATCGCATGGCCGAGCGCGCCGCTGATGTCGTCAAGACGCTGATGAAGATGGGCATGATGGTGGCGCAGAATCAGGCCATCGATGCCGATACCGCCGAACTGGTGATCGAGGAGTTCGGCCACAAGGCCGTGCGAGTCTCGGATGCCGATGTCGAGCAGGTCATCGTGGGCGTCGAGGATCGCCCCGAGGATCTGAAGTCGCGCCCGCCGATCATCACCATCATGGGCCATGTCGATCACGGCAAGACCTCGCTGCTGGACAGAATACGCGAGGCCAATGTCGTGGCCGGCGAGGCCGGCGGCATCACCCAGCATATTGGCGCCTATCAGGTGACCGCCGAATCGGGTGCGGTGCTGACCTTCCTCGATACGCCGGGCCATGCCGCCTTTACCTCGATGCGCGCGCGTGGTGCGCAGGTCACCGATATCGTGGTGCTGGTGGTGGCGGCCGATGATTCGGTGATGCCGCAGACCATCGAGGCGATCAACCACGCCAAGGCCGCCGGTGTGCCGATGATCGTGGCGATCAACAAATGCGACAAGCCCGACGCCGACCCCAACCGCGTGCGCACCGAGCTGTTGCAGCACGAGGTGGTTGTCGAGGCGATGTCGGGCGAAGTGCAGGATGTCGAGGTGTCGGCGATCACCGGCCAGGGGCTGGGCGATCTGCTTGAAGCCATCGCCCTGCAGGCCGAGATCCTGGAACTCAAGGCCAACCCCGGGCGCGCCGCCATGGGTGCCGTGATCGAGGCCAAGCTCGATGTCGGCCGCGGCCCGGTGGCCACGGTTCTGGTGCAGCATGGCACGCTCAAGAAGGGTGACATCTTCGTTGTCGGCGAGCAGTGGGGCAAGGTGCGCGCTCTGATCAGCGACAAGGGCGAGCGGGTCGACGAGGCCGGGCCATCGGTGCCGGTCGAGGTGCTGGGGCTCAACGGCACGCCCGAGGCGGGCGATGTGCTCAACGTCGTCGAGACCGAGGCGCAGGCGCGCGAGATCGCCAGCTACCGTGAAAGCCTGGCCAAGGAGAAGCGCGCCGCCGCCGGTGCCGCCACGACGCTCGAGCAGATGATGGCCAAGGCCAAGGCCGATGCCGATGTGTCCGAACTGGCGGTGGTGGTGAAGGCCGACGTGCAGGGCTCGGCCGAGGCCATCGTGCAGGCGCTCGAAAAAGTCGGCAACGAGGAAGTGCGCGTGCGCGTGCTGCATTACGGCGTCGGTGCGATCACCGATTCCGATGTCGGCTTGGCCGAGGCATCAAAAACGCCGATCCTTGGCTTCAACGTGCGCGCCAATGCCACGGCACGCAGCGCCGCGCAGCAAAAGGGCGTGGAGATCCGATATTACTCGATCATCTATGACCTGATCGACGACATCAAGGCGGCTGCCTCGGGCCTTCTCAAGGACGAGGTGCGCGAAAGCTTCATCGGCTATGCCGAGATCAGGCAGGTGTTCAAGGTCTCGGGCGTGGGCAAGGTGGCGGGCTGTCTGGTCACCGAGGGCGTGGCGCGCCGCTCGGCGGGCGTGCGGCTTCTGCGCGACAATGTGGTGATCCACGAGGGCACGCTGAAGACGCTCAAGCGCTTCAAGGACGAGGTGAAGGAAGTCATCTCGGGCCAGGAATGCGGCATGGCCTTCGAGAATTACGACGATATCCGCGAGGGCGATGTCATCGAGATCTTCGAGCGCGAGACGGTCGAGCGCAAGCTGAGCTGAGTTGAACGGATGGCGTGCCAGGCGCTGCTCTTGAATCGCCGGCACGCCGATACCGATCCCCGGTAGGATGGGCAATATTGCCCATCCTGCAGCCCGTCATATCCGGACCGATCGAACGGAATTCACCGCACACATTCAGCCAGTGCCGGCCGCCGTGCGCCCGCGCCACCAGAGCCATGCCAGCGCCAGCACGCCCGCCAGCGACAGGGCAGCGATATCGATGTGCTGCCCGACATTCGCCACCGCGATGCCGAACAGCCCCCATCCGGCGGCCAGCGCATAGCCGCCGCCCGGCTTCAGGCGGATGATCACCCAGGCGGCAAAGCCGGCGGCCAGCACGATGGTCACCAGCGCCGCTGCCCGCTCGCTGCCGATGAGCCCGTAGCCCGAAGCGATCAGCCCGGCCGAGACGAAGCTTGCCGCCGTCAGCCAGCCCGCGAACAGCCCCAACGGCGCGCGCGCCAGCCAGAAATCGCGCACCGGATCGCGCCTTGGCGCGCGCGCCAGTGCCCACAGCGCCAGTGCCAGCATGGCAAAGATCATCAGCGTTGCCGCCAGAGGGTTGGCCACCGCCACCCACAGCCAGCCCGCGCCCAGTGCCATGGCGCCGATCACCGGCCAGCGCGGGCGGTCCCATGCGGCATCTTCGGCGCGTGCCAGCAGGCCGTAGCCGCCATGCACGATCAGCCACAGATAGATCACCCCCCAGATGGCAAAGGCAAAGCCCGCCGGCTGCACCGGCGGGCGCTCGCTGCCATGGGGCATCTGCGCCGGGTCGTAGCCCCGGAACTCGGGCGCGGCGAAGGAGAAGGAAACAAAGCCCACCGCCGCGGCAAGGGTAAGGATGGCGCGCATGCGCATGCCATCATTGCGCGGGCTGTCGGGGGGCAGGCTGGCTTGGGGCGAGCGCTGCGCGGGGTCATTCATCTGGTGATTCACTCATCGGGTACAAGCCGCAGCAGCGGGGCGTCGGAGCCGTCGGCGATGACATGGATATAACCATCCTCGGGGCCGATTGCGACATCACGAATTCGCAGATCCGCATCGGCGAGCAGCCGCCCGGCGGGCTCGACGCTCTGACCATCGAGCGCGAACAGGCCCAGATAGCGGTGGAACAGGTTTCCGATCAGCAGATGCCCCTGCCATTCGGGGAAGGCATCGCCGGTATAGAAGGCCATGCCCGAGGGTGGGAAGTGATCGTCGCGCCCTGGTGGCCAGTGATAGACCGGAGCAATGAAGCCGTCGCCCTCGCGATGCGGCTCTGCGAAGGGCTCGCCGGTGCGGTAATCGACCCCGAAAGCGGCCAGTGGCCAGCCGTAATTTCCGCCGCGAGTGACGATGTTGATCTCGTCGCCACCCGCCTCGCCATGCTCGGCCAGCCAGATGGCGCCGGTCTCGGGATGTACCGCCATCGCCTGGATGTTGCGATGCCCGTATGACCAGATCGCCCCTGCAGCGCCTTCCTGCCCGGCAAAGGGGTTGTCCTGGGGAATCTCGCCATCGAGCGTCAGGCGGATGACAGCGCCGTTCTCGCTGGAGAGATCCTGCGAGATATGGTCGGGGCCGAAATCCTTGCGCCCGCGATCGCCGAAACCGGCAAAGACATACCCGTCGGCAAAGACGATGCGCGAGCCGTAATGCGCCCCGGAGTCGATGAAAGGGGTGACGATATGCAGCACCTCCAGATCGGCGAGTTGCGCGCCCTCGCGGTCAAGCCGCGCGCGGCCCAGATGGGTGCTGCTGCCGCCAGCGCCGGGCCCGGCCCATGTCATGTAGACCATGCCGTTGGTGGCGAAATCGGGGGAGGGGGCGATGTCGAGCAGCCCGCCCTGGCGGCGGGCATCCACCTCGGGGGCGCCCGACAGCGTGGTCAGCTCGCCGTTGGCTTCTTCGCGCAGCAACACTTCGCCACCCTTCAGTGTGATGAGCATGTCCTGCGAGCCGGGAAGGAAGGTCAGCGCCCAGGGGCTGTCCAGCCCCTCGGCCAGAATCTCGACGCGATAGCCATGATCGTCGGCGGCGGCGGCACTGGCGATCAGTCCCGCCGATGTAAGAAACGCAAGCGTTCTCTTCATGGCGTGCTCCCATGTCATGGGCAGGCCAGACCCTGATTGCGGCCTGCCCATGATGTGGGGCCTGCCGGGCCCGGGTCAACCGCTGGCGCGGATCGGCAAGGGAGCGGCGCTACATGATCTGAATGTGGTCGATCAGCAGATCGATATCGGAAAAGCCGACGAGAATGATCCGCGTATTGGCGTTTCCGAAATCAAGCACAAGATCGCCATTGTCGTTAATGAAGCCGAAACGATGAATGTTGTCGGCGATGGGGTCGTCTCGAAAGCGGCCGCCGAACACACCCGCCGACAGCAGCAGGATGTCGCCGTTCTCGGGGTTGAAATCCATGATCCGGTTGGTGTCGTGGTTGCGCTGGAAGATGAATGTGTTCGCACCCTCTCCGCCCCAGAGCCAGTCGCGGCCCGGCCCGGCGATGATGGTGTCATTGCCGTCGCCGCCGATGATGGTGTCGTTGCCGCGATCGCCGCGCAGAAGGTTGTTGCCGCCCCCGCCATAGATCAGATCGGGGCCGCCGCCGCCGCTGATGGTGTCGTTGCCGTTGCCGCCATAGATCGTATCACTTCCGCCACCGCCGGCCAGGAAGTTGTTGCCGCCGCCGCCAAAGATCAGGTCGTCACCTTGCTGGCCGCGCAGGTCGTCATTGCCGTCGCCGCCATGGATGGTGTTGTTGCCACGCCCGCCCCACACGACATTGTCACCGCCGATGACGAAGATCAGGTCATCGCCCCTGAGCCCGCGAATCGTGTCATCGCCATAGGTGCCGGTAATGGTATCGTTTTCCCCATAGCGGCCCAGGATAAGCTCCCCGGGCGCGTCACGTTCGATCAGGATCGGAATCCGGTCGGGCCAGTGAAAGCCATCGCCCAGCACATCCTCGATGCTCAGCGGCCGGCCATCGGATGAGGTGATGTGCACCACCATGTCGCCGTATTCGATGCGTGCGCCGTTTGACGTGGTGGTGAAGGTTAACTGCCCCGCATAGCGCAGCATCGGCCAGTCGGACAGATCCACCCGGTCGGTCCCGGCCTCGAAATCGAGGATATGCGTAGGGCCGCTGCCGGCGCGCATGACGAAGATATCGGCACCATCGCCGCCGCGCATGGTGGTGGTGCCGGGCCCGGCGACAAGGATGTCGTTGCCGCCGCCACCGATCAGCGTGTCGCCATCGGCCATAGCGATCAGGATATCGTTCTGCGCAGTGCCGGTGATGACGCTGGCCTGCCCCGCCGTGCCGTAAAGGCGCTGGCCAAGCTGATCGAGTGACAGCGTGAAATGGTTCATCCCGGCATCGCGCTGCGAGCCGGCAAAAACATGCAGCGTGTCGCCAACCACCACGGCGCTGAGCGCCGAGACATTGTGCAGCGCAGTCAGGGCGGTGTCGGCCACCGTGTCGAGCGCCAGCAACGTGCCGTCGGGCAGAAGCGCGAACAGCGTCAGCCCGTGATCGCCACCGCCGGCGATGACGAAGGCATGATCGCCCACTGTGACCGCTGTCATGGCCTGCACCGATGCAAAGCGCGTTGCGCCGGTGTCGAGCAGATGATCGGTCGGGTTCAGCGAGCCATCCGCGCCCAGCCTCATCACGGTGAGCGAGGAAGTGCCTGCCGATGCCAGAATGACGAAGGCTTCACCGCCCATCTGGACGACTTCCATCGCCGTGGGGGCGTTGATGCCCAGCCCGTCGCTGGCGCCCAGGCTGTCGAATGCGATCAGCTGCCCGCTCGAGGGGTCGCGAAGATAGCTGCTGACCGTGTTCTCGGCCTTGCACGCGACCAGCACGAATTCCCGCCCGTCGACCATGGCGCTTCGCAGCGAAACGGCCTGATGCCCGGAGGAATCGCCAGGGAAGATATCGAGCGAGCGGTTGCTCATGGTGACCCAGGTTTCGAGAATGCCGTTGCCGACGGTCGAGGCAGCCTCGGCGGCGTCATCCCAGTCGATGCGCTCGCGCCTGCCAATCGTTCCGTCGGCCAGGACCGAGAACCCCATGATGCCGCGTTCATTGGTTCCCACCGCCAGCATGGGCCCGTTGCCGTTATCGACGACGACAAGCCGATCATCGACCCCCCAGGTCATGTTGTCGGGGAAGATGACGGTTGTATGCACCGAAATCTCGCCGCTGTCGTCGATGCGGTATCCGACGATGCCGCCATTCTTTCCCGTCGTGGAATAGATAAAGGTTCCCTGCTCGCTCTGGAAAACCGTGAAACCGCCGATGCCGGCATCGAGCATGTCGATACCCGAGCCTTCCACACCATTGAACTGCAGTTGCATGTCGACACCCTCTTTACACCCGTCATCAGTTTGCGGCGGGGCGGTGCGTGCCGGCGTTCAGGATCATGGCGAAAGCGCGGCGAATTCTGTCTTTTTTTCACGAATACCGGAGAAAGGAGCGGAAGGTTTGACAGCGTATTCCTTATGTGGCTTCTCGTCTCGAGGCAGATCGAGGTGTCAATGACGGCCAAGCAGAAACCTGTCCCCACATCCAGCAAGGCGAGTGCCTGCAGTCTTGTGGCCGTGGTGGTGACATATAACCGGCTGGCACAGATCCGGCGCACGCTCGAGGCACTCCTGGCCGTGCCGGCGACGCAGCTCGCCGGGGTGCTGGTGGTTGACTGTGGCTCCACCGACGGTACCGGCGCCTGGCTCGACGGGCTGGACGAGCCGCGCTTGCAGGTGCTCAGACATGCCATCAATCTTGGTGGGGCTGGCGGGTTCGAGGCGGGGCTGCGCCATGCCGTGCGCGATATGGCGCCTGACTGGGTCGTGCTGATGGATGATGACGCCCGCCCCGAGCCCGGCGCGATCGGTGCCTTTCACGCGCTCGACCGTGAAGGCTGGGATGCGGTTGCCGGTGCTGCCTATCACCCCGACGGCACGATCTGCGAGATGAATCGGCCCACCTACAACCCTTTCTGGCATCCGCGCGTCTTCCTGCGCTTGATCCTGGGTGGCGGGCGCGATGCATTTCATCTCGGGGGCACCGATTACGCCAGAAACGGGCTCAGAAAGGTCGATGGCGCCTCTTTTGTGGGGCTGTTTCTGGATGCCCGGATCTTCGAACGCGCCGGCTATCCCGAGGGGCGGCTGTTTCTCTATGGCGATGATGCCATCTACACCATGCGCCTCTCCCGGGCCGGCTATCGCATCGGCTTTTGTCCCTCGATGCGCTTCGAGCATGACAGCAGCACCTACTCGGCGCATGACCGGCGCATCCGGCCGCTGTGGAAGGTCTATTACTTCTACCGCAACCTGCTGATACTCTACCGGCAGGCATCGGGGCTCTTTTTCCTGCCGGTGGTGCTGGTCTATGTACCGCGCTGGTTTGCACGCATGCGCCATCACCGCGGCGAGCGCCGTGCCTATCTGCGGCTGTTGTCACGCGCGGTGCTCGACGGTGTGCGCGGGCGTATCGAAAGCGATCACGCGTCGATCCTGGCGGCAAGCGAGACGGCGCCACGCCGCTGAGCTGCGTGGCGGGGGACATCGTGGCGTTCGAAGTGCTGGCCATCGGCCCTGCGATTGGATACGAATGCAGGGCATAAAGTCACGCTTCCCCAAGAGGGACGGAACTTGGTAAAGGCAGAGAAAGCAGGGCACCGCCCAGATCGCGGCGGCCCCGGCGAGACGCAGGATGCAGGCCCCGAGCGCGCGGGCGATGAGGAACTGACCGAAGCGACCGAAAAGGCGGGTCCGGTCAGGCAGGGCGGCAATGCGGAAGGCGAAGGCCAGAAGCGCAAGCACGGCGAAGGGCAGTCTCGGCATGGTCAGAAATCAGGCCAGCGGGGTGACGACAGCCAGCCAAAGGTGCGCCCTTTCGCGCAACCTGCAAAGCTGCAGGGGCGTCACCGGTTGCTGGTTGCGTTCGTCCTTGCCGGGTTCCTGCTGCCGGTCGTGCTGACCACGGTCTATCTTTACGGCTTCGCCAAGGACCAATACGCCTCGAATGTCGGTTTCACCGTCCGCCAGGAAGAGTCCGGCTCGGCAAGCGAGCTTCTCGGCGGGCTTTCCGCGGTGATGGGAACGCGCGGCTCCACCAATACCGATGTGCTCTACGAGTTCATCCAGAGCCAGGAAATCGTCGAGCAGATCATGCGGCAGATCGATCTGGTCGAGCATTACAGCCGCGACTGGCGCAGTGACCCGCTCTTTTCGATCTGGCCTTCGGCCACAATCGAGGATGTGCTGTGGTACTGGCGACGGATGGTGCGCATATCCTATGACCGCAACACCGGGCTGATCGACGTGCAGGTGCGCGCCCGCGATGCGCAGACCGCACAGGAGATCGCCCGCGCCATTGTCTCCGAGAGCGAGGCCATGATCAATGCGCTGAACGAGGCGGCGCGCAGAGATACCATGTCCCATGCCCAGCGCGACCTTGAAGAGGCCATCGAGCGTTTGCGCGAGGCGCGCGAGGCGCTGGCCGAATTCAGGGCCCGCACGCGCATCGTCGATCCGCAGGCCGATCTTCAGGGGCGCATGGGGGTACTCAACAATCTGCAGCAGCAACTGGCCGAGGCGCTGGTCGAGCATGACCTGCTGTTGCAGGTCACCAACGAGACCGATCCGCGCGTGCGCAGCGCGCTGCGCCGTATCGAAGTCATCCGCGACCGCATCGCGCAGGAACGGCTGACCTTCGCCACCGAGGATGTCACGGTTATCGATACCGACTATCCACGCCTTCTGGCGCAGTTCGAAAGCCTGGCCGTTGATACGCAATTCGGCGAGCAGAGCTATACCGCCGCGCTGACTGCGCTCGACGCGGCGCGCTCGAATGCCATGCGCCAGAGCCTGTATCTGGCCACCTACATTCGCCCGACGCTGTCGCAGCGCGCAGAATATCCGCAGCGGTTGCAGTTGGTGATGCTCACCGTCTTTTTCATGCTTCTGATCTGGTCGGTGATCGCGCTGATCTATTACAGCTTGCGTGACAGGGGCTGAGGTGCGCGTCGGGCATGGTTGGTGACGGGTACAAGCGATGATCCGGCTGCACAGGCTCAGCAAGGGATTCTGGTATCGGGGTTATTACAAGCCCGTGATCAGGGAACTGGACCTGACCCTGCCCACCGGCAAGTCGCTGGCGCTTCTGGGTGCCAACGGGGCGGGCAAATCGACGCTGATGCAGATCATCGCCGGCAGTATGCGCCCCGACCGGGGCCATGTCTGGAGCGATGGCACCATCTCCTTTCCGGTCGGATTTGGTGGCAGTTTCCACCGCGATCTGACCGGCGCCCAGAACACCCGCTTCCTTGCCCGTGTCTATGGTGTCGATACCGACGAACTGGCCGAATTCGTGCAGGATTTCGCCGAGATCGGCCAGCATTTCCACATGCCGATCCGCACCTATTCCTCGGGCATGAAGTCGCGTCTGACCTTCGGTATTTCGATGGGGATTCCTTTTGATACCTATCTGGTCGACGAGGTGACCGCAGTGGGCGATGCTCGCTTCAAGCGCAAGAGCCGCGCTCTGTTTCGCGACCGGATGCAAAAGGCGAGCGCCGTCCTCGTCAGCCACAGCATGAAGGACGTGCGCAACTTTTGCGACGCCGGCATCGTGCTGCATCAGGGGCGTTTGCGCTATTTCGAGGATCTGGACGAGGCGATCGACTATCACCAGTCGCTTATGGATTGAAACCCCCACCTCGCCCTGTCAGATCGCGGTAAGAGATCTTGATGGCAGGCGGCTGGAACCGGATGGCACGCGCAATGAAGACAACCAATTTTACGCATGTAGGGCATTTCAAGACCGGGACCACCGCGCTGCAGGTTTTCAGGGTAAAAAATGCCGACCGGTTTCGCAAAGTCGGACTGCATTATGCCGAGAGCCACCGCGAGGACGCCAAGCAATCGGCGCTTGCCTTCGCGCTCTACCATGCCGCCGGTGTGCGCGAGCTGATGCATGGCTATGATGACGACACCCCCCCCGAGATGCTTTGGCGGGAGTTCTTCGACGAGGTGCGCCACGGTCCCGAACCGACGGTCCTGGCCAGTTCGGAAGAATTCATGCGCCTTGGCGCCTGGCATGAGGCCGCGGACCGGCGGCGCCGGATCATCGGCACCGTGGCCGGTGAATTTGATTTTCGGATCATTGCCTATCTGCGTCCACCGCAGGCGCATCGGCCCGCCGTCGACGCCGGTTTCGGGGCGGCGGCCGAGCAGGCGCGCTGCGGCATCGAAGCTCTTGGCGCGATCAAGGGTGGTGAGTTCGACACCGCGCCCTTGCTGGCCGCGTTTCCTCGCCCGCAAGCCAGCGATTCGCTCCGACCGGGCCAGCTTTTTCGTTTCCTGCTGCAAGAGCAGGCCCGGATGCAGCATCGCCAGCGCAAGAAATTCGCCGATCACACTGCACGGATCGAGGCGCTCGAGGCTAGGCTGGCGGCGCTCGCCGACAGAAAGACCGATTGATGCGAGTATTATACTACAACTGGGTCGATCCCTTCGATAGCGAGAATCGCGGCGGCGGGGTTTCGCTCTATCTGCGCAATCTCGTCACCGCCCTTCGGAACCGGGAGGGGGTGGAAACCAGTTGCATTTCGGCCGGTCTGGCGCACCGGCTGCTTTCGGACGCGCCGGGCTGGGCGCCGGTCGAGCCGGGCGCCGATCAGGGGCCACATCGGCGATATGAGCTGGTCAATTCCGGCCTGCTCGCGCCGGCACATGCCGATTATGCCAACCCCGCGCAGCTTTCCCACAAGCCGACCGAGGCCGCCTTTGCCGATTTTCTGGCGCGCACCGGCCCCTATGACGTGATCCATTTCCAGAATCTTGAAGGGGTGCCGGCGGCGGTGCTGGCGGTTGCCGCCGCCCAGCCCGGCACGCGGGTAGTGCTGACGCTGCATAATTACTATCCGTTCTGCTCGCAGGTGAATTTCTGGCACCGCGAAAGCGCCAACTGCACCGATTTCGCCGACGGGAAAAACTGCATCCACTGCCTGCCTGCTGTGCCCAACCGACGCGCGACGAGGATGGCGATGGCCACCTCATGGCAGCTTTCGCGGTTGGGCGCCGGGCCGGGTACGGTGGCTTTCGATCGCGCGATCTGGCCGGGGCTGCGATGGCTGTGGCATCGCTACAAGCGCCTGCGCGGCGGGCCTGCACCCGCCAGCCAAGGCATCACACACGCCGCCATTCCCAGCCCCGACACCATCGCCGCCGAGGCCAGCCTTGACAAACATGCTCGCCGGGCCGGGCGCCGGAAGCGACCGGGCAAGGCAAGGAAAGCCGGTAGCGAACGCCCTTCCGTCGATCCGCGCGCGCTCGCCTTTGCCGAGCGGCGGCGGCAAATGGTGGCGTTGATCAACCGCCATTGCGATACGGTGCTTTGCGTGTCCGACCGGGTGCGCGAGATAGCCATCCAGCATGGTGTCGATCCGGTGCTTGTGCACACGGGCTATATCGGCTCTCCCCAGGCCCGCCACTGGAACGAGACGAAGCCGCGCGCCTCCTTTCTCGATGCCGATGGCACGCTGCATATGGCCTATCTGGGCTACATGCGCGCCGACAAGGGCTTTCCCTTCCTCATGCAGGCGCTTGCCGCGCTGCCCGACAGCATGCTTTCCCGCCTGCGGCTGACCTTGGCGGCGCGGCGCGGCTCTGCCCAGATGATGCAGGCCATGCACGCGCTGGCGCCCCGGCTGGCCGGGTTTCATCATGCCGATGGTTATCGACATGACCAGCTGGACACGCTACTGGGCGGGGTGGCGTTGGGTGTCGTTCCGGTGATGTGGGAAGACAACCTGCCGCAGGTGGCGATCGAGATGCATGCGCGCCACGTTGCGCTGCTGACCTCGGATATGGGCGGCGCGCGCGAGCTGGGCAATTGCCCCGCCCTTGTCTTTCGTGCCGGCGACAGTGACGATTTCGCCGCCGCGCTGGGCCGTGTTCTGGCCGGGAAGATCAGCCCGAAAGAATACTGGCGCCGGGCCCGAGAGCCGGTGGGCATGGAAGAGCATCTGGCGGCGCTGGCGCAGATTTACGCCCCCGATGCGCGGCTTGTGGCCGCCAAGTGAAGAGTGAAGGCGCTCATCCATATCGGCATGGCCCAGCGGATGAATCCGGCGCTCCTGGCCGAGGCGATCGCGCTTCGCCGCCGGTTCAACCGCTTCTTGCGGGTGCGCAATCGGGCGGGGGGCCACAGCAGGCTCTACCTCGCGGCGCTGCAGGTGCTGGGCTGGCGCCCGCCCCGCCCGGGAACCCGCCCGGCGCAGAGTGAAATCCGGCGCGCGCTGGTGCGCAAGGCCTGCGCGGCGGGCAACGAGAAGCTGCGCGCGCGCTATTTCCCCGAGCGTGAGACGTTGTTCCGAGCCCCGCCACCAAGCCGTGGCAAGCCGGCCGGTCAGGCCGCCGAGGCATCCAGCGCCGCGACGATGGCATCGCCCATTGCCGTGGTCGATACCGGCGAGCCGCCCTCGGGGCCCATCAGATCGGCCGTGCGCAGCCCCTGTGCCAGCACCGTCTGCACCGCCGCTTCCAGCCGATCGGCCTCGTCGCCCAGATCGAAGGAATAGCGCAGCGCCATGGCAAAGCTGAGGATGCAGGCGATCGGGTTGGCCAGCGCCTTTCCGGCGATATCGGGCGCCGAGCCATGCACCGGCTCGTAAAGCGCCTTGGGCCGGCCATTGGCCATCGGCGCGCCCAAGCTGGCCGAGGGGAGCATGCCGAGCGAGCCGGTGAGCATGGCGGCGAGGTCTGACAGCAGATCGCCGAACAGATTGTCGGTGACGATGACATCGAATTGCCTGGGCCAGCGGGTGAGCTGCATGGCGCCGGCATCGGCATACATGTGGCTCAGCTCGACATCGGGGTATTCGCGGTCATGCACTTCCTGCACCACCTCGCGCCACAAGATGCCCGATTCCATGACATTGGCCTTCTCCATCGAGCAGACCTTGTTTGAGCGCTTGCGTGCCAACTCGAAAGCCGAACGCGCCACGCGCGCGATCTCGCTTTCGGTGTAGCGCTGGGTGTTGATGCCGACTCGCTCGTTGCCCTCGGTATGGATGCCGCGCGGCTCGCCGAAATAGATACCTGAGGTCAGCTCGCGCACGATCATGATGTCGAGCCCGGCCACCACCTCGCGCTTGAGCGAGGAGAAATCAGCCAGCGCATCGAAACACTGCGCCGGGCGCAGATTGGCGTAGAGGTCCATCTCCTTGCGCAGGCGCAAGAGGCCGCGCTCTGGCTTCACGCTAAAATCCAGACTGTCGTATTTCGGCCCGCCCACGGCGCCCAGCAGCACCGCATCGACTTCTTGCGCGCGGGCCATGGTGGCATCGCTCAGGGGCGTGCCATGCGCGTCATAGGCCGCGCCGCCCACCAGATCCTCACTGACATCGAAGGCAAGCCCGCGCCTGTTGCCGAACCAGTCGATGATCTTGCGCACTTCGGCCATGACCTCGGGACCGATGCCATCGCCGGGAAGGATGAGAAGAGAGGGGTTGGCCATGTTGTCTACCTGTCTTTTGGGGTTGCCATCGCCTAAGCCGCGCCGGCGTGCACGTCAAGCGGGCGGGAAGGTGCGGGGGTGACCGGGAAGGGGGGCGCTGCCCCCCTCTGGCCTGCGGCCATTCAC
>JAFIEG010000027.1 GCA_020832665.1 Pararhodobacter sp. | reverse complement strand
GCCGATCTGGCGGCGCGCGAGGAAGCCTTGCAGGAACGTATTGCCGAACTGGACGCGGCGCTGACGGACGAGCAGCTTGCCCGCCAGCAGGCGCTGGCGCGGCTTGCCGAGACCGAGGAAGCGCTGGCCGCGCGCATCGCCGAACTGGCTGCGTTGAGCGAGGAAGAACAGGCGCGGCGCGCCGAGCTGGCCGATCTGGCGGCGCGCGAGGAAGCCTTGCAGGAACGTATTGCCGAACTGGACGCGGCGCTGACGGACGAGCAGCTTGCCCGCCAGCAGGCGCTGGCGCAATTGGCCGAGACCGAGGAAGCGCTGGCCGCGCGCATCGCCGAGTTGGACTCGTTGAGCGAGGAAGACCAGGACCGCCGCGCCAGGTTGGCAGAACTGGCGGCGCGCGAGGCGGCCTTGCAGGAACGCATTGCCGAGCTGGACGAAGCGCTGAGCGAGGAAGAGCGCGCGCGGCTGGCCGAGGCCGCCGCGGCGCAAGCGCTGCGCGCGCGACTGGCCGAGGCTGAAGCCGCGCTGAGCGATGAGGAAAGCGCGCGTCTGGCCGAGCTTGCTGCCGCCGAAGCCCTGCGCGCGCGGCTGCGCGATTCCCAGGCCGAACTCAGCGCCATGACGCTGGCGCTGGAAGAAGAGCGCCGCCGGGCCGAGGAAACCCTGACCTTGCTCGCCGCCGCCGACCGGGCGCGCGAAGCGGCCGAGGCGCTGGCCGATGAGCAACTGACCGAGGCGCAGACCCGCGCCCTGCTGTTGCAGGTGGCGCAGGAGCAGCTTTCCGAGGCCGAAGCGCAAAGCGCTGAGGATCAGCGGCGCATGGCCGCGCTCAACCGGCAGGTCGAGGCGCTGCGCCGCCAGGTATCGCGGCTGCAGGAACTTCTGGGCGAATCGCGCCAAGCCGAGGCCGAGGCGGGCACCCAGATCGAAGCCCTTGGCGCCGAGCTGAACGCGGCGCTGGCGCGGGTGGCGGAAGAGCAGCGCCAGCGCGCCGATCTGGAAGAGGCAGAACGCCGCCGGCTTGAACGCGAGGCCGAGCAGCTTGAGCGCTACCGCTCGGAATTCTTTGGCCAGATGCGCGAGATCCTGGCAGGGCGCGAGGGAGTGCAGATCGTCGGCGACCGTTTCGTGTTTTCCTCGGAGGTGCTGTTCGAGCTGGGCTCGGCCGATCTGGCCCCCGCGGGGCGCGCGCAGATTGCGAATGTGGTCTCGATATTGTCGGAGGTGTCGCGCGATATCCCCGATGCGATCGACTGGATCCTGCGTGTCGATGGCCACACCGACAATGTTCCCATCGCCGCCGGCGGCCGGTTTGAAAGCAATTGGGAACTGAGCCAGGCGCGGGCGCTGTCGGTGGTGGAATTCATGATCGACGAGCTGGGCTTTCCGCCCCATCGGCTGGCGGCGACGGGCTTTGGCGAGTATCGGCCAGTCAACCCCGCCAACACGCCCGAGGCGCGCGCGCAGAACCGGCGCATCGAGCTTAAGCTGACCGAACGCTGACATGCCCACGCCCTTTGACCCCGAAGCCGTGCTTCGCCTGCCGCTGATGGCCAATCTGGCGACGATGTCGCCCGAGGGCCCGCGCAATTCGCCGGTCTGGTTTCACTGGGAAGATGGCGCGCTATGGATGCCGGGCAACGCCACGGGCAGCCCGGTGCGCCGGTTGGGGCAGGATTCGCGCTGCGCGGTCGAGATCGTGCATTACGATAATTGTGCGGGGGTGCTGGCGCATCTCGGCCTGCGCGGGCGCGCGGCCATTCACCCCATGTGCCCCGAACTGTTTCGCCGCCTGCTGGCCCGCTATCTGGGGCCGGATTCGGACGAATGGAACCCGTGGTTCATTGATCAGATTGCCCGGATCGACGATCCGGATGGCCGGCTGATCGAACTGGTGCCGGAAAGCGTGTTTACCAACAATGTCTCGTATTTCCGCACTGGCCCTGAACTGGCCTGGCCGGAACCGGGACAAATCGTACCAGGCCGGCCCTGACCGGGTGCGGCGCAAACGCAAGGGCCGGGCATCAAGCCCGGCCCCGCGCCGTGAGGATTACCCTGAAAGAACTCAATCGGCCGTCAGCAAAGGCGGTTTCGAGCCCGGAAGGCGGCGCTTCTCGCCCTCTTCGATTTCCAGTGCGATCTGGCCGTCGCGCATCAACACGCGCACCAGCCCGCCCTTGGTCAGTCGTCCGAACAGAAGCTCCTCGGCCAGCGGCTTCTTGACATTTTCCTGGATCACGCGGGCCAGCGGGCGCGCGCCCATCTTGTCGTCATAGCCCTTCTCGCCCAGCCAGGCGGCGGCTTCCTCGCTGAGTTCGAAGGTGACATTGCGATCCATCAGCTGCGCCTCGAGTTGCAGCACGAATTTCTCGACCACCTTGAGGATCGTGTCCTTGCCCAGCGGGGCGAAGGAGATGATCGCATCCAGCCGGTTGCGGAATTCGGGCGTGAAGGTGCGCTCGATGGCCGCCGCATCCTCGCCCTCGCGGCGCTCGCGGCCGAAGCCAACGGCGGATTTCGCCTGCTCCTGCGCGCCGGCATTCGAGGTCATGATCAGGATCACGTTGCGGAAATCGACCTGCCTGCCATTGTGATCGGTCAGCTTGCCATGATCCATCACCTGCAGCAGGATGTTGTAGACATCGGGATGCGCCTTTTCGATCTCGTCGAGCAAGAGCACGCAATGCGGGTGCTGATCGACCCCGTCGGTGAGCAGCCCGCCCTGATCGAAGCCGACATAGCCCGGCGGCGCGCCGATCAGCCGTGAAACCGCGTGCTTTTCCATGTATTCCGACATGTCGAAGCGCAGCAGTTCCACCCCCAGCGAGGCGGCGAGCTGTTTGGCGACCTCGGTCTTGCCCACCCCGGTGGGGCCAGCGAAGAGGTAGTTGCCGATCGGCTTTTCGGGCTCGCGCAGGCCCGCGCGGGCCAGCTTGATGGCCGAGGACAGCGCCTCGATCGCCTTGTCCTGGCCGAAGACCACGCGCTTGAGCGTGTTCTCCAGATCGCGCAGCAGTTCGGCATCGTCCTTCGAGACGTTCTTGGGCGGGATGCGCGCGATCTTGGCCACCACCGCCTCGATCTCTTTCGGGCTGATGGTCTTGCGCCGTTTCGATTCGGGCAAGAGATGCTGCGCCGCGCCGGCCTCGTCGATCACGTCGATGGCCTTGTCGGGCAGCTTGCGGTCGTTGATGTAGCGCGCCGCCAGTTCCACCGCCGTCTTGATCGCGTCATTGGTGTAGCGCAGCTCGTGGTGCTTTTCGAAATAGGGCTTCAGCCCGGTGAGGATCTTGATCGAATCCTCGACCGAGGGTTCCACCACATCGATCTTCTGGAAGCGCCGCGACAGCGCGCGATCCTTTTCGAAATGCTGGCGGAATTCCTTGTAGGTGGTCGAACCCATGCAGCGCATCTTGCCGCTTTGCAGCGCCGGCTTGAGCAGGTTCGAGGCATCCATGGCGCCGCCCGAGGTGGCGCCGGCGCCGATGACGGTGTGAATCTCGTCGATGAAGAGCACCGCATCCTCGTGCTCTTCGAGTTCCTTCATCACCGCCTTGAGCCGTTCCTCGAAATCGCCGCGATAGCGCGTGCCGGCCAGCAGCGCGCCCATGTCGAGCGCATAGATGGTCGATTTCGACAGTATCTCGGGGGTTTCGCCATCGACGATCTTCTTGGCCAGCCCCTCGGCGATGGCGGTCTTGCCGACGCCGGGATCGCCCACCAGCAGCGGGTTGTTCTTGCGCCGGCGGCACAGCACCTGGATGCAGCGCTCGACCTCGGCGGCGCGGCCGATGAGCGGATCGACATCGCCCTTGACCGCCTTGGCGTTGAGATCGACGCAGAACTTGGCCAGCGCCGATTCCTTTGCCTCGCCGCGCGGGGTGCCGGTGCTTTCCTCGCGCGCCTCTTCGGTGCCGGCGACGGGGCGGTTCTCGCTGAAGGCGGGGTTCTTGGCCACGCCATGGGCGATGAAGTTCACCGCGTCATAGCGCGTCATGTCCTGCTCCTGCAGGAAATAGGCGGCGTTCGATTCGCGCTCGGCAAAGATGGCGACCAGCACATTGGCCCCCGTCACCTCGGAGCGGCCCGAGCTTTGCACATGGATGGCGGCGCGCTGGATCACCCGCTGGAAGGCCGCGGTGGGCACCGCCTCCGAGCCCTCGACACTGGTGACCAGCGTGGAGAGTTCGTCCTCGATATACTCCTCAAGCGTCGTGCGCAGCGTGTCGAGTTCGACATTGCAGGCCTGCATCACCCGCGCGGCGTCGGGCTCGTCGATCAGCGCGAGCAGCAGGTGCTCGAGCGTCGCAAGCTCGTGCCGGCGATTGTTGGCCAGCGCCAGGGCGCCGTGGATCGCCTGTTCGAGAGTGGCTGAAAACGAGGGCACGGCATCGCTCCTTTATGGTCTAGGCCGGGCCGGGGGCCGGCCCGCCTTGCGTTGCCCGTTCCCGGCGCGCGTCGATGCGGCAGGGAGGCGGGCAAGAACCCAGTCTGGGCCCTTAAGGTTAAACTTTGATTTTGCGGGCGCTGCTTCAAGTCTTTTCTTGCCCCGCGGCCTCACATTTCACTGTGCCACAGTGCACGCAATGTTGAAAGGCCCGGCATCTGCCGAAGAATCGGGCAGTGGCGGGCGGTGCCGGACAAAAGCGCGTCCGCCGTGGCCCTGGCGTGATGACGTGGCGTCAGCTTGCCCCCTCCCGGCTCGTGGCCCGCGCTGGCGCCCTGCAACGCGCATTCAGGCATTGTCCTTCTGATTGCGAATCTCGGCAAAGACCTCCAGCGCGCTGGCGCCGGGCAGGCCGGCGGCCCTGGCCACCTCGGGCAGATGCGCGCGCAGATAGGGGTTGAGGTTTCTTTCGCTGGCCAGCGTGGTGCCGGTGGTGGGCAGGCCTTCGGCGGCCAGCCTTGGCAGTTCGGCCTGGCGCGCTTCCAGCGCCTGCGCATCGGGGGCGAAGCGGGCGGCGAAGTCGAGATTGGCCTTGGCATAGTCATGCCCGCTATAGATTTGCGTGTCGTCAGGCAGGGCGGCGAAGCGCGCGATGGTGTCGAACATCTGCTGCGCCGACCCCTCGAAGAGCCGCCCGCAGCCATGCGTCATCAGGCTGTCGGCGGAAAACAGCGCCTTGAGCGCGGGGAAGTGAAAGGCGACATGGCCGATGGTGTGGCCGGGCGCGTCGAACACCTCGCAGGTGCCGTCGATGAGTTTCTCGCCGGGGCTGATGGCGTGATCGAGCGGCGGCAGCCGGTGCGCATCGGCGGCGTTGCCGAAGACCGGGCAGGGGTGACGGACCAGGATTTCGGCCAGCCCGTCGACATGGTCGGCATGGTGATGGGTGATGAGCACGCGGGCCAGTTTCGCCCCGGATGCATCGAGCGCGCGCAGGATCGGCCCGGCCTCGGGCGCGTCGATCAGCGTGGCCTCGCCGCGCGCGGCGTCATGGATCAGAAATGCGTAATTGTCCTGCAGGCAGCGAATGATTTCGATACGCTCGGCCATGATGCATGTCTCCTGTCATGTGCCGCCCGTTCGCGCCGCGCGGACTGGCCGATGGGCGGCAGGGGGCGGCAAGGGTTATGCGCGCAGTTTGCGCCAGCGCGACGGGGGTTGCAATCCGCCCGCGCCGGTTCAAGGATCGCATCATGCATCTGGATGTGCACCATCTGCGCGATTTCTACTACCGCAGCCAGCTGGGCCGTGCGGCGCAAAAGGCGGTGCGCGACGAGCTCGTGGCGCGCTGGGGCGATGCGCATGGCCTGTCGGTGGCCGGCTATGGTTTTGCCGCGCCGCTGCTGCGCCCCTTCATGGCGCGCGCGTCGCAGGTCATCGCGCTGATGCCGGGGCCGCAGGGCGTGATGCACTGGCCCGCCGATTGCGAGAACCATTCGGTGCTGGTGGACGAGGCGCGCTGGCCGCTGGCCAATGACAGTATCGACCGGCTGGTGATGCTGCACGGGCTGGAAACATCGGACCGACCGATGGCGCTTCTGGACGAGGCGCATCGTGTACTGGCGCCGCAGGGCCGCGCGGTCGTGGTGGTGCCCAGCCGCACCGGCATGTGGGCGCGGCGCGATATCACCCCATTCGGCTTTGGCCGGCCATGGTCGCGCGGGCAGATAGAACGAATTCTGGGCGAATGCGGCCTGACCCCGGTCGGCCATGGCGCGGCGTTGTTCTTCCCGCCCTCGGCGCGGCGCTTCTGGCTGCGCGCGGCGCGCGGGCTGGAACGCGCCGGGCGCCGCTTCGGCCCCGAGCGCCTGGGCGGGGTGCTGATCATCGAGGCGATCCGCTCGGACGAGGCGCCACGCCGCCCTGGCCTGCGCGTTACATCGCGCCGGCCGCTGGCGGTGCTTGACGGCGTACCCCAGGGGCGCGCGCAGCCGGCCTGGCGGCGCGCGGCAGAACCGGAGAACGGCGACAGGAGAGCGGGACAATGAACATCCATCACTTCATGGCCGCCTACAAGCGCGTCTGGGAGGGGCAGGACAAGGCCGGCTTCGCTGCGCTCTTCACCACTGACGGCGCCTATCACAACACCCCCTTTCAGGTTCAGCGCGGCCATGCCGAGCTGGCCGCCTACTGGGCGCGCATCGAGCATCAGCGCGACATATCGCTGCGTTACACGGTGCTGGCCGAAACCCTGACTGGGGGGCTTGCGCATTGGCATGTGCGCTATCAGGTCGCCTCGGAAGAGCTGTTTCAGATCTGGGCGCAATCGACCGGCACCGGCCTGCCGGCGCGCGCGCCGGGCGATTCGCTTCCGCGGCTGATCCTCGACGGGGTGCTGAGCGCCGAGTTCACCGGGGACGGTCTGTGCCGCGAGGCGCGCATCTGGTGGCATTCCACCATCGACGATTCGGCCAGGCCGGCACCTTGAGCACCCGCTTTCGCTTTACAGTGCCGCCCTGGTGTGGCCTAAGCGCTAACATCGGTTCGTTCACATCCGCTTGAATGTTGCGAGCCCGGAAAGGCTCTGCTACAGACGCGCCGAATTCCGGTGCCGCGCTCGCATCCGAGCACCGATGAAGCTGCGGTCCGGCACCCTGCCGATGGCCGCTCAGAAATCGAAAGGGTGGACGTGTCCGAACCAGCTTCGATCTCCTCCGGCATCGCCGCGCGCTATGCCACGGCCGTTTTCGACCTTGCCAGCGAGGCCAAGGCGTTGAAGGCGCTGGAAGCCGATATCGCCGCGCTGCAGGATGCGCTGGCGCAAGGCGACGAGCTTGCCCGCGTGATCGCCTCGCCCATCTATTCACGCGCCGATCAGGGCCGTGTGATGGCGGCGATCGCCGAGGCGCTCGAGCTGTCACAGACCATGCGCGGCGCGCTGGGGTTGATGGCGCAGAACCGGCGCCTTTTCGTGCTGCCGCAGCTCTTGTCGGCGCTGCACCGCATGATTGCCGAACACAAGGGCGAGGTGAGCGCCGATATCACCTCGGCCACCGTGCTGACCAAGGCGCAGGCCGATGCGCTGGCCAAGGCGTTGAAGGCGCAGCTTGGCAAGAGTGTGAAACTGAATGTCGCCGTCGATGAGGCTCTCATCGGCGGTCTTGTCGTCCAAGTGGGCTCGACGATGATCGACACCTCGATCCGCGCGAAGCTCGCGGCCCTCCAGAACAGAATGAAAGAGGTCGGATAATGGGTATCCAGGCAGCTGAAATCTCTGCGATCCTCAAGGAGCAGATCAAGAACTTCGGCCATGAGGTCGAGGTGGCGGAAGTGGGCCGCGTGCTCTCGGTCGGCGACGGGATTGCCCGCGTGCACGGCCTCGACAACGTGCAGGCCGGCGAGATGGTGGAATTCCCCGGCGGAATCCGCGGCATGGCGCTGAACCTCGAAGCCGACAATGTGGGCATCGTGATCTTCGGCGATGACCGCAGCATCAAGGAAGGCGACACCGTCAAGCGCACCAAGTCCATCGTGGACGTTCCCGCGGGCGATGCGCTGCTGGGCCGCGTTGTCGATGGTCTGGGCAACCCGATCGACGGCAAGGGCGAGATCAAGGCCAGCGAACGGCGTGTGGCCGATGTCAAGGCGCCGGGCATCATCCCGCGGAAATCGGTGCACGAGCCGATGGCGACGGGGCTGAAAGCCATCGATTCGATGATTCCCATCGGCCGCGGCCAGCGCGAGCTGATCATCGGTGACCGCCAGACCGGCAAGACAGCCGTGGCGCTGGACACGATCCTCAACCAGAAGGCCTATAACGAGGCCGCCGGCGACGACGAATCGAAAAAGCTCTACTGCGTCTATGTCGCCATCGGCCAGAAGCGCTCGACCGTGGCGCAGCTGGTGAAGAAGCTCGATGAAGAGGGCGCGCTCGACTACACCATCATCGTTGCCGCCACCGCCTCGGACCCGGCGCCGATGCAGTTCCTGGCGCCCTATGCCGCCACCGCGATGGCCGAATTCTTCCGCGACAATGGCCGCCACGCGCTGATCATCTATGATGACCTTTCCAAGCAGGCCGTGGCCTATCGCCAGATGTCGCTCCTGCTGCGCCGCCCGCCGGGGCGCGAGGCCTATCCGGGCGACGTGTTCTATCTGCATTCGCGCCTTTTGGAGCGTTCGGCCAAGCTGAACGAGGATTTCGGCGCCGGCTCGCTGACCGCGCTGCCTATCATCGAAACCCAGGCCGGCGACATCTCGGCCTTCATCCCCACCAACGTGATTTCGATCACCGACGGCCAGATCTTCCTTGAAACCGAGCTGTTCTACCAGGGGGTGCGCCCGGCGGTGAATACCGGCCTGTCAGTCAGCCGCGTCGGCGGATCGGCGCAGACCAAGGCGATGAAATCGGTCGCCGGCCCGGTGAAGCTGGAGCTGGCTCAGTATCGCGAAATGGCGGCGTTCGCGCAGTTCGGCTCGGATCTCGACGCCTCGACCCAGCGCCTGCTCAACCGCGGGGCACGGCTGACCGAGTTGATGAAGCAGTCGCAATACGCGCCGCTGACCAATGCCGAAATCGTCTGCGTCATCTTCGCCGGCACCCAGGGCTATCTGGACAAGCTGTCGGTGGGTGATGTCAGCCGCTTCGAGAAGGGGCTCTTGGCGCATCTGCGCTCGAAACATCGCGAGTTGCTGGATGACATCACCAACAACGACCGCGCCGTGAAGGGTGATCTGGACGAGAAGATGCGCGCGGCTCTGGATGCATACGCGAAAGACTTCGCCTGAGGGCGGGGCGAGAGGACAGGGTAGATGCCAAGCCTCAAGGACCTGAAAAACCGGATCGAGTCGGTCAAATCGACCCGCAAGATCACCAAGGCCATGCAGATGGTCGCGGCGGCCAAGCTTCGCCGCGCCCAGGAAGCGGCCGAGAATGCCCGGCCCTATGCCAAGCGCATGGCGGCGGTGGTGGACGGGCTCGCGGCTTCGGTCGCAGGCTCGGACACGGCGCCGACGCTCTTGGCCGGCACCGGCGAGGACAAGGTGCACCTGCTGGTGGTGATGACTTCCGAGCGCGGACTGTGCGGCGGCTTCAACTCGCAGATCGTCAAGCTGGCGCGCAGCCATGCCGAAGAGCTGCTGGGCCAGGGCAAGACGGTCAAGATCATCACCGTCGGCAAGAAGGGGCGCGAACAGCTGCGCCGCTACCTGGGCGATCACCTGATCGCGCATGTCGATCTGAGCGATGTCAAGCGCGTGGGTTATGACAACGCCCGCGACATTGCCAATGATGTGCTGGGCCGTTTCGATACTGGCGAATTCGACGTGGCGACGATCTTCTACAACCGCTTCCAGTCGGTGATCACCCAGATCCCCACCGCGCATCAGATCATCCCGGCGGTGGTGCCCGAGCCCGAAGAGGGCAAGGCCGACGCGCCGGCACATTACGAATACGAGCCTTCCGACGAGGCGATCTTGCAAGACCTGCTGCCGCGCTCGGTGGCGACGCAGGTCTTCACCGCGCTTCTGGAAAACGCGGCCTCGGAACAGGGCGCGCGTATGAGCGCGATGGACAATGCCACGCGCAACGCCGGCGACATGATCGACCGGCTGACCATCCTGTACAACCGCTCGCGTCAGGCCGCGATCACCAAGGAACTGATCGAGATCATTTCGGGCGCCGAGGCGCTCTGAGGAACCGGAGAGAAAGCAAATGGCAAAAGCGAAAGCCACCGGCAAGGTCACCCAGGTGATCGGCGCCGTTGTCGATGTTCAGTTCGAGGGCGATCTGCCGGCGATCCTGAACGCGCTGGAAACCGAAAACCAGGGCAAGCGTCTGGTTCTGGAAGTGGCCCAGCATCTGGGCGAAAGCACCGTGCGCACCATCGCCATGGATGCCACCGAGGGGCTGGTGCGCGGTCAGGCGGTGGCCGATACCGGCCGCCCGATCGAGGTGCCGGTGGGCGACGGCACGCTGGGGCGCATCATGAACGTGGTGGGCGAGCCGATCGACGAGAAGGGCGAGGTCAAGACCAAGGAGCGCAGGGCGATCCACCAGCCCGCGCCGGACTTTGCCGCGCAGTCGACCGAATCGGAGATCCTCGTCACCGGCATCAAGGTGATCGACCTGCTGGCGCCCTATTCCAAGGGCGGCAAGATCGGTCTGTTCGGCGGCGCCGGGGTGGGCAAGACCGTGCTCATTCAGGAGCTGATCAACAACATCGCCAAGGTGCATTCGGGCTATTCGGTCTTTGCCGGTGTGGGCGAGCGCACCCGCGAGGGCAACGACCTCTACCACGAGTTCATCGACTCGGGCGTCATCAACATCGAGAATCTGGAAGAGTCGAAGGTGGCGCTGGTCTACGGCCAGATGAACGAGCCGCCGGGCGCGCGCATGCGCGTCGGCCTTACCGGCCTGACCCTTGCCGAGCAGTTCCGCGACCAGTCGGGCACCGATGTGCTGTTCTTCGTCGACAACATCTTCCGCTTCACGCAAGCCGGGTCGGAAGTGTCGGCGCTTCTGGGCCGTATCCCTTCGGCAGTGGGCTATCAGCCGACGCTGGCCACCGACATGGGCGCGCTGCAAGAGCGCATCACCTCGACGCGCGGCGGCTCGATCACCTCGGTGCAGGCCATCTATGTGCCCGCCGACGACCTGACCGACCCGGCGCCGGCGACCTCGTTTGCCCACCTCGACGCCACCACCGTGCTGTCGCGCGCGATTTCCGAGCTGGGCATCTACCCGGCGGTGGACCCGCTCGATTCGACCAGCCGCATCCTCGACCCGCAGGTCGTGGGCGAGGAGCATTACGAGGTGGCGCGCGCCGTGCAGGGCACCTTGCAGCGCTACAAGTCGCTGCAGGACATCATCGCCATTCTGGGCATGGACGAGCTGTCGGAAGAGGACAAGCTCACCGTGTCGCGGGCGCGCAAGATCCAGCGCTTCCTCAGCCAGCCCTTCGACGTGGCCAAGGTTTTCACCGGCTCGGACGGCGTGCAGGTGCCGCTGGAAGAGACCATCCGCTCGTTCAAGGCGGTGGTGAACGGCGAATACGACCATCTGCCCGAGGCGGCCTTCTACATGGTCGGTGGCATCGACGAAGTGATCAAGAAGGCCGAGAAACTGGCGGCTGCCGCCTGAGGAGGCTTGAATGGCTGAGACGATGCAATTCGACCTGGTCAGCCCCGAGCGGATGCTGGCCTCGGTCGTGGCCAGCGAGGTGCAAATCCCCGGCGCTGAGGGCGATTTCACCGCCATGCCGGGGCACGCGGGTTTTCTCTCGACCCTGCGCCCGGGGCTGGTGCGGGCGCAGACCGAGAAGGGCGAGATGGCCTATCTTGTCACCGGCGGTTTCGCCGAGGTGACGGGCGAGGGCGTTTCGGTTCTGGCCGAGCGCGGCGTGCCCAAGGACGAGCTGACGCAGGAGGCCTTTGACGCGCTTCTCGCCGATCTCAAGCGCGCGCATGACGCCGCCGAGGGCACCGCCGCCGACGAGACCGGGCGCATGGTGGCCGAGATCACCACGCTGGGGCGCGAACTGGGGCTGAATGCCGGCGCGGCCTGAGCGGGTGCGACAGGCAGAAAATGAAGGACGCCCGGCTTCGGCCGGGCGTTTTTTCGTTTGTCTTGCCTGGCGGACGGGCCCTGGTAGACGGGGCAGGGGGGCGCTGCCCCCCTCGGCCTTGCAGGCCTCACCCCCCGGCGTATTTCCGGCAAGATGAAGGCGCAGGTGGTTGTTCAGATGTTTTCCGGCTGCGGCATGCCCAGCACGTGATAGCCCGAATCGACCATGATGATGTCGCCGGTGGTGCAGGCGCCGTGATCCGAGCACAGGAAGACCGCGGCGCCGCCAATGGCCTCCAGCGTGGCGTTGTGGCGCAAGGGCGCATTGGCCTCGGTATGGCGGTAGGTCTTGCGTGCGCCGCCGATGGCCGCGCCGGCCAGCGTCTTCATCGGCCCCGGCGAGATGGCGTTGACGCGGATGCCCTGCGCGCCGAGATCGTTGGCCAGATAGCGCACAGAGGCTTCCAGCGCCGCCTTGGCCACGCCCATCACGTTGTAGAAGGGCGTGACGCGGTTCGACCCGCCATAGGTCAGTGTGACCAGCGAACCGCCATCGGGCATGAGTTCGCTGGCGCGGCGCGCGACATCGATGAAGCTGTAGCAGGAGATGTCGAGCGAGTGCCGGAAATTCTCGCGGCTGGTGTTGACGAAGCGGCCATGCAACTCGTTCTTGTCGGAATAGGCGATGGCATGGATGAGAAAATCCATCTGCCCCCAGCGATTTTCCAGCGCCGCGAAGGCGGCATCGAGGCTGGCCTCGTCCGAGACATCGACATCAAGCAGCAGATCCGAGCCCAGCGATTGCGCCAGCGGCGCCACGCGCTTGCCGAAGGCTTCGCCCTGATGGGTGAAGGCCAGCTCGGCCCCTTCGCCATGCAGCGCCTTCGCGATGCCCCAGGCGATCGAGCGCTCATTGGCCACGCCCATAACCAGCCCGCGCCGGCCCTTCATCAGATCAGCCATCGCAGCCTACTCCTGCCAGGCGCTCATCACGAGCGTCGCATTGGTGCCGCCGAAGCCGAAGCTGTTGGAAAGCACCGAATCGAAGCTGACCCCTTCGCGCAGCTCAGTGACGATCTCGCCTGGTTTCAGCGCCGGGTCGAGCTCGCGGACATTGATCGAGGGGGCGATGAAACCGTTCAGCATCATCAGCAGCGAATAGATCGCCTCATGCACGCCGGTGGCGCCCAGCGAGTGGCCGGTCAGCGATTTCGTCGAGGCCACGGGCGGCACCTTGCCCTCGCCGAAGATGCGCCGCAGCCCTTCCACCTCGCTGATGTCGCCCGCCGGGGTCGATGTTCCGTGAGCATTGACATAGCTGATCGCGCGCCCCTCGGGCAGCGTGCCCAGCGCCAGACGCATCGCGCGCTCGCCGCCCTCGCCCGAGGGGGCGACCATGTCATGACCGTCGGAAGTGGCGCCATAGCCGGTTAGTTCGGCATAGATCTTGGCACCGCGCGCCTTGGCGTGTTCAAGCTCCTCGAGCACCAGCACGCCGGCGCCGCCGGCGATGACGAAGCCGTCGCGCGTGGCGTCATAGGGGCGCGAGGCGGTTTCGGGCGCGTCGTTGTATTTGGCGCTCATCGCGCCCATGGCGTCGAACAGGCATGAAAGCGTCCAGTCCAGTTCTTCGCCACCGCCGGCAAAGACGATGTCCTGCTTTCCCATCTGGATGAGTTCGGCGCCGTTGCCGATGCAATGCGCCGAGGTGGCGCAGGCCGAGGTGATGGAATAGTTCACCCCCTTGATGCGGAAAGGCGTGGCCAGGCAGGCCGAATTGGTTGACGACATGCAGCGCGTTACCATGAACGGGCCCATGCGCTTGGGCGCGCCCTTCTCGATGACGATCCGGTGCGCCTGAAAGAAGTTCGAGGTCGAGGGCCCGCCCGAGCCCATTACCAACCCGCTGCGCGGGTTCGAGATGTCGGCCTCTTCCAGCCCGCTATCGGCGATGGCCTGCTGCATGGCGAGGAAGTTGTAGGCCGCGCCGGGCCCCATGAAGCGCAGATCGCGCTTGTCGAGATGATCTTCCAGCACGATCTGCGGCTTGCCATGCACCTGGCTGCGAAAGCCGTGCTCGGCATATTCGGGGGCGAAACTGATGCCCGAGCGGCCCGCGCGCAGGCTTTCGGTCACCTCTTGCGCATTGTTGCCGATGGGCGAGATCACCCCGAGTCCGGTGATGACGACGCGACGCATGTGGCCTCCCTTGGTCATGTCCCGCCTGTCTAGGACAGCGGCGGGGCAGGGGCAAGCGTGAAGGGGCCGGGGGCGGCGCTGGCAGCCCTGGACCCCGTGCCGGCTGCCTTGCTGCTGCGCGATCGCATCATCATGAAGGATATCGGCATACCGGCCTGATTACGGACGGGAAAACGCGCGTTCATCGGGCCTTCCAGGGCCCGTTTCCCACATGGTGCGTGAAAGGTTGCCAACGGAAGCAATCCTGCCATAGCCTGCAGGCCGCCCGGCAGGCGCCGGGGCAAACGAGCCCACCCGCAAGGCGGCAAGGCAAGGCGCAATAAAGGAGGCAATGGCCATGAATGAAAAGATTTCGGTGCGCCCTGTCGCCCTGGCAGACCGCGAAGCCTGGGAGCGGCTCTATCGGGGCTATGCGGCTTTCTACAAGGTCGAACAGAGCGCACAGATGCGCGAGCGCGTCTGGAACTGGCTGCACGATCCGGCGCATGAATGCGAAGGGCTGGTGGCCGAGGGGCCGGGTGGCGCGTTGCTGGGGATGACCCATTTTCGCCCGTACGCGCGCCCGCTGGCCGCCGCGACCGGCTGCTTTCTCGACGATCTCTTTGTCGCGCCTGATGCGCGGGGAACGGGCGCAGCCGAGGCCCTGATCGAGGCGGTGCGCCAGATCGCCGGCGCGCGTGGCTGGACGCTTGTTCGCTGGATCACGGCGGAAGACAATTACCGCGCCCGCGGTCTTTACGACCGCGTCGCAAGCAGGACCAATTGGGTTACCTACGACATAAAGCTGTAGCAGGGCCGTTGCGGCATACGGGCGGCCGGCACCGTCAGCTTTCGCTCAGCGCCACCTTCATGCCGGTGACCTGATAGATCACCTCGCCATCGGCCTCGACGCGGCCATCGGCCACGCCCATGGTCAGCCGCCGGCTTTGCACCGCTTTGGTGAAATCAACGAAATAGCGCAGCATCTTGCGGTCGGGGCGCACCATGCCGGTGAGCTTGACCTCGCCCACGCCCAGCGCGTAGCCGCGCCCCTGCCAGCCGCGCCAGCCCAGGTTGAAGCCGGTAAGCTGCCACAGCCCGTCGAGCCCAAGGCAGCCGGGCATGATGGGGTTGCCGGGAAAGTGGCACTTAAAAAACCACAGATCGGGGTGGATGTCGAATTCGGCCACGACATGGCCCTTGCCATGCGCGCCGCCATCGCCCGAGATATCGGTGATGCGGTCCATCATCAGCATCGGCGGCGCCGGAAGCTGCGCATTGCCCGGTCCGAAAAGCTCGCCGCGCGAACAGGCGAGCAGCGCCTCGCGGTCGAAATGGGTGGGGTACTGCGCCATCTGCGACTTGCTCCTTGGTGGCGGGTTGCCGGCAATCAGGCCGGGCAGGTGGCCCCCCGTTTAGCATCGGCCTCTCGTGGCTGACAAGGCACCGCATCCGGCGGTGGCACGCAGGGCATTGAAACTGCCGGGCAAGGCAGACTATATACAGGCGCATGGATGCGGATTTCGCCCCTCTGACCGAACACGCCCAGTCGCGAGCCGGTGCCTGGCTGGGCCGGGCCGGGCTGCGCCCGACGCGCCAGCGCCTGGCGCTGGCCGCGCTGCTGGTCGGCGATGGCAGCGATCGCCATGTCACCGCCGAAAGCCTGTTTGCCGCTGCCCAGGCGCGCGGCGAAAAAGTATCGCTGGCCACGGTCTACAACACGCTGCGCGCCTTTTGCGAAGCAGGGCTGATGAACGAGATCACGGTCGATGCCGCGCGCAGCTATTTCGATACGCGCACCGACGATCACCCGCATTTCTTCTGGGAAGACAGCCAGACGCTGAGCGACGCGCCGGCCGATCAGCTGGACATAAGGCGCCTGCCGCAAGCCCCGGAAGGGGCCGAGGTGGCGCGCGTGGATGTGGTGATCAGGCTGCGCCGGCGCGGCTGACAACAGATCAGGTTGATGGCCGGGATTGCCGCGCGTTCTGTCACCGGAACCTCTGCGCCGTGGCGATTTTTGAGTATTTCCAGCAAGATGAAGGGGCGAGGCTGCCCCTGGGCAAGCCGGCTGGCAGGTCAGCCCTGCTGGCCGTCACCCTGTCGCGCGCGCGCTTCGTCAAGTTTCTGGCGCGAGAGCGCTTCCTCGGCGCGCGACAGCGCCGCGCGCAGCTGTGGATGATCGACCTTGGCGACCGCGGCCTTGAGCGTGCGCACCAGCCTTTCCGGGCGGTTCATCGACTGCACCCTGCCCACCAGCCGGCCCAGATATTGCGGGTGGGTCTGGCGTGCGCGCCACAGCCGCGCGAAGCGATGCGCGCTCAGCGTGCCGGTGCAGGCTGCGTCGATAAGCGGGCGCAGCACATTCATGCGCGCCAGTTCGGCCTGCGGGTCGCGCCCGATATGGCGCGCGCGCAGCCGGGTGACATGGCTGCCGCGGAACATGGCGACATGCACCGCATCGATCTGCATCAGCGGATCGTAGAGCAGGAAGACCTTGCCCGCGCCCTCGATCATGTCGGGGGCGAAGCCGTAGCGGGTGGAGAAATCGAGCCGCCTTGCACTCAGGAAACGCCGATCCCATTCGGCCACCGACATGTCGAGCGAGGCTTGCGGCGCCAGCGCCAGCACCGTGGCCCCTGGCGCCACCACCGAAAACGCCGTCGCGCCATAGCCACCCATGCCGGCGCCGTAGAAAACGACGCGGTCGAAATCCTCGAAAAAGGCATCATCGGTGAGCCGGTCGAAGAAGCCGAAAACCGAGCGGTCGCGATACCAACTGTCCTCATGGGCGAGGATGGTCAGGCTGGACCAGCCGCGCGGGGCGGCGATCTGATAGCCGAGCGGCATCTGCCCGCCGCCGGCAGCGCGCACGCCCCTGAGGGTCTCGAAACTGACCAGCAGCACCGGGCCCTGATCAGAGAAAAAAGCCGAATGCCGCGCGCCGAGGCGCTCGAAATAGCCGGCTTCCTCGCCGATCTCTTCCATGATCGCCAGCCAGTCGGCATCGGATTCGGCTTCGCCGGCGTCATAGATTTCGATCGTCTCTTCCGGCATCTCTTGTCCCGTTCCTGTCCTGTCTCGCCGCGAAGGCGGCATTGTTAACCTTGCCGGCAGATTACACAATCGAAGCGTGGCAGAAAACGGTGCCTGACATGGCAAGGGCATGAAACCCCGCCAAAGGCTGGAAACACTGACGCGCCACTGTTTCGCCGCCGGCAACAGCGCGCCGGGGTCAGGTAAAGCGCACCTTGCCGATATAAGGCAGGTTGCGGTTGCGCTGAGCATAGTCGATTCCGTAGCCGACGACGAATTCGTCTGGGATCTCGAAACCCGTCCAGCTGGCGCGGATATCGACCTCGCGCCGCGAGGGTTTGTCGAGCAGCGCACAAACCTCGAGCCGGCGCGGCTCGCGGCTGAGCAGCAGGTTGCGCACATGGTGCAGCGTGAAGCCGGTATCGACGATATCTTCCACCACCAGCACGTCGCGCCCGCCGATCTCGCCGCGCAGGTCCTTGAGGATGCGTACCTCACGCGAGGAATGCATGGCATCGCCATAGCTCGATGCCTCCATGAAATCGACCTCGACGGGCAGTTCGATCTCGCGCACCAGATCGGCGATGAAGACGAAGGAGCCGCGCAAGAGCCCCACCACCACCAGCTTGTCGGTGCCCTTGAAATGGGTGGTGATCTCTCCGGCCAGTTCCTCGACCCGGGCCGCGATCGACTTGGCCGAGATCATCTGGTCGATGACATAAGAGGGGGTGGTCATGGCTGGCCCGTGCCTTTCTGTCGCTGCTTGCGGGGACCGGTGGCCCTTGCGCATTCGCCGCGACTTTAGGAAAAGGCGCGCGAGCTTGCCAGAGGTTGCGATGCCGCGTCATAGCGAGAGCCGCAAATTGCCCTACAGCGCGCGCCAGATCTACGATCTGGTCGCCGATGTGGCGCGTTACCCGGAATTTCTGCCCTGGACGACGGCGGCGCGCATCCGTTTGCGCCGCCCGCTGCCGGGGCGGGGCGAGGGCGCCGAGGTGATGGAGGCTGATCTGGTGATCTCGTTCAAGGTGTTTCGCGAGCGATTCGGCAGCCGCGTGACGCTGCTGCCCGCCGAGGGGCGCATCGAGACCGAGTATCTGGACGGCCCGTTCCGATATCTGCAATCAAGCTGGGATGTGGAGGATCTGCCCGAGGGCGGCTGCTCGGTGCGCTTTCATGTCGATTTCGAGTTTCGCAACGCCGTGCTGCAAAAGGTGATCGGCGTGGTCTTCGACGAGGCCATGCGCCGCGTGGTCGGCGCCTTCGAGCGCCGCGCGGATGCGCTGTACGCGGAGCGCTGAGGCGGGAAGGGCGGCTCGCCCGCTCTTCGGTTGCGCCGTATTCATCCGCCCTTGCGTATTTGGGGCAAGATTAAGGATTGGTCAGCCAAGCGCGGCGGCGATAAGCGTGAGCGCATGATCGCGCGCGGCGCGGCGGATGCGCGCGCGCCCCAGCGCGCCGAAATCGACGGTTTCGCATTGCGTGCCCTTGGCGCTGGCCAGCGCGAAGCACACGCGCCCCTCGGGCTTGTATTCTGACCCGCCGGGGCCGGCGATGCCGGTGACCGACGCCGCGATATCGGCGCCGGTGGCGGCGCGTGCGCCCTCTGCCATGGCCGCCGCGACCTGTTCGGAGACGGCGCCGAAATGGGCCATAAGGTCTTCGTCCACGTTCAGAAGATCGCGCTTCATCTCATTGGAATAAGTGACGAAACCGCCGATGAAGCTGGACGATGAGCCGGGCAGGTCGGTGAGCGCGGCGGCAATCATGCCGCCGGTGCAGCTTTCCGCCGTGGCGATGGTCTTGCCGCTGTCGCGGGCGCGGGTCAGGATGGTTTTCTTCAGCCTGCGCATGCTGTTCGCCCTTACATCAGGAATCCGTGCGCCAGCGCCGCCAGCGCCACCACGGCGAGCGCGGCGAAGAGGCCGGCGAAGATGTCGTCGAGCATCAGCCCCAGCGGCGTGTGCAGCCGGTCGGCCCAGCCCGCCGGGCCGGGCTTCCAGATATCGAACAGGCGAAAGCCAAAGAACGCCACCAGCCAGCCCGGCCACAGCGCCAGGATATCGACACCCATCCATTGCGCGCCCAGCGAGACCGGCCACAGCGCCAGCCACATGCCCGCCACCTCGTCGATGACGATTTCCGAGGGGTCGGGGTCGGTGCTGTTGCGGGTTTCGATGACCGACACCCACCAGCCCAGCACGAACACCGCCACGGTTGCCAGCGCCAGCAGGCCAAAGCCCCCCAGCGCGTGCAGCGCCCAGGCGAAGGGCAGCGCGGCGAGCGAGCCCCAGGTGCCGGGCGCAGGGCGCAAAAGCCCGGCGCCGAACCAGGTGGCGATGAGGCGCGAGGCGGTCATCCTTTCACCAGCGTGGCGGTGGCGAGCGCGGCGATGCCCTCTTCGCGGCCGGTGAAGCCCAGCCCTTCGGAGGTGGTGGCCTTGACCGACACGCGCGCCGCGTCGATGCCCATGATCGCCGCCAGCCGTACGCGCATGGCCTGCGCATGGGGGCCGATCTTCGGGCGTTCGCAGATCAGCGTCACATCGGCATGGCTGATGGCATAGCCCTGCGCCTGCGCCAGCCCGGCGGCGTGGCGCAGGAAGATATCGCTGGCCGCGCCCTTCCATTGCGCGTCCGAAGGGGGGAAATGGCGGCCGATATCGCCCTCGGCCAGCGCGCCGAAAAGCGCATCGGTAAGCGCGTGAATGCCGACATCGGCATCGGAATGGCCCTGCAGGGCGCGTTCATGCGCGATTTCCACGCCGCACAGCCACAGCCGGTCGCCGGGGCCGAAGCGATGCACGTCGAAGCCGTTGCCGGTGCGGATATCCATTGTCTGGCCTTTGTTTTGCTGGCGTTCGGCGAGCAGTCTTTCGGCGCGCGCGAATTCGGCCTTGTAGGTAAGCTTGATATTGTCTTCCTCGCCCTCGGTGACCGCCACATCAAGCCCGGCAGCGAGAGCCACCTCCACGTCGTCGGCGGCCTCGCCCTGATGGGCGCGATGCGCGGCAAGGATGGCGGGGAAGGCGAATCCCTGCGGGGTTTGCGCGCGAAAGAGCCCTTCGCGCGGCTGGATGACGCGCACCTTTCCGTCGCCCGCGCGCCACAGTGCATCGCTGAGAGCCAGCGCCGGTGCGGCGCCGCTGTGGTGGTCGAGCGCGGCGAGCACGCGTGCAATCAGCGCCGGGCTTGCCAGCGGGCGCGCGCCGTCATGGATGAGCACGCGCTCCGGCGGATCGTTGGCCAGATGTTCGAGCGCGGCGCGCACCGAGGCCGCGCGCGTGGCCCCGCCTGCCACCCAGGGCAGGCCCAGCGCTTCGGCGCGGGGGGCATCCTCGGGGCGGATGGCGGTGATGATCCGCGCCAGCCCTGCGGCGCGAAAGGCGGCGGCGGCATGCGCCAGCACCGGCTGGCCGGCAAGCATGCGCCATTGCTTGGCCAGGCCGCCGCCCATGCGGCTGCCCTGCCCGGCGGCGACGAGGATGACGGCGGTATTGGCGCTCATGCCGCCTGCTTAGGCCAAGCCGCGTGATCGGGCAAGCGCACCGCTCCGCGCGCCGGGACGCCGCAGCCCGGCCCGGTGCGGCCTGCTTGCCGATAGCGTGCAGATATCGCGCGCGAGATGGGCACATGTGCATAAAAAACGTGCAAATGGTGAAATCCTGCGCAAAGTGCCTGCCGCAGAGCTTTGCTGTTGTGCGGTTGCACGCTAGAAGGCGTTGAAATGCGCGCACAGACCTTACCTTCAGGGACCACCCCTTGGCGCAACCCTTTCCGGCCGTGACCCACCCATGAGCTCTGCCACATTCCCCCTGCCCATTGCGTCGCCGGTGCTGCTGGCGCCGATGTCGGGCATCACCGATCTGCCCTTCCGGCAGATGGTCGCGCGATTCGGCGCCGGGCTGCTGGTGTCGGAGATGATCGCCTCGGGCGAGATGGTCACCCGCCGCGCCTCGACCCGGGCGCGCGCGCGGCTGATGGCCGGCGCCACGCCCACGGCGGTGCAGCTTGCCGGGCGCGAACCCGGCCCGATGGCCGAGGCCGCGCGCATCGCCGAGGCCGAGGGCGCGCCGATGATCGACATCAACATGGGCTGCCCGGCCAAGAAGGTGGTAGGCGGGCTTTCGGGCTCGGCGCTGATGCGCGAGCCCGATCGCGCGCTGGCGCTGATCGAGGCGGTGGTGGGCGTGGTGCGCGTGCCGGTCACGCTGAAAATGCGGCTGGGCTGGGACGAAAGCTGCCTCAACGCCCCCGATCTGGCGCGCCGCGCGGTGGCTGCGGGGGTGCGCATGATCACCGTGCATGGGCGCACCCGCGCGCAGTTCTACAAGGGCAGTGCCGACTGGCGCGCCATCGCGCGGGTGGCGGCGGCGGTGCCAGTGCCGGTGATCGCCAATGGTGATATCATCGATGCCGCCAGCGCCCGTGCAGCGCTGGCAGCATCAGGCGCGCGCGGCGTGATGGTGGGGCGCGGCGCGCAGGGCCGGCCCTGGCTGCCCGCGCAGATCGCCGCCGCGCTTTACGGCACGCCGGCACCCGAGGTGCCGCAAGGCGGTGCGCTGGCCGATCTGGTGGCGGCGCATTACGAGGCGATGCTGGGTTTCTACGGGCGCGAAACCGGCCGGCGTGTGGCGCGCAAGCATCTGGGCTGGTATGTCGATGCAGCCGGCGGCCCGCATGATCTGCGCGCGCGGCTTCTGCGCGAGGATGACCCGCGCGCGGTGCTGTCGCTGTTGCCCGAGGCGCTGTGCGCGCGGGAATGCGCAGCATGAGCGCCCCACGCCCGGTGCCCGGCGCGATCTGGTCGGCGCTGCCGGTGCCGGCCTTCATGCTGGCAAGGCAGGGCGGGGGCGAGGTGATTCTCGAATGCAACCCGGCGGCCGAGCTGTTCATGTCGGCCTCAAGCGCCACGCTTGCCGGCGAGCCTGCCTTTGATCGGCTGTCGATCGACGCGCCGATGGAAGAGGCGCTGGCGCGCGCGCGCGCCAACCGCGCCGCGATCTTCATCAACGATGCCGATGTCTGCACCGGCGAGCGCGCGCCGGTGCTGTGCAACCTGCAGATCGCGCCGCTCGACGATGCCGGCGAAACGCTCTTGCTGCTTGTCGCCCCGCGCGAGGTGGCCGGGCGGCTGGGCCGGGCGCAGGCGGTCAAGGCGGCGGCGAAATCGGCCATTGGCATGGCCTCGATGCTGGCGCATGAGATCAAGAACCCGCTCGCTGGCATTGCCGGGGCGGCGCAGCTGTTGTCGATGGGGCTCAAGCCCGCCGACCGCGAGATGACCGAGCTCATCGTGGCCGAGACAAGGCGCATCGTGGCGCTGCTCGATCAGGTCGAGCAGTTCGGCGATCAGCGCCCGCCCGAGCGCGTTTCGGTCAATATCCATGACGTGTTGGAGCGCGCGCGCCGTTCGGCGGTGGTGGGCTTTGCCGCGCATATGCGCATCCATGACGATTACGACCCCTCGCTACCCCCGGCCTGGGCAGACCCTGACCAGCTCTTGCAGGTGTTTCTGAACCTTCTCAAGAACGCCGCCGAGGCGTGCCCCGAGGGCGGGGTGATCCGCATGCGCAGCTTCTTTGAGCGCGGCTTGCGCCTGCGCGGCGGGCAGGGAAACAACATCGCCCTGCCGCTGCATGTGGAAATCATCGATGACGGCCCCGGCCTGCCGCCCGGGATTGCCGAAAATGTCTTCGAGCCCTTCGTCTCGGGGCGCGAGAACGGCACCGGGCTGGGGCTGGCGCTGGTATCCAAGATCATCGGCGCCCATGACGGCTGGGTCGAGTGCGATTCGCGCCCCGGGCGCACCGTGTTTCGCATTTCGCTTCCCGTGGCCCCGACCAACCGCAAGGAGAACAGCTGATGGATGGCACCGTCCTGGTTGCCGACGACGACCGCACCATTCGCACGGTGCTGACCCAGGCGCTTACCCGTGCCGGTTGCCGGGTGCATGCCACCTCTTCGCTGACGACGCTGTTGCGCTGGGTCGAAGAGGGCAAGGGCGATCTGGTGGTGACCGATGTGATCATGCCCGATGGCAACGGCATCGAGATGCTGCCGCGCATCCGCGCGCTCAGGCCCGGCCTGCCGGTGATCGTGATTTCAGCGCAGAATACCATCATGACCGCCATCCAGGCCACCGAGGCCGATGCGTGGGATTACCTGCCCAAGCCATTCGATCTGCCAGATCTTCTGGGCCGTGCGGCGCGGGCCATGGAAAGCGGGCAGCGCGTGCGCCGCGCCAGCCCCGAGCCGGTGCGCGAGGTGATCGAGGCGCCGGCGGATGCCGATCTGCCACTGGTCGGGCGCAGCCCGGCGATGCAGGCGCTCTATCGCATGGTGGCGCGGGTGATGAATGCCGAACTGCCGGTGCTGATCACCGGCGAATCGGGCACTGGCAAATCGCTGATCGCGCGCGCGCTGCACGATTTCTCCGACCGGCGCGCGCGGCCCTTCGTGCTGGTCTCGGCGCAGGATCTGGGCCAGCCGGACCCGGATGCGCCGGCCGCGCCCATGGCGCGCGCGCGCGACGGCTCGCTGGTCATTGACGGGCTGGGCGATCTCGATGCCGGCGCGCAGGCGCGGCTGGTGCGCATGCTCGACCGGCTGGGCGAGGATGGCCCGCGCGTGATTGCCATTGCCGATGAAGGGCTGGCGCCGGCGCTGGAAGCCGGGCGCTTTCGCCAGGATCTGTTCTACCGGCTGGGCGGTGTGAACCTGCATGTGCCGCCGCTGCGCGAGCGAATCGAGGACATACCGCTGCTGGCCGAGCATTTCCTGGCCCGCGCCGCTCGCGAGACCGGCAATGCGCGCACCCTCTCGACCGGCGCGATGGAGCTGCTGCGCAAATACGAATGGCCCGGCAATACCCGCCAGCTTGAAAACACTATCCGGCGGCTGGTGATAACCGGCCACGAGCCCGAGATCAGCCGTGCCGAGGTCGAATCGGCGCTGCATGGCCACCCCGCCGCCGCCACGCCCGGCGAAGGGCGCCAGGGCGAAACCCTTTCCGAGGCGGTGGCGCGCCATGTGCGGCGCTATTTCGAATTGCATGGTGAGGAGCTGCCCCCGCCGGGCATCTATGGCCGCATCCTGCGCGAGGTCGAGGCGCCGCTGATCGAGATCGCGCTGGAATATACCGGCGGCAACCAGGCGCGCTGCGCCGAGCTGATGGGCATCAACCGCAATACCTTGCGCAAGAAGATCACCGATCTGGATATTCGCGTGACACGCCGCCGGCGGTTGATGTAGAAAAGCCACAGGGGCGTGGCCGGACTGCCGCAGCCCCGGGGGCACCGTGCCGCACTGTGCGGTGCCGGGGTGAAGGGCAAGGCGGCAATTCTGGCATGACGGCCGACATAACGGCACAACAACCCGGTGAAAGACCGGCGCTACCTGCGGTGCCCGGGCGGCGCAGCCCGCTCAGGCGGCGGCTGCAGACCATCGGCACGCTGGCGCTGGTGGCGCTGGCGCCGGTACTGGTGCTGGCCACGGCGGCGGTGCTGGGGCCGCTGACCGTTACCCCCACGGGGCCGTGGCTGCGCCTCGTGCTGCTGGCCGATCTGATCTACATCCTGCTGGTGGCGGCGTTGGTGATGGCGCGCATCGCGCGCATGATCGCCGCGCGGCGCTCGCGTTCGGCGGGCTCGCGGCTGCATATGCGCCTTTCGGCGCTGTTTGCCGTCATCGCGCTGGTGCCCACGGTAATGGTGGCGGTGTTTGCCGTGATCACCATCAATATCGGGCTCGAAGGCTGGTTTTCAGACCGGGTGCGCAATGTGGTGGGCACTTCGCTTGCCGCCGCCGAGGCCTATCAGGCCGAGCAGGCGGAAAATCTGGTCGAGGACGGCCAGTATGTGGCCTGGCTGCTCGATTCGCGCCTGCGCGCGAACCCGTTCCTCAGCGAGGGCGAGCTGCGCCAGTTGCTCAGCGAGGCCCAGGCGGGGGTGCAGCGCGGGTTGCGGGTGGCCTTCATCATCGATGGCGACGGCACGCTCAGGTTGCGGGGCGAGCGCTCTTACCTGTTCGATTTCATCCAACCCTCGCAGGCCGATCTGCAACGCGCGGCAGAAGGTGAGATTGTTCTTATAAGGGACTGGGAAAACAGTGAGTTTCGTGCCCTGGTGCCACTGGAAGAGCGCGCCGACCGGCTGCTTTACATCGCCCGAGCGGTGGATGGCGCGCTGCTCAGCCTGCTGGACGATACCCAGGCCACAATCCAGCTCTACAACCAGCTTGAGCGCGAGCGCGGCCGCGTGCTGCTGAACTTCGGGCTGATCTATCTGGGCTTCGCCGTGATCTTGATTCTCGCCGCCACCTGGCTGGGCATGTGGTTTGCCGAGCGCCTGTCGCGGCCCGTGGGCCGGTTGGCGGGGGCGGCCGAGGCGGTGGGTGCGGGCGATCTGGAGGTGCAGGTGCCCGAGGAAAAGGGCGATGACGAGATCGCCACCATGGGCCGAGTCTTCAACCAGATGACCCGCCAGCTGAAGATGCAGCGCGACGCGCTACTGGCCAATACGCGCCAGATCGAGGAACGCCGGCGGCTGTTCGATTCGGTGCTGTCCTCGGTCACCGCCGGGGTGATCGGGCTTGATGCCGATGGCCGGGTGGATTTCGTCAACCGCGCCGCCGAGGCGCTGACCCAGATCAGCGCCGCCGACGCCCAGACCCGTTCGCTCGATGCGGTGGTGCCCGAATTCGGCCCGCTGCTGGCGCGGCTGCGCAATGGCGAGGGACATATGGGCGGGCGCGTGCAGGACGAGCTGCGCCTTTCGCGCGCCGGCCGGCTTGAAACGCTGCTGGTGCGCGTGGCCGAGCGGCGCACCGCTGCCGGGCGGCTTGAGGGCTATGTGGTGGTGTTCGACGATGTCAGCGAGCTGGTCTCGGCCCAGCGCATGGCCGCCTGGGGCGATGTGGCGCGGCGCATCGCGCATGAGATCAAGAACCCGCTGACCCCGATCCAGCTTTCGGCCGAGCGCATTCGCCGCAAGTTTGGCCGGCAACTCGAGGAAGCGGAAGCGAATTCACTGGCCGAGCTGACCGATGTCATCGTCCGCCAGACCAACGATCTGCGCCGCATCGTCGATGAATTCTCGCGTTTTGCGCGCATGCCCGAGCCCGACCGCCGGCCCTGCGATCTGGTGCAGATCCTGCGCGACGCCGTCACCTTGCAGGAGGCGCGCATGGAACATGTCGCCATCGCGCTTGATCTGCCGGGTCGGGAAGTGGTGCTCGATATCGACGCCACCATGATCGGTCAGGCGCTGACAAATCTGATCAAGAATGCCGGAGAAGCAATTGAAAACAGAGCAGAAAAAGGCTATTTGCCCGATGGCTACGAGCCCCGGATCGCGGTTTCGTTGCAGCCCGGCGCGGCGGCGGTCACACTCACTATCACCGATAACGGCATCGGCCTGCCCGACGACACGGCGCGCCTGTTCGAGCCCTATGTCACCACCCGCGAAGAGGGCACCGGGCTGGGCCTGCCCATCGTCAAGAAGATCATCGAGGAACATGGCGGCACGCTGTCATTGCAGCCCGCGCCGCCCGACGAGGCAGGCGGCCATCGCGGCGCCATGGCGGTCATCCGCCTGCCCCTGCTCGGCGCCGGGCGCGGCGGGCGCGGGCGTGGCGCCGAGAACGGCAAGAGCAAGCCTGCCGCCGCGGCCACCGCGGCAAAGTGAGGTCAGCAGATGAGCCACATTCTTATTGTCGATGACGAACGCGATATCCGCGAACTGGTATCGGAAATCCTGCGCGACGAGGGGTATGCGACCCGGCTGGCGGCCAATTCCGACGAGGCGATGGGCGCCATCCGTTCCGAACAGCCGGCGCTGGTGGTGCTCGATCTGTGGCTCAAGGACAGCCAGCTTGACGGTATCGGCATATTGATGGCGATCAAGCGCGACCATCCCGAGATCCCGGTGGTTATTATCTCGGGCCACGGCAATATCGAGATCGCGGTGGCGGCGATCAAGAAGGGCGCCTATGACTTCATAGAGAAGCCCTTCAACATCGACCAGCTTCTGGTGGTGATCGGCAGGGCGATGGAAACCGCGCGCCTGCGCCGCGAGAACATGGATCTGCGCAAGCGCGACGGCGCCTCGGGGGTGATGATCGGCCATGGCGCGGCGATGAAGGTCTTGCGCTCGCAGCTTTCCAAGGTGACGCGCTCGAACGGGCGCATCCTGCTGACCGGCCCGGCGGGCAGCGGCAAGGAGGTGGCCGCGCGCTTCATCCACGCCAACTCCAACCGCGCCGAGGCGCCCTTCGTGACGGTGGCCTGCGCTTCCATCGAGCCCGAGCGCATGGAGGCGGTGCTTTTCGGCCAGGAAAGCTCCACGCTGGGTATCCTGCCGGGCTTGCTGGAGCAGGCCGATGGCGGCATTCTCTATCTTGACGAGGTTGCCGACATGCCGCAGGGCACGCAGTCGAAGATCCTGCGCGTGCTGGTCGATCAGACCTTCACCCGCGAGGGCGGCGGCGAGAAGGTGCGCGTCGATCTGCGGGTGATTTCCTCGACCACGCGAGATCTGCGCCGCGAGATAGGCGCCGGGCGCTTTCGCCAGGAGCTTTACGACCGGCTCAACGTGGTGCCGGTGCAGGTGCCTTCGCTGGAAGAACGCCGCGAGGACATTCCGGCGCTGGCCGAGCATTTCATCGCGCTCTTGCACCAGAGCCAGGGCCTGCCGCGCCGCACGCTGTCGGACGAGGCCGAGGCGCAGCTGCAGGCGATGAGCTGGCCCGGCAATATACGCCAGCTGCGCAATGTCATCGAGCGGGCGCTGATCCTGGGCGAGGGGGCGGGGCCGATCGAGGCGCGCGAGCTGCACGGCGATGGCTCCGGCGAGGAAGGCGAGGGCAGGGTTGTGCTGTCGGGCGGACTGGCCACGCTGCCGCTGCGCGAGGCACGCGAGCTGTTCGAGCGCGAATACCTGCTCACCCAGATCAACCGCTTCGGTGGCAACATTTCGCGCACCGCCGCCTTTGTCGGCATGGAGCGCTCGGCGTTGCATCGCAAGCTCAAGTCGCTCGGGGTCAACACCGCAGCGCTGTCGGGCTCGCGCAGCCGCGAGACGGGCGAGGCATGAGCGGGCGGTGCTGCGGGGCGGGGCTTCCTTGCGCCATTGCCGCCCCCGACATGCGCGTGCAGCGCTGTAGGGCGGGGTTCGCCCCGCCATCCCCGCCCCGGCCGGTTGCGGGTTGCGGGTGGCAAGAAAGGGTAGGGCGATGAAGATCATCATCTGCGGCGCCGGCCAGGTCGGCTGGCAGATTGCCCGGCAGCTTTCCGGCGAGGCCAACGAGGTGTCGATCGTCGACAACAACCCCGTGCTGGTGCGACGCGCCACCGATACGCTCGAGGTGCAGGGCGTGATCGGTTTCGCCTCGCATCCCGAGGTGCTCGACGAGGCCGGCGCACGCGATGCCGACATGATCATCGCTGCCACCCATTCCGACGAGGTGAACATGGTCACCTGTCAGGTGGCGCATTCGGTGTTCAACGTCACCCGCAAGATCGCCCGGCTGCGCGCACAAAGCTATCTTGACCCGCGCTATACCGATCTCTTTCGCCGCGATCACCTGCCCATCGACGTGATCATCAACCCCGAGAACGAGGTCAGCCAGGCGGCGCTGCGCCGCATCGCCGCGCCCTCGACCTTCGATATCCAGGACTTCCTCGATGGCCGCGTGCGCCTGGCCGGGATCGCGCTGGAGGAGGATTGCCCGGTGCTGGCCACGCCGTTGCGCCAGCTGACCGAGCTGTTTTCGACGCTCAATGCCATGGTCGTCGGCGTGCGCCGGGGCGAGCGGCTTTTCGCCCCCGAGCCCAATGACCAGCTCTTCGCCGGCGACAATATCTATGTGCTCTCCGAGCGCGACGATCTGGCGCGCACGCTCGAGATATTCGGCAAGCCGCAGACAAGGCAGGAGCGCGTGGTGCTGATCGGGGCCGGCAATGTCGGGCTGAACGTGGCGCGTGCGCTGGAAGGGCGGCGCGAGCGGGTGCGTGTCAAGGTCATCGAGCGCAACCGCGCCCGCGCCGAGCTTGCCGCCGATGCGCTGGAACGCACCATCGTGCTCAATGGCGATGGGCTCGATGGCGAGCTTCTCGCCGAGGCCGGGATCGACCGCGCCGATGTCGTGCTTGCCGTCACCGATGACGACAAGACCAACATCCTGGCGTGTGTGCGCGCCAAGGCAATGGGCTGCCGGCTGGCCATCGCGCTGATCAACGATCCGGCGCTGGTGGCGCTGATGCCTCAGCTGGGGATCGATGCGCATATCACGCCGCGCGCCACCACGGTCTCGTCGATCCTGCGCCATGTCCGCCACGGGCGGGTGCGCTCGATCTATTCCATTGGCGATGCCGAGGCCGAGGTGATCGAGGCGCAGGTGCTGAGCACTTCGGCACTGGCCGGGCGCAGCATCTCGGGCTCCGACCTGCCCGAGGGGGTGATCGTCGGCGCCATCCAGAAATCCGATGGCAGGCTCATCCGCCCGCGCGGCAAGACCGAGATGGAAGCCGGCGACATTCTGGTGATCTTCGCGCTCAAGACCGATGTGCCCGCGATCGAGCGGCTGCTGCAGGTGTCGGTGGAATGGTTCTGATCGAAGCGGCCGGTGCGGCAAGGCGGCCCCACGGGCGCGGCCTGTCCCGCGCGCCGGTGCCATGAAACGGCGCGTCCCGGGCCCTGGGCTGGCCGATGTGCCGCTGCTGACGCTTCTGATCTGCGTCACCGGCGCGCTGATGCTGATCCCGGCGGCGCATGGCTTTCTGCTTGGCCCGGCGCGGGTGGGGCGGGCCTTTCTGCATTCGGGGCTGGTTTTCATGCTGCTTGGCGCGTTGCTGGCGCTGGCCACCGCGCGCCCGCGAAAAAGGCGCACGCTGCAGGGGCTGTTTCCCATGCTCAGCGCGATCTATCTGGTGCTGCCGGCGGTGATGGCAGTGCCGCTGGCTGAGGCGCTGCCCGCGATGCGATTTGCCGATGCCTGGTTCGAGATGATCTCGAGCTTCACCACCACCGGCGCCAGCGTCATCGACACCCCGGGCATTGTGCCCGAGACGGTACATCTGTGGCGGGCGATGGCGGGCTGGCTGGGCGGGCTGTTCATGCTTGCCGCCGCCACCGCGCTCCTGGCGCCGATCGGGCTGGGCGGGTTCGAGCTTCTGCGCCCGCCGGCCGAACACCCGCTGGCCAGCGACCGCGCCGGCACCGAGACAAGGCAGACCGCGGTGCCGCGCTTTGTGGCGCATCTGCGCCAGATATTGCCGCTCTATGCCGGGCTTACCGGCCTGCTCTGGGCACTGTTGACGCTGGCGGGCATGGCCGGCTTCCCGGCGGCGGTGGTGGCAATGTCGGTGCTTTCGACCTCGGGTATCCTGCCGCGCCATGCGCTGGGCGATGTCGGCCTGGCCGCCGAAATCGCGATCTTCGTCTTCTTCTTCCTGGCACTCAGCCGGGCCTTCATGCCGGGGGCGTTCCCGCGTGTTTCGCTGAACCTGCGCCAGGACCCGCAGCCGCGCATGGCGCTGGCGATGATCGCCGCGGTGACGGTGCTGGTGGTGCTGCGCCACTGGGCGGGGGGGCATCAGCCCATCGAGGGTGAGACGCTGCCGGCGCTGGGTCAGGCGGCCTGGGGGGCGGCCTTTACCGGCCTGTCCTTCCTGACCACCACCGGCATCGTCAACGATGCCTGGATCGCCGGGCGCGCCTGGTCGGGGCTGCAGCCGCCGGGGCTGGTGCTTCTGGCGCTGGCGCTGATGGGCGGCGGTGTGGCGACCACCGCGGGCGGGGTGAAGCTGCTCAGGATATACGCGCTCGGGCGCATGGGCGGCGACGAACTGCGCCGGCTGATCTTTCCCTCTTCGGTGGCCAGCGGCGGCGAGCGGGCGCGGTTCCTGTCAGGGCGGGGGGCGCATGCGGCCTGGCTGTTTCTGATGGTCTTTGCCGCCGTGGCCTGTCTGCTGGTGGCCACGCTTCTGGTGCTCGGCATGAGTTTCGAGACCGCGATCATCTTCGCCGCCGCGGCGCTTTCCACCACCGGCCAGCTTGCCCAGTATGCCGGCGACAGTGCGTTGCACTGGTCGCTGGTTTCCGACCCGGCGCGCGCGGTGCTGGCGCTGGGCATGATTCTCGGCCGGCTTGAAATCCTGGTGCTGCTGGCGCTGCTGTCGGCGCAACTCGCCCGCGAATGAGGCGCCCGATTCGGGCTTCGGGCAACCGGAGGCGGCCCTGCGCAGCGCATGTGTGCGGTAACAGGCCGGGCAGAGCCGCGAAAAATGCCCCGAAAGGCGCCGATTCGGGCTGGAACAGCGGCGCCGTGCACTTCATACTCGCCTGACGGGAGAAGCCGCTTGGCGCGGCCGGCCGGTTGTGGCCATGCGCGGGGCGGGCCGGAAACAGAGAAAAACAAGAAGGCAACAACAATGGCCGGTGACAAACAGAATTTGCAGGACGCATTCCTCAACCATGTGCGCAAGAACAAGGTCCCGGTGACGATCTTTCTGGTCAACGGGGTGAAGCTTCTGGGCGTGATCACCTGGTTCGACAATTTCTGCGTGCTGCTGCGCCGCGAGGGGCAAAGCCAGCTTGTCTACAAACATGCCATTTCAACCGTCATGCCGGGCCAGCCGATCAATCTCTATAATGGCGAGGATTGAGGTCGGCCCGCCCGCGCCGGCTTGCGGGGGCGCGTGACGATCGAGGTTTCCGAACTCGGCGGTGCCGGTGGCACGCGCCCGACCCGCGCGCTGGTGCTTCATCCCGATATCCGCGGCGCCGAGCGTGCGCGCAGCGCCGAGGCGGCGCTGGAAGAGGCGATGGCGCTGGCGCGTGCGCTGCCGGGTATCGAACTGGCCGGCGGGGCGGTGGTACGGCTGGCGCGCGCGCATCCGGGCACGCTGTTCGGCTCGGGCAAGCTGGACGAACTCAAGGCGCGCATCGAGTATGAGGGTGTCGAACTGGTGCTCGTCGATGGCCCGGTAAGCCCGGTGCAGCAGCGCAACCTGGAAAAGGCGCTGGGCGTCAAGCTGCTCGACCGCACCGGGCTGATCCTGGAAATCTTCGCCGACCGCGCGCGCACCCGCGAAGGGGTGCTGCAGGTGGAACTGGCGGCGCTGAGCTATCAGCGCACGCGGTTGGTGCGTGCCTGGACCCATCTGGAGCGCCAGCGCGGCGGGCTGGGCTTTGTCGGCGGCCCCGGCGAAACCCAGATCGAGGCCGACCGACGCGCCATCGACACGCAGATGGTGCGGCTCAGGCGCCAGCTTGAAAAAGTGGCCAAGACGCGCGCGCTGCACCGCGCCGCGCGCCGGCGCGTGCCCTATCCGGTGGTGGCGCTGGTGGGCTATACCAATGCCGGCAAATCGACGCTGTTCAACCGTCTGACCGGCGCGCAGGTGATGGCAGAGGACATGCTCTTCGCCACGCTCGACCCGACCATGCGCGCCGTGCGCCTGCCCGGTGGCGGGCCCGAGGTGATATTGTCCGATACGGTGGGATTCATCTCGGATCTGCCGCCGCAGCTGGTGGCGGCATTCCGCGCCACGCTGGAAGAGGTGCTCGAGGCCGATCTGATCGTGCATGTGCGCGACATTGCCCACCCCGAGACCGATGCCCAGGCCACCGATGTTCAGGCGATCCTGGCCGAGTTGGGCGTGGCCGAGGACGTGCCGCTCATCGAGCTGTGGAACAAGGCCGATCTGCTGGCCCCCGACGACCCGGCGCTGGCGGTGGCGGCCAGGCGCGAGCAGGTCTATCCGGTATCGGCCCTGACCGGGCAAGGGCTGGGTGGCGCGCTCGAGGCGATGGCCGAGGCGCTGGATGCCGCGCGACGGCGCGAGCGTATCGAGATCGGCTATGGCGAGGGCCGCGCGCGCGCCTATCTCTTCGCCGAAGGCGTAGTCGAGCACGAAGAGCCGGGCGAGGCGGGAACGATGCTGCAGGTCAACTGGAGCGCGGCGCAGCGCCGGCGCTTCGAATCGCTGCTTTCGGAGGCCGAGGCCGGCGAGAGCTGAGCCGGTTCAGAGGGGCGCTGCCCCCCGCCGCGCGTGCCGCGTGGGGCTTCGCCCGTTCCTTCGCTGAAATCGCTCTACTGGAGCGATTTCCGGGCGCTCGGACCCCCCCGGCTTATTATCAGGCAAGATTAGGGGCAGATAACACCTCCTTGACCTGCGCCGCTCAGCGCAGGCGACCGATGGCGTATTGCGGGGCGTTGCCGGTGCCGGGCAGCCAGTCGGCAAGGGCGGCGGGGTCGGGGTTTTCCGGGTCGGAGCCGAAGCGCGCACTTTCCAGCCCGCCGGTGACGAAGACCGCGTCGATGCCTTCGAGCCTGGCGCCCTTGATGTCGGTGCCGATGCCGTCGCCCACGGCGAGCACATGATCGTCGTGGAAGGTGATGCCGACCTCGAACAGCCGGCGCCTTGCCAGGTCGTAGATCGGCGGGTGCGGCTTGCCGAAGGAGAGTACCTCGCCGCCCATTTCCTCGTAGAGTTGCGCCAGCGTGCCGGCGCAGATGATGCGGGTTTCGCCGTGATCGACCACCAGGTCGGGGTTGGCGTTGAGCATCTTCAGACCGCGCGTCTTGGCCGAGAGGAAGCGGCCGCGATAATCCTCGGGGCGGTCGTTGAATTCGTCGAAGGGGCCGGTGCAGATGATGCCCTCGGCCTGATCGAAGGGCACGCGCTCGATGGGGGGCTGGTCGGCCAGCGCGGCGGGGATGTCGTCGAACAGATCGTCATCCTTGCCCGGGCCGACATGCCACAGGCGCCGGCCGGCGGCGCCCATCAGCATGGCCTCCTGCGTGGCATCGCCCGAGGCGACGATCACGTCCCATGCATCGCGCGGCAGTTCCATGCGTTCGAGCCGGGCGCGCACAGCACCTTGCGTGCGTGGGGCGTTGGTGATCAGCGCCACCGCCCCGCCACGGGCGCGAAAATCGCGCAGCGCGGCAACGGCGGCGGGGAAGAGCCGCTTGCCGTCATGCAGGCAGCCCCACAGATCGCAGTAGAGCACGTCATACTGCCCGGCAATATCGGCCAGCGCGTTGATGATGCGGGTCATGGGCGCGCCGGGCTCAGAGGCTCAGCATCGGGATGATCTGCTTCTTGCGGCTCATCACCCCGGGCAGCAACACGGTGTCGCCGCTGACGCCAACGCCGAAGCTGTTCTCGGCGATGCGTTTCACGCGCTCATTGGGTATCATGAGCGTGGCTTCCTCGCGCAGGATATCGACCACGAAGAGCAGCACCTCGTCGGCGCCGTCCTCTTTCGCCACCTCGGGCATGGCCGCCATCAGGCTTTCCTTGCGCTCAAGCACCACTTTCGGCGCCGTGGTTTCCAGCACCGAGACGCGCAGGCCGATATCGTCGAGTTTGTATTCCTTGCTGTCCATGCGCAGCAATTCGGCATCGGAGAAGGACGAGATATCGGATTTCGCCGCGAACATTTCCTCTGCGTAATCGGGGATTGAGATGCCCAGATCATGCGCCAGTTTCAGCGCCAGTTCGCGGTCATGATCGGTGGTGGTGGGCGAGCGGAATTCCAGCGTGTCCGACAGGATGCACGACAGCATCAGGCATTTGATGCGCTCGGGCATTCTGGCCGCATCGGCGCCCATCAGATCGTGCATCAGCGTGGCGGTGCAGGCCAGCGGGCGGATGGTGATGTCGATGGGCGATTTCGTTTCCAGCCCGCCGGCAAGCTTGTGGTGGTCGATGATCGCCTTGATATCGGCCTTGGCGATCGAGGGCGGCAATTCGGCGGGGTTGTTGGTATCGACGATGACGACCGCCGCGCCCGGTTCGACATCGTCGATGATCTCGGGCGTCTCGATTCCCCAGCGGCGCAGCACGAAGGCGGCTTCGTTGCTGGGCTCGCCCAGAAGTACGGCGCGCGCCGGGATGCCCTTGATGTCGTTGAGATACCAGGCCCAGATGAGGGGCGAGCCGGTGGAATCGGTATCGGGGGCCTTGTGGCCGAAAACCTGAATCATGCCTGCGTCCGTTTGCTGCTGCGCTTTGCCATTTGCGCGCGCCTTATAGGAGGCTGGGGCGCGCTTGTCACGAGTCGGCGCAGACAATGCCGGGGTCAGTGCATGAGCCCGTGCCGATTGGAGCGGTGCATCACCCGCGACACCGCGATCAGCGCCGCATAGACAAAGGCGAAGAGCGCCGTCATCACCACGATATTGAACACGAGCCCGCCCCAGCCCAACTCGGGCAGCGACAGGAACGGGTAGGGCCAGCGATCGATCACCAGCCCGCGCGAGACAATCCACACGCCGTAGCCCACCGGCAGCGCCAGCATCACCAGCAGCCTTTGCCAGCGCAGCGGCACCGGGTGCGGGCCAAACAGCCACCAGAAGCAGAAGGCGAGCGGCAACAGGTAATTCAGCGCCAGTACCAACGCCCATTCGATGCCCTGCACCGGCACGGGGGCAACGAGCAGCGAATGCCCGCCTATGAGCATCATCATGGCCCCCGCGACCAGAGTGCGCGCCGTGGGTCCGGCAATCGCGTGCAGCGCCGGCCGGGCCGAGGCATGCGCGAACCAGACCAGCACCGCCAGCGTGGCCGCCCAGGTGGTGAAATAGGAGAAATAGAAGACCAGCGCGCGCCAGAAGCCGCCGCCTTCGGCCATGCGTGCGGGAATGGTATAGAATGCCTGTGCGATCAGCAGCGCCAGGCCCAGCACCGCGCCGGCCCAGGCCAGCCGGATTTGCCATGACGGGTTGCGCATTGTCTTGTTCCCTCCATGCTACGGCCCGTTGTGCGACGGGTCTGGCCCGCCGCAGGTTAGAGCGCCCTTTGCCGCATCGCAATGTATCTCTTGATATCGCGCATGATTTGCCACGAGTGCTTGCAAGGTGTTGACACCCGAGCGGCGTCTGCCTACATAACCGAACCGTTAGCACTCATCATGAGTGAGTGCTAAGAACGAGAAACAGCTGCAAGCTTAGGGAGCATCCGCAGATGGCTTTCAAACCTCTCCACGACCGTGTGCTGGTGCGTCGCGTCGAAAGCGATGACAAGACAAAGGGCGGCCTGATCATCCCCGACACCGCCAAGGAAAAACCCGCCGAGGGCGAGATCGTCTCGGTCGGTGAAGGCGCGCGCAAGGATTCGGGCGAGTTGATCGCGCCTTCGGTGAAAGCCGGTGACCGTGTGCTGTTCGGCAAGTGGTCGGGCACCGAGGTGACGATTGATGGCGAAGAGCTGCTCATCATGAAGGAAAGCGACATCCTCGGCATCATCGCTTGATCGCCGGACAGTTCGCAATCCTCTGACAGAAAACCCAGATTTCAGGAGCATCCAACATGGCTGCCAAGGACGTGAAATTTCATACCGATGCCCGCGACCGCATGCTCAGGGGCGTCAACATCCTCGCCGATGCGGTCAAGGTCACGCTTGGCCCCAAGGGCCGCAACGTGGTGCTGGAGAAGAGCTTCGGCTCGCCGCGCATCACCAAGGACGGCGTAACCGTCGCCAAGGAAATCGAGCTTTCCGACAAGTTCGAGAACATGGGCGCGCAGATGGTCAAGGAAGTGGCCAACCGCACCAATGACGAGGCCGGCGACGGCACCACCACCGCCACCGTGTTGGCCCAGTCGATTGTGCGCGAGGGCCTGAAGGCCGTTGCCGCCGGCATGAACCCGATGGATCTCAAGCGCGGCGTCGATCTGGCCGTGACCAAGGTCGTCGAGCAGATCAAGGCCTCGGCGCGCCCGGTCGCGGACAGCGACGAGGTGGCGCAGGTCGGCACCATTTCGGCCAATGGCGAGGCCTCGATCGGCCGCATGATCGCCGACGCCATGCAGAAGGTTGGCAACGAGGGTGTCATCACCGTCGAAGAGAACAAGGGCATGGAGACCGAGGTCGAGGTCGTCGAGGGCATGCAGTTCGACCGCGGCTACCTGTCGCCCTATTTCGTCACCAACCCCGACAAGATGATCGCCGATCTGGAAGATTGCTACATCCTGCTGCACGAGAAGAAGCTCTCCTCGCTGCAGCCGATGGTGCCGCTGCTTGAGGCCGTGATCCAGAGCCAGAAGCCGCTTCTGATCATCGCCGAAGATGTCGAGGGCGAGGCGCTGGCCACGCTGGTGGTCAACAAGCTGCGCGGCGGGCTGAAGATTGCCGCCGTCAAGGCGCCGGGCTTCGGCGATCGCCGCAAGGCCATGCTGCAGGACATCGCCATCCTGACCGGCGGTCAGGTGATCTCGGAAGATCTGGGCATGAAGCTTGAGAATGTCACGCTTGACATGCTCGGCTCGGCCAAGAAGGTGGAGATCAAGAAAGACGACACCACCATCATCGACGGCGCCGGCGAGAAGGCCGAGATCGAGGCCCGCGTTGCCCAGATTCGCCAGCAGATCGAGGAAACCACCTCGGATTACGACAAAGAGAAGCTGCAGGAGCGCCTGGCCAAGCTGGCTGGCGGCGTGGCGGTGATCCGCGTCGGCGGCTCCTCCGAGATCGAGGTGAAGGAGCGCAAGGACCGCGTCGATGACGCGCTCAACGCCACCCGCGCCGCGGTGCAGGAAGGCATCGTCGTCGGTGGCGGCGTGGCGCTGGTGCAGGGCGCCAAGTCGCTGGCCGGCATGAAGGGCGAGAACCCCGACCAGGAAGCCGGCATCGCCATCGTGCGCCGCGCGCTGGAAGCGCCGCTGCGCCAGATCGCCGAGAATGCCGGTGTCGATGGCGCCGTGGTGGCCGGCAAGATCCGCGAAAGCGACGATGTGAAGTTTGGCTTCAACGCGCAGACCGAGGAATATGGCGACATGTTCAAGTTCGGCGTGATCGATCCGGCCAAGGTCGTGCGCACGGCACTGGAAGATGCCGCGTCGGTGGCGGGTCTGTTGATCACCACCGAGGCGATGATCGCCGACAAGCCCGAGCCGAAGGGCCAGGGCGGCGGCGGTGCCGACATGGGCGGCATGGGCGGCATGGGCGGCATGGGCGGGATGATGTAATCCCGGCTGCTCAAGCCAGATGCTTTTGGGGGGCGGCCTGCGGGCCGCCCTCTTTTCGTTTCAAGGCGGCGTGCCGGCGGATGGGTTGTGGGGAAGCGACCTGCTCTCACCCGGCGAGGGGTTTCACCAGCAACAGCCAGTTCTCCGCGCTGCATTGCCAGCCATTGCTCACCAGCGGCGCGCGCGCCTGCTCGCCATAGCCGCATGACGCGTAAAGCCGCAGCGCTGCGGCATTGCCATCGGCAACGATCAGGCTCAATGAGGGTGCCCCGGCGGCCAGCGACTCGGCCTGCACCATCAGCGCCGCGGCGATGCCGCGCCGGCGGTACGGCGGATAGGTTGCAATGGCGTTGATGTAATGGCTCCCGGGTGCCTGGTTCTCAAGCCATTGCAGCGGGCGGATGATCGCGGGCAAATCCTCGATCGGCTGCGGCTCTGTCCCCAGACGGTAGCTGACCAGTGCGCCGGCCGGTGCGTTGTCGATCTCGGCGATATGGGCATTGCGCCAGGAAAACCCGCCGCTGTCGCGCGCGGCGCGGATTGTGCCGATATCGAGCGGCGCCTCGCCGGGCCCGGCCATACCCGCCCACAGATGGCCGGGCAGCCCCTCGCCGGCAATGTCGATCAGCCTTGCCAGATCGCGCGCATCCTCGCGCCGGGCCGGTCGGATGGTTGGTGCCATGTTGCCCTCCCGTCATTCAACATAACACCGGAACGGGTTGGTTGCATAGGTGGACGCACGCTCGGCGCCCGGCACGGGCGGGCATGCAACCCAGGCTACCGGAACCAATCAAAAGGATCTGGTTTCACTGGCTGCTTGCACGCAGTGCCAGCAACGTCCTTCGGTTGGGGCAGTAGCGGGGCGGATCAGCGGCCGGCGTCTTGTTTCGGTCAAGAAAACGGGTGCATGACCCCGGTTGCGGGCATTTCGCGCATTGCCGAAGCATCTGCTGAAGCCGCTTGAACGACAGGGAGCCATTGATCAATGGTGGCGCCAGATCTATCTGCAACGCCTCAACCATGCGCCACATCAACAACGCGTCGTCCAAAGGTTGAGCGTCATCGGGGTTCATTGGCTTTCCATCGCTTGCTCGGCATGGGCAGGCTTTAATGATGGGCAGAGTTTTATGGCTATTTTGTGGTCGGTACCCCTGAGGCAATCCGCTTGCATGGCCGCATATTCCGGGCCGCATGACGGCCCGGGCATGAAAACGAAGGGGCAATCGGCAACACCGCTTCCGGTGCTTCCCTGGCAGCGGCGGCGCGCCGTTACAGCGGCACGGTCAGATTCTCGAAGCCCTGCGGAACGATCAGATTGTGTCGGCCCAGATCGGTGACGAAGCGCTCGCCGCACAGCGCCATGGTCAGGTCCAGCTCCTTGTGGATCACCTCCAGCGCCTTGCTCACCCCGGCCTCGCCCATCGCCCCCAGCCCGTAGGTGAAGGCGCGGCCGATATAGGTGCCCTTGGCCCCCAGCGCCAGCGCCTTGAGCACGTCCTGCCCCGAGCGGATGCCGCTGTCGAGATGCACCTCCAGCCTGTCGCCGACCGCATCCATGATCGCCGGCAGCGCGCGGATGGAGCTGGGCGCGCCGTCAAGCTGGCGCCCGCCATGATTCGATACCACGATGGCATCGGCGCCGATCTCGGCGGCGCGGCGCGCATCCTCGGGCTCCATGATGCCCTTGACGATCAGCTTGCCGCCCCACCATTCCTTGAACTGCGCGATGCGCTTCCAGTCCAGCGACGGATCAAACGCCTCGGCCGTCCAGGTGGCCAGCGAGGACGGGTCCTTCACCCCCTTGGCATGGCCCACGATATTGCCGAAGAAACGCCGCTTGGTGCCCAGCATCTCCAGCCCCCAGGGGATTTTGGTCATCATGTCGGCGATCGAGGCCATGGTCAGCTTGGGCGGCGCCGACAGTCCGTTCTTCAGGTCGCGGTGGCGCTGGCCCATGATCTGCAGATCGACGGTGATCACCAGCGCCGAGCAATTGGCGGCGCGCGCGCGCTCGAAGAGCCGGCGCATGAAATCGTCATCCTTGAGCGTATAGACCTGAAACCAGAAGGGTTTCGTGGTGTGTTCGGCCACATCCTCGATCGAGCAGATCGACATGGTGGAAAGCGTGAAGGGCACGCCGAATTTCTCGGCGGCGCGCGCGGCCTTGATCTCGCCATCGGCCGATTGCATGCCGGTCAGCCCCACCGGCGCCAGCGCCACCGGCATCGCCACATCCTGCCCGATCATGGTTGAAGCGGTCGAGCGCCCGGCCATGTCCACCGCCACCCGCTGGCGCAGGCGGATCTTGTGGAAATCACTGGTGTTCTCGCGAAAGGTCTGCTCGCTCCAGCTGCCCGATTCCGCGTAATCGTAGAACATTCGCGGCACACGGCGGCGATAGATTCGGCGAAGATCCTCGATCTCGGTGATGACGGGCATGCGCTCCTCCGGATTGGTCAGGAATGGTTACCAGCGCCCGATGGTTGCGGCAAGCGAGACGAAGCGATTGCAAGTGGTGCGATATCGTAGTAAGTGGTGCGAAATCGAACCAGAAGGAGAGCCCCATGCCCGTTACCCGTCGCAGTGCCCTGGCCCTGATCGGCGGGGGCAGCGTTCTGGCCGCCAGCGCCGGGGCAGGGGGCTTTCTGGCCACCCGTACGCCGCATGCCGCGCTCGCCCCCTGGGGCGCGGCGGGCGGGTATGACGATGCGCGGCTGAATGCGCTGAGCTGGGCGCTGCTGGCGCCCAACCCGCATAACCGCCAGCCCTGGCAGGCCCGGCTGATCGGCAGCGATGCGTTGCGCCTTTACCGTGACCCGGCACGCACCCTGCCGCAGACCGACCCTTTCGGGCGTCAACTGACCATTGGCATGGGTTGTTTCATCGAGTTGATGAGCATCGCCGCCAGCGCCTCCGGGCATGCGGTGGATCTGGCGCTCTTTCCGCAAGGCGAGGGTGCGGGAAGGCCGGTGGCCGAGGCGCGCTTTACCGCCGGCGCGGCCAGCCCCGACCCGCTATTCGCCCACATCCCCACGCGGCGCACCAACCGCGAGGCCTATGAACAGCGCCGGCCGGCCCCGGCGGCGATTACTGCGCTGGAACCCCATGCACGCGTCATCACCGACCCAGATGACGTGGCCGCGCTGCGCCGGTTGACCTGGGATGGCTGGCTGAGAGAGGCGCTGACACCGGCCGCGCATGGTGAAAGCGTCGATCTGATGCGCATCGGCCGGCGCGAGATCGAGGCCAACCCCGACGGGGTGGCCCTGGGCGGGGCGTTCATGGAAACCCTGGCGCTGGCCGGGCTGTTGACCCGCGACAGCCAGCGCGACCCGGAAAGCCGCGGCTTTCGCACCGGCGTGCGGATTTTCGAGCGCGTGCTCGCCGCCACCCCGGCCTATGCGGTGATCACCACGCAGGGCGACGACGCGCGCACTCATATCGAGATCGGCCGGCGCTGGATGCGGTTTGACCTGACCGCCACGGCGCAGGGGCTGTCAGTGCATCCGCTGTTGCAGGTCACGCAGGAATATGCCGAGATGGCGCCATTCCGCGCACAGGCGCAGGCGATGCTGGCAGGCGAGGGCGAGACGGTGCAACTCATCGCGCGACTTGGCCACGGCCCGCGCGTCGACCCGGCGCCACGCTGGCCATTGGAAACCCGGTTGAGGCATGGCTGAACAAGAAAGCGGCAAGACAGCCGGGGCCGACCCGGCGCGCATGCGCCTGACCTTCGGCGTGATGACCGAGATCAACATTATCGCGCAGCTCTCGGCTGCGGCCTTCGAGGCGGCGATGCCGGGCTGGAGCCTGGCGCATTTCTCGGTGATCCAGCATCTGATCCGCCGCGGAGAGGGCGCGACGCCGCTGGAACTGGCGCGCGCCTTCCAGCAGCCGAAAACCACCATGACCCATACGCTGCAGGTACTGGAAAGGCGCGGGCTGATCTTTTTTTCGCCCAACCCGCGCGACGGGCGCTCGAAACTGGTGATGCTGAGCGATGCCGGGCGCGATTGGCACGCGCAGGCCATGGCACGGGTGGCGCGCAATCAGGCGGCGCTGCATGAGCGGCTGGCCCCCGGCACGTTGGAGGCGCTGGCGCCGCATCTGACGCATCTGCGCGCGGTGATGGACGCGCTGCGCGACTGAAACACCCGGCGCGGCCACGGTCATGGCCATCGGCAAGGCCGCTGATGCGCCTTGCCGATGGGGCGCTAACGGGCACGGATCAGGGCACCAGCGGCAGGCGCAACTCGTCGATGCAGTGACCACGGTCGTTATTACTGCCCGTGACCACGCCGGTTTCGGCATCCAGACTGATACGCATTGCCGGGCAGGCGGAGCCGCGGTTGTAGAGATTCCGCACGTCGCGCCCGCGTATCGCGGGACGGCGACCGAATTCGATGCGCGGCGCATCGATCCCGTCGGTCAGGAACAGGGCAAAACGCAGCTCGAATTCGCCCAAAACAGTCCGGCTGTTGGCGTGAAAGCCCATCAACTCGGCCTCGGCCATGATGTAATCCTCTGTCACGCCGACGACCCGCACGCGCACCGGCCAGTCGGTGCGCCCGTCGCGTTCCGGCCCGCTTTGGCTGCCCTCGATCCAGACGCCCTCTTCGATCCGTTCCAGCAGCGCGCGCACCGGGCCCAGCACCGTCTCGCGCTCGGCCGCAAAGGCATCGGGGCGCTGCAGGCGATAAGTGCAGTTGCCCCCGCTCATGGCCCCCAGCAGGTTGGGCGATTCGCCAATCAGTTCGACTTGCCCGCCTTCGTCCTCGCCTTCAGCCGCCAGCGTGACGCTCACGCCGCGATTGCCCTGCGGCTGCTCGATCCAGCGGACGAAATCGATTACCAGCCGGTCGTTTCGCGTATCGTGGCGGGCGTTGGCCGTGTAGCTGCCGAATTCGAAGGGCGGCGAGGGGTAGATCGGACGATAGGTCACTTCGCCGGTGAAACGCCCTTGCTGATCGTCGGGTTCCAGCGTGAAGCGGTGTTCGAAATCGATATTGCCGCAACGGCCCCGGCTGATCCATTCGCCGCTGTAAAACGCATTGATGCGGTCATTTTCTGCTTCGCGCGCGGCCTCGGCCTCGGCACGGGCCTGCTCGATGGCGGCGCGGGCGGCCAGGGCTTCGTCGGTGCCCTCGATATGGACGGCCGTTCCCTGCCCGCCGAACCGGTCCAGCGGACGGCCCGAATCGAGCATGTCATGGTGATTGACAAGGCGGACAACCTCTTCGCGCATACCCGGCGCGGTGAAAAGAATGGCCTCGCCCGAAAGCGCAAAGGTCGTGCCCCTTGCAACGGACAGCTCGACGAAGATGGTGTCTTCATGGCGTTCGCTCTGCCGGTAGAACGGTTGCACCGCGCGCGCAGTGGCCGTGAAATCCTGCACCATCAAACGTTCGTCGCCCTCGCGCTGCTCGAATCGTTCGCCGGTGAACTCGATCGCCTCGGCGTTCCAGCCCGTTCCGTCAAGCTCTTCGTTGATCGCGGCAAGGAATGCCGTGCCGTCCATCTGATCCGACGCCTGAAGGCGCGAGTATCCGAAAACCGCAAGCGCAATGGCGGCCACCGCGACCAGCGCCAAGGGTACAATACGCTTCATGAATTTCCGACCTTTCCATATCGTGTTGCTCGGCCCGCGACGCTACCGGAGAGGGCGGCGGATAATAGCTTGAAGCTTGATTCTGCGGTATTTTTTAGGGCGCTGTTGCAATTGTGCACATAGCGCCGCTGCGGCGCAGCGCCGTCAGCTGCCCTGGCCCCGATGCGCCCCCTCGGCCAGTGCGCGCACATGCGCGAGCACCTCGTCCACCGGCCTGCCCTCGCCGATCAGCTTGACGATGGCCGAGCCCACCACGCAGCCATCGGCGATTGAGGCGATCTCATGCGCGGCGTCGGGGGTGTTGATGCCGAAACCCACGATCACCGGCAGGTCGGTCGCTTCCTTGATGCGCGCCACCTCGGGCGCTACCTCGCCCGCCTGCGCCGCCGCCGCGCCGGTGATGCCGGTGATCGACACATAATAGACAAAGCCCGAGCTGTTTTGCAGCACCCTGGGCAGGCGTGCGTCATCGGTGGTGGGCGTGGCCAGGCGAATGAAATCGATGCCCGCCGCCTGCGCCGGCAGGCACAGCTCGTCATCCTCCTCGGGCGGCAGGTCCACCACGATCAGCCCGTCCACCCCGGCGGTGGCGGCATCATTCAGGAAACGCTCGACGCCGCGATTGTAGATGGGGTTGTAATAGCCCATCAGCACGATCGGCGTGGCATCGTCGCCCTCGCGGAAGCGGCGCACCATCTCCAGCGTGCGCTCAAGCGTTTGCCCGGCTTCCAGCGCGCGCTGCCCGGCAAGCTGGATGGTGGGGCCGTCGGCCATCGGGTCGGTGAAGGGCACGCCCAGCTCGATCACATCCACCCCCGCCGCCGGCAGGCCCTGCATGATGGCCAGCGAGGTGTCGAAATCGGGGTCGCCGCCCATGATGTAGGAAACGAACGCCTTGCGGCGCGCGGCCTTGAGGCGGGCAAAGGCAGTGGCGATGCGGCTCATGACGGCTCCCCGGAACGGACAATATGCCGCTCGTTTGCACGCGCCGGGCGGGAAAATCAATGGCCGCCAGCAAGCCCTGTCTTGCAGCGCGCCGCCCGCCGGGGCAGACAGGCCACATGGACTGGCTGAAAATCATTCACCTGCTGACGGTCATGGGCTGGATGACCTCGATCTTCGCAGTGCCGCGTGCGCTGATCTACTGGAAGCGCGAGTATGCGCGGCTGGGCGAATTCGGCCCGCTGGGCGATCTGACCATCCGGCTTTTTCGCTTTTCCGCCGGGCTGGGGGTGGTGGCGATGATCTCCGGCATCTGGCTGGGCTGGCAGGTCTGGGGGTTCATGCCGTGGGTCTGGGTGAAGCTGGCCATGGTGGCGGTGCTGGCGGGCCACTACGCCTGGACCGGGCTGCTGGTCATCCGCGCCCGGCGCGGCGAGTTCCGCGAAAGCGATTTCTTCCTGCGCGTGTTCAACGAGGCCAGCGTGGTGCTGGTGATCGCGGTCTTATGGGTGGTGGTGGTCAAGCCGTTCTGAATGGTGCCCGCCGGCCTTTCAAAATTACCATTTATTGACAGTGGCTTACGCTCAGCATGATGGGTGCGCTGATGCTATTTCACGGGATTTTCCTTTGCACAGATGCAACGGATTGTTAGGTTTCCCGGCACGCAGAGCCAAATTGGCCTCTGTGAACCGCAGGCAAGGGCAAGGGAACCGAACGACGGGAAAAGGCAGCAGAGACTGCACTTGAATTGTAAGTAAGGAGGAAAACTATGAAAGCTCAGTCATTCGCTTTGGTTTGTGCGGCCGGCCTGGCCTTGACCGCATGTGGCGACATGATGGACCGTCCGGCCGATGTTGACCCTGTGACACGGGCGGTTTCGGGCAACACGCTGACGTATGGTAACGTCGCCCTCAATGTCAATCCTGACGGCACGCTGGACGGCACGACGCCCGCCGGCGACCTGCGCGGCACCTGGATGGTTCAGAACGGCCAATGGTGCGACACCATTATCGAGCCGGAGGACCAGGCCGGAACCACCTGCATGAATGTCGAACTGGGCGATAGCGAGCTCACCTTCATCAATCCTGACGGCAGTCGCGGCAATACCTGGCAAATTCAGTAAGCCGGTCCGCGCTCAAGGCCACCCGGCTGGTGCAACAGTCGGCACGAAAGTCATCGGATTCACGCGGCGGGGCATCAATTGTCCCGCCGCAAGCATGTCGGATGACGACAGGGCGGGCGCCGGCTCATGACCCGTAACTCAATTTTTCTCTCCATGCGCCACGGTATCGACGGGGCCGGCCCGCCGCGCGCCCGGGCTTCGCGGTTGCTCCTTGTCAAGGATGCGGGTAAAGCCCGCGCGCAGACAGGCGGGCAGAACCGGGCAGGAGGCGCAGATGGGTTTCAGAATGGGTATCGTGGGCTTGCCGAATGTAGGCAAATCCACGCTTTTCAACGCGCTCACCCGCACCGCCGCTGCGCAGGCGGCGAATTTTCCCTTCTGCACCATCGAGCCCAATGTCGGTGAGGTGGCGGTGCCCGATCTGCGGCTTGAACGTATTGCCGAGATTGCAAAGTCGAAGACGGTGATCCCGGCGCGGATGACCTTTGTCGATATCGCCGGGCTGGTGCGCGGGGCATCAAAGGGCGAGGGGCTGGGCAATCAGTTTCTGGCCAATATCCGCGAGGTCGATGCCATCGCGCATGTGCTGCGCAGCTTCGAGGATGGCGATATCGCCCATGTCGAGGGCCGCATCGACCCGGTTGCCGATGCCGAGACCATCGACACCGAGCTGATGATCGCTGACATGGAATCGATCGAGCGGCGCCTGAGCAATCTGGCGCGCAAGCTCAAGGGCGGCGACAAGGAGGCGTTGGCCCAGGACCGGCTGTTGCGCCAGGCGCTGGAGGTGCTCAATGAAGGGCGCCCGGCGCGCAGCATCACCGTGGCCGCCGAGGATGAAAAGCTCTGGGGCCAGCTTCAGCTGCTCACCGCCAAGCCCGTGCTTTATGTCTGCAATGTCGAGGAAGCCTCGGCGGCAAGCGGCAATTCGCAATCGGCGCGGGTGGAAGCGCTGGCGGCCCAGCAGGGCGCGGGGGTGGTGGTGATTTCCGCGCGCATCGAGGAAGAACTGGCGCAGCTGCCGCATGACGAGGCCGCGATGTTCCTTGACGAGATGGGGCTGGAAGAGGCCGGGCTCGACCGGCTTATCCGCGCCGGCTACACGCTTCTGGGCCTGCAGACCTATTTTACCGCCGGGCCCAAGGAAACCCGCGCCTGGACCATCCACCGCGGCACGCTGGCGCCGCAGGCGGCAGGGGTGATCCATGGCGATTTCGAGCGCGGCTTCATCCGCGCCGAGACCATCGCCTATGACGATTTCATTGCCTGCGGCGGCGAGGCGGGCGCGCGCGACGCCGGAAAGCTGCGTGTCGAGGGCAAAAGCTATGTTGTGCACGATGGCGACGTGCTGCACTTCCTGTTCTCGGGCTGAGGGGCCGGCTACGGCGACGGGTTCAGCCGGCCTGGGCCACATTTCCCGCTTGGCTGGCCGCTGGTGCCACGGGGACCGCGCCTTCACGGGTGAAGGCCGTGCAGTCGATACCCAACTCCAGCAGATTGTCGCGCAGCGCTGACAGTCTCGCCATGCGGTCATGTTCGATCCACAGGCACAGACCGACACGGCCATTGGCCTGCACCATGATGCATGAAGGCGCGGTGCCGGTCATTGAGCCGCCGATGATCCGCGCCTGGCCGAAGGCGCCGAATTCCCCGGCCGGGCGCAGCGGATGCACGAGCGATAGCACCATTTCATAGGGTGCGAAGCCGAAGAACGCGCCGCCGTACAGGCTGGGGAAAAGCCGGATGGCGCGCCGGTGCCAGCCCAGCACCCTGTTGTTGAGAAACTGGGTGAGCACCTCGCTTTCGTCGCGCCGGCGCAGCTGGTGTTCGATCTGGCGCGCAAAGGCTTCGGGTGTTGCCTCGCGCCTGAGCGACAGGAAATTGACACGCACCGCAAGCTGGCTGTCATCTTCCAGTGTCACCCGGTTCGGGGGCATATGCGAATAGCTTACGCCCAGTCGCCGACCGGCCGGGCCATCGGTAAGCGCATGCAGAACGCAGCTGAAAAGCAGGCTGCGCCGGCGCAGTCCCAGGCGGCGCGCGGCGTGGCGCAGGGCGGCGGCGTCCAACTCGACCACGGCAAAGCCGAACCCGTCGCGCCGGCGCTTCTCGCGGCGTGCAAGAAAAAGATGCAGTGCCGCCAGAACCGGGGCGCCCAGCGCCAGGCCGAACCGGGAGAATACGCCAAAGCGCGGCTCAGCGGCACCTTGGCGCCGGTTCCGACCGCCCCGCATCAGGGCGCTGAGATCCGCGCCCTCGACCAGAGCATGCGATACGGCAATGCTCAGCACGCTGCCGGTGCTGCCTTCGGCACCGGGTGCAAGGGTCAACAGTCGGGCACGCAGGGCCGGCAGCGCCGGGTCATCGAACAGGAAGGGCGCCGGGGCGAGGAAGGCGGCGGGGTTGTCGGGCAGGCTGGAGACCTCGCTTGTTTCGAGCACCATGGCGGCGGCGCCCGGCGGATCGAGCGGGCCGGAAGCAGCTGGTGCTATGCGGTCCTGCCCTGGCAGATCGGCGAGTGCCAGCGAAGGCAGGGTGCGAAACGCTTCCGAAAGCATGGCGCGCGCCTTGTCGGGCTCAAGCCTTTCGGGAAAGAGCGCAACCAGATGCACCGTGTTCCCGGCCTGCGAGAGATACCATTGCATGTTCGAATAACGCATGAAGCCTCGCCTGTCGCCGATTTGGTCAGAAACTCCGTGGCGGGTCGGTTTCAGATCGGTCACGCGCGGCAAAGTGACGGCAAACGCGGCAGCAAGCACGCGATGCCAGGCAGCGTCTGCTTTCGCGTCTGGTTCCCCGAGCGACCCGGTCCGCGCCCGATCAACCGGCGCGGGCGACTATCCGGAAAGGCAGCCGCCCCTGATCGGTGTGCATGACACCGGAATCACCATCGATGACGGGACGCCCGCAGATTTCCTCGCGCTGCTCTTCGCGCGAAAGCCGCTCGCCATTGCGAATCTGCGTATTCCAGCAAAGCGCGTTGCCTCGAACGTTCCAGGTGCCGACCGTGGTCAGGGTAGTCGGCGTGGCGCCGGTGCCGTTGCAGCGCGTCAGGCCGCGTCTTGCGCCGTTGCGCGCATACTCGACCGTCGCAACACAGCGCGCGGAGGTGTATTCCAGCGTCGAGCCGCTGATCTGCCGGCGCAACTCGTTCGATTCGGCCGACTGGAATATGGGATTGACCGAGGTGACCAGATGATCGCTCTGGCAAGCCGACAGGGCAAGGGCGATGGCGGGCAAGAGCCCGGCCCTGAGGATGGCGGCGTTTTTCACGGCTGTGTTTCCTGACTGTTGATCCGACTGCGGCAATGGCAACTGCCCGTCCGCACTCAGGCAAAAACAAGCAGGCACGACAAAGACGGAAAAGCGGCAGAAAAGCCCTGCAACGCCTTGTCCAAGCACAACTATGCGTGAATTTCTTCACTTATCAAGTGCAATTGACCCAAGGAGCGGCAGCCATTTGCGCGCGCGGCCCGGCTTGCAGCGGGGCGCGCCTCAGCCCCCCGTATGGCTCATGTGCCGGCTCACCTGGCCGGCCACCTTCTGGCGGGAATAGTCGAAATCATGCCCCTTGGGCTTGCGGGTGATGGCGT
>JAFIEG010000125.1 GCA_020832665.1 Pararhodobacter sp. | reverse complement strand
GGGGGGGGGGGGGGGGGGCGCGCGGGCGGGGCCCGGGGGGGGTGGGTGCCCCGGGGCGGCACGGGGGGTTCGGCAGCGCCCGCAACGGCCCTTCGAAGGGCCGTTTTCCGCCCGGGCCGCCGTGTTCCGCTGGTGGTTTCATCCGGTTCGTGAACGCGCCGAGGGGCCGGGGCTTTGCCCCCGTCTGCGCATTCGCGCAGCCTTCCCCCAGAGTTTTTTCCTGCAAGATGAAGGGGCGCGGATTGGCTGTGCCCATTGCTTTCAGGGACGGGTCACCACCTCGGCGCATTGGCGCGGCAGGTCGGACAGCGTGAATTCGCGCGGATGGCGCCGGCGCGGGGCCGGTTCGCGCTCGGTGCGCGGCGGCGGGTCAAGGTAGTCGGTCACCCACCACATCAGCGTGTCATCGCAGCCATTGCCGCCATTGGACAGCTCGGCCACCGTGGGTGACTGGGTTTCGCAGCCCCGCGAATCGCTCGGGCAGCGCAGGCGGACGTGGAAATGGTAATTGTGCCCCGGCGCCGGGCGGATACGCTGCAGCCATTGCGTATCGGCGGGGGTGGCGTTGCGGCACATCTCGATCTTCACGGCGGCGGCAACGAAGATGCGGTCAACGCGCGGGTCGGATGCCGCGGCGCGCAGGAGCGCGTGGTGCTGTGCTGTCCAGTTTTCGGTGGTGCTGCGCTGATCGGCGCTGCGCACCGAGATGGAGCTGATGTTTTCGCGCTCGCTGCGGCTGAGGTCCAGCCGCTCGGGCGGCAGCATCCAGATATCGGCGTCAAGCCCGATCTGGTGGCTGGCATGGCCCGAGGTCATCGGCCCGCCGCGCGGCTGGCTGATATCGCCGACATAGAGCCCGCGCCAGCCGATGCGTGACGCCTCGCGTGACAGATCCTGCACATAGGCGATCATCTCGGGGTGGCCCCAGTTGCGGTTGCGCGACAGCCGCATGGCCTGCCAGGTGGGGCCGGTTTCGGGCAGCGCCACCAGCCCGTCGGCGCAACCGCGCGCATAGGAGCCAAAAGCCTGCGGGCGCGCCAGCGAGGGCATTTCATGCGCACCGAATAGCTGGTTGGCCAGCGATTGTGCCGGCGCTGGGCCGGCGGCGGGGCCAAGGGTGACTGCCAGGGCCAGCGCGGCAGCCAGGATCAGCGGGTGGCGTTGTCGACTTCCCATACTTGTGCAGGTTCTCCATCGGGTTTGACCCAGATTAACAGCACCAGCCCCGCCGCGAAAAGCAGGATCAGCGGCGAAACGCCCAGTCTTTGATCGGCGAACCAGGTGGTGGCCAGTGCGATCATCCCCGGCGCCATGAAGCTGAGCGCCTTGCCCGACAGCGCGTAGAGCCCGAAGGCCTCGGTCATGCGTTCGGGGTTGGCCTGGCGCACCATCATGGTGCGCGAGGCCGCCTGCAAGGCACCGCCCGAGGCGCCGATCAGCCCGCCGCAGATGTAGAACACCACATCGGGCAGCGTCGAGCCGGTCTCGATGGGCATGAACAGCACCATGGTCCGGTCGGTCGAGACGACGATGCAGCACACGATGATCAGCCCCAGGATGCAGGTCACGATCACCGGTTTCGGCCCGAAGCGGCGGTCGGCGCGCCCGCCAATCCAGCAGCCGATGGCACCGATGGTGGCGGCGAGGATGCCGAACACGCCGATTTGCACGATCGACCAGCCCAGCACGCCGGCGGCATAGATGCCGCCGAAGGTGTAGATGCCATTGAGCCCGTCGCGATAGAAGGTCGAGGAAACGAGATAGGACAGCAGGCTGCGGTGGCTTGGCAGCCGTTTCAGCGTGCGGCCGAGATCGCTGAGACTTTGCTTGATGGCGGTCTTGACGCGCACCTCCGGGGCGGGGGGGTCCTTCACCCACAGGAAGAAGGGCAGGACGAAGACGATATACCACAGCGCCGTCATCGGCCCCACCGCGCGCGTGCCCTCGCGCAATTCCGGGTCGAGCCCGAACAGCGGCTCCATCCCGATCAGCGTGACGCCGCGATCATTCTCGGCCAGAAACAGCAGCATGACGATGAGCGCGACCAGCCCGCCGACATAGCCGAAGGCCCAGCCCGAGCCCGAGATGCGCCCGATCTCGGCGCGGTTGCCCAGCGTGGGAAGGATGGCATTGGTGAATATGATGCCGTATTCTAGCCCGACCATGCCCACGCCGAAGGCCACCAGCACCCAGATGAGCGTGGCCTGATCGGCATCGGGTACCGCCCACCACAGCGCCCAGGCGCCGGCAATATAGAGAAGCGACCAGAACAATATCCAGGGCCGTTTCGGGCCGGTATTGTCGGCGATTGCGCCCAGGATCGGGGCGAAGACCGCGATCAGCAGGCCGGCGGCAAAGTTCATCCAGCCCCACATGGCCTGCCCCGTTACCGGGTCAGGTGCCACCGAGGCGGCGAAATAGGGGGCGAAGATGAAGGTCAGCAAAAGCGTGTTGTAGGGCTGGTTGGCCCAGTCGAACCACCACCAGCCCCAGATGCGTTTCGAATTGCCGCTTGTTGCGCTGCTTTCGGTCATCGCGCCGCGCCTCCCTGCCGCGTTTGCCCGATGAAGCCTGAAAGCGGCATGGCAGGCAAGCGCCAATGCCTGTTTTCATCAGGATTTCATGTTCGGGGAATGTGTTGTTTCAAACGGGATCGATCAGTTCGACCCCTTCGGCACAGTTGGAATTGACCGCGGTGCCGACGCGATGAAAGGCAAGCGTGCCCGCTGCAGGCGGCTGCATCAGCCGCGCCGCGCCGTGGCCGGCCTCGCCCAGCCAGAGCGGCCAGACATCAGGTTCCACGATCACCGGCATGCGATCATGCAGATGCGCGATTTCCTCGCTCGCCGGGCAGGTGACGATGGCGCAGCTTGCCACGCGCGCGCCCTCGGGGCCGTGCCAGACCTGCCAGATGCCGGCCATGACCATGGGCGCGTCATCGGCGCGGTGGATGAACCAGGGCAGGCGCGCCTCGCCCTCTTTCGTCCACTCATAGAACCCCGTCGCCGGGATCAGGCAGCGTCGCTTGCGCGCGGCATCGGCGAAGGCGGGTTTTTCGGCGATGGATTCACTGCGCGCGTTGAACAGAAGCGGGCCATCGGTGGGGTGCTTGTACCAGCGCGGGATGAGGCCCCAGCGCATGGGGCCGTAATGACGCGCGCCGTCGCGGCTGATCACCGCTGCCACCGGCTGCGTGGGGCAGACATTGTAGCGCGGCACCGGCGGCATGTCATTGGCCGGGCTGGCGCCGAAGAGCTGCGCCATGGCGTCGTCGGGCAAGGTGATGGCAAAGCGGCCGCACATGGGGGCAGGGGGCCACAGCGCGGCGTGGCGGTCAAGGGCACGTGGGCGGGTTGACGGCGCCGCGGGGGGGGGGGGGCCGCCCCCCCACCCCCCCCCGGGCCCGCCCGGGGGCGCCTTGCGCCGTGCCGCGCGGGTGGGCTCATACCCTCCTGATCGGCGCCGGCCGGGCGATCAGCCCTCGGCCAGACACTCGGCGATGGTCTGTGCCATCGCGTGCATCAACTGCTCATAGGTGCCGGCGCCAGGATCAAGCATCACGCCCGCCGGGTCCAGCGCCTGTCCGACGCGCAGATCGGCAGCATCGGTCATCAGGGCGACATAGGCATCAGGGTGGTTGACCTCGGGGAAAATGCAGACCGCGCCCGAATCGACCAGGCTGGCGCGGATCGCCGACAGCCGCGCGGCGCCGGGATCGGCGGCATCGCCCAGCGTGATCGAGCCAAGGATGTTCAGCCCGAAGGCGGTGGCGAGATAGCCATAGGCATCGTGATAGACGACGAAGCCGTGCTCGCGCACCGGCGCCAGGGTGGCGGCGATCTCTTGCGCCATCGCCTCGATTCGCTCCTGCCCGGCGGCGGCGTTGGCGCGGTAGGTTGCGGCGTTCTCTGGGTCCATCGCCGCCAGCTGATCGGCAATCGCATCGAGCCAGAGCACGGCATTGGCGGGGTCCATCCAGGCATGCGTGTCGAAATCGCCGTGATGGTGGTGGTGCCCGTGATCGTCATGCCCGTGATCGTCATGCCCGTGATCGTCATGCCCGTGATCATCATGGCCGTGATCGTCGTGGGCGTGGTCATGGCTGTGCTGGTGGCCATGATCGTCATGATCGTGCGCGTGGTCATGGCCATGCTCATGCCCATGTTCTTCGTGGCCGTGGTCATCGTCATGCCCGTGCCCGTGATCGTCGTGGCCGTGCCCGTGGTCATCGTCGTGGCCATGTCCGTGATCGTCGTGGCCATGCCCGTGGTCATGACCGTGACCATGCGAATGGTCATGCGCGTGTTCCTCGGCCGCCTCGGCTGCGGCGCCGGTCAGGCGCATGGGCTGATAGGGCTGCAGATGCACCCCATCGACATCGAGCAGGTTCAGCGCCTCGCCCCCGGCCAGATTGTCGAGCCCGCGCACCAGCCATGGTGTCATCTCGGGCCCCAGCCAGACCACCAGCCCGGCCTGCGACAGCGCCCGCGCCTGGGTCGGGCGCAGCTGGAAATGATGCGGATCGGCGCCGCGGTCGAGCATGAGATCGGGCGTGCCCAGCCCCTCCATGACTGTGGCGACAAGCGAATGGGTGACCGGAATGTCGGTCATCACCTGCGGCACTTCGGCCGCCAGCGGCACGGCTGAAAGCCCGGCGGCAAGGGCGGCTGCACTGGCGCTGTGGCGCAACGTCATGTATCGCATCTGGTGGCTCCGTCGTTTTCTTTTCAGGGTGTCGGGCGCAAGATAATGTTATATCATATCATGTCAACGCCATGAGGTGCGCAATTGCCAGATGATGCCGAAACCCCGGCGGCCTTTCGCCCGCATGACCATGCGCGCTGCATCGCGCAGAGCATGGCACAGGCCGAGACGCTGGCGCTGGCGCAGGGGCTTCGTCTGACCCCGGTGCGCCGGCGGGTGCTGGAGATCCTGCTCGAACGCCATGGCGCGATGGGCGCCTATGAAGTGCTTGAGCGGCTCTCGGAAGAGGGCTTCGGCCACCAGCCGCCGGTGGCCTATCGGGCGCTCGATTTTCTGGTCGAGCAAGGGCTGGCGCATCGCATAAGGCGCATCAACGCCTTCATCGCCTGCGCCCATCCCGGCGAGGACCATCACGCCGCCTTCCTGATCTGCCGCGAATGCAAGGCGGTGGCCGAGATGCCGGCAGAAGAGCTGCGCGGCGCGCTCGAGGCCGGGGCGCGCGGGGCCGGTTTCAGCATCGAGCGAGTCAGCCTGGAAGCCTCGGGCCTGTGCCCGCGCTGCCGAGTCATTCATGACGAGAAGGTGCCGCGATGAGCACGGGGGCATCGCGGGCGGAACCGCTGATAACGGCGCAGGGGCTGGCGGTGCGCTACGGCGCCGCGCCGCCGGTGCTGCGCGATATCGATTTCCAGATCCGCCCGGGCGAGATCGTCAATATCGTGGGGCCCAACGGCTCGGGCAAATCGACCTTCCTGCGCGCGGTGCTGGGCATGATCGCCCCGGCGCGCGGCACGGTGCGGCGCGCACCCGGGTTGCGGCTGGGCTATGTGCCGCAAAGGCTGCATCTGGAACCGGCGCTGCCCTTGAGTGTGCGCCGCTTCCTGACCCTGCTGCAGCCGATGCCGCGCACCGAGATCTCGGCGCTGCTCGAGCGCGTCGGCGTGCCGGGGCTGGAAGATCAGGCCATGGCCACGCTGTCGGGCGGGCAGTTCCAGCGCGTGTTGCTGGCGCGCGCACTGGCCGGGCGGCCGCAGCTTCTGGCACTCGACGAGCCCACCCAGGGGCTGGACCAGATGGGCATTGCCGGCTTCTACCGCCTGATTGACGAGGTGCGCCGCGAGATCGGCTGCGCGGTGCTGTCGGTCAGCCATGATCTGCATGTGGTTATGAGCGCCTCTGACCGGGTGATCTGCATCAACGGCCATATCTGCTGCGAGGGCACCCCCTCGGTGGTATCGGCCGCACCCGAATACCGCGCGCTTTTCGGCGTGGGCACGGGCGGTGCGCTGGCGCTTTACCAGCACCGGCATGATCACGGCCATGACCACCCCGCCCACGCCACCACCCATCACGAGACGGCCCACCAGGACGCAAAACCTTATGATCCTTGACGATTTCATCCTGCGCGCGGCGCTGGCGGGGTTCATGGTGGCGCTGGCGGCGGGGCCCCTGGGCTGCTTCGTGATCTGGCGGCGCATGGCCTATTTTGGCGATGCCACGGCGCATGCCGCGATTCTGGGCGTGGCGCTGGCGCTGGCGTTTTCGGTCTCGGTCTTTCTGGGCACGCTCATCACCGCGCTGGCCATGGCAACGCTGGTGTCGCTTCTTGTCGGGCGCGGCTGGGCGGTGGATACCACGCTTGGCGTGCTGGCGCATTCGGCGCTGGCGCTGGGGCTGGTGGCGGTGTCGTTCCTGCCGCGCGCGCGGCTCGACCTGACGGTGTATCTGTTCGGTGACATCCTCACCGTCGGCTCCGCCGATCTTTGGCTGATCGGTCTGGGCTCGGCGCTGGTGCTGGTGCTGATGCTTTGGCGCTGGGAGCGGATGCTGGTTTCAACGCTGAGCGAGGACCTGGCGCGCGGCGTGGGCATCGAGCCCGGGCGCGAGCGGCTGGTGCTGGTGCTGGCGCTGGCGCTGACAGTGGCGGCGGCGCTGCAGGTGGTCGGCGCGCTGCTGATCGCGGCGCTCCTGATCGTGCCGGCGGCGACGGCGCGGGTCTATGCACGCTCGCCCGAGGTGATGGCGGCGCTGGCAGTAGTGATTGCCATGCTGGCGGTAGCAGTGGGGCTGGGCATGTCGCTTTCGCTCGACACACCGGCGGGGCCATCGATCGTGACGGCGGCGGCGGCGTTCTTTGCCGGCTCGGTCGGTGGTGCCGGGATCTGGCGGGCGCTGCGGCGCCACCGCCAGCCGGGCTGAGCACCCGCACCGGCCCCCTTTCCGCCCCCGGCGCGCGCTGACGTTCGCCCCA
>JAFIEG010000124.1 GCA_020832665.1 Pararhodobacter sp. | reverse complement strand
CCCCCCCCCCCCCCCCCCCCCCCCCCCCCCCCCCCCCCCCCCCCCCCCCCGGCGGGGGGGGGGGGGCGCCGGGAACCGCCCCTTCCGCTCAGGCCCCTGCACCGGCACCGGGCCGGACGGGGGGCGGGGCGAGTGGCGGCGTGGCTCAGGGCCACGCAGCGGCAACCGCGCTTGCAGCCAGCCCGGCCCCGGGCCTGGCCCTCTATCACGATTTCGACCAGGTGGTGGCGCTGATCCGCGAGCGCCGCGACATGACGCTGCTGGTGGATGTCGAGGACCATCTGCGCCTGCTGCGCTACAGTCCCGGGCGCATCGAGTTCGAACCCGGCCCGGGGGCGCCCGCCGATCTGGCCTCGCGGCTGGCAAACCGGCTGCAGGGCTGGACCGGCGCGCGCTGGGCGGTCTCGGTGAGTGCCGGCGGCGGCGCGCCCAGCATCAACGAGTTGCGCGCCGCGCAGCGCCAGGCGCGCGAGGCGCGGGCGCTGGAAAACCCGCTGGTGCAGGCGGTGATGACGGCCTTCCCGCAGGCAAGGATTGCCGCTTTCAGGGATCCGCAACCGCCGGAAGCGACCGAGGATGATCTGTCAACGGCAGCGCAGATGCCGCCGGAAGAGTGGGATCCGTTCGAGGATGATTGAAACATTGACCGAGAGGATGAAGCGATGATCAAGGGGCTTGGCGGGCTTGGCGGGCTTGGTGGCCTGGGCGACATGGGCAAGATGATGCAGGCCGCCCAGGAGATGCAGACGAAGATGGCCGAGTTGCAGGAACGGCTCGAAACCATCATCGTCGAGGGCGAAAGCGGCGCCGGGCTGGTCAGGGCGCGCGCCACCGCCAAGGGGGTGCTGACTGCGCTCGAGATCGACCCGTCGATCTTTTCCGCCGAGGACAAGGAGGTGGTCGAGGATCTGATCCTGGCCGCGATCAAGGATGTGCAGGCGCGCGCGCAGGAACGGACCAAGGAAGAGATGGGCAAGCTTACCGAAAGCATGGGCCTGCCGCGCGACATGAACCTGCCGAATTTCTGAGCCCGCGCGCGTGTCCGACCGACCCACCGGCGATATCGAGGCGCTGATCGCGCTGATGGCGCGGCTGCCGGGGCTGGGGCCGCGCTCGGCGCGGCGCGCGGTGCTGCACATGCTGCGCAAGCGCACGCAGGTGATGGAGCCGCTGGCGCGCTCGCTGGCCATGGTCGCCGAGCGCGCGCGCGAATGCAGAAACTGCGGCAATATCGCCGAGGCCGATCTCTGCGCGATCTGCGCCAACCCCGAGCGCGGCAATGGCGAGATCTGCGTGGTCGAGGATATCGCCGATCTGTGGGCGATGGAGCGCGGCTGCGGCTTTCGCGGCCGCTATCATGTGCTGGGCGGCACGCTCTCGGCGCTCGATGCGATGGGCCCTGACGAACTGGGCATTCCGGCGCTCATCGAGCGCCTGCAGCCTGAAGCGGTGGGCGAGGTGATCCTGGCGCTCAACGCCACCGTCGAGGGGGCAACGACGGCGCATTACATCGCCGAAGCTCTGGCGCCGCATGGCGTGAAGGTCACCACGCTGGCGCAGGGCGTGCCGATGGGGGGCGAGTTGGACTATCTCGACGATGGCACCATCTCGGCGGCGCTGGCGGCACGGCGGAAGTTGTGATGTCGCATCAATAACATGCGGCAAATATCAGAAATCAAACAGAAAATAAGAATCTTTCCTCGGCCCTGGCACGCAATCGCGCGCCAAGGGGCCGCAGGCATTCCCCTTCCCGCCACTCTTCATTTTGCAAGAAATACGCGCGGGGGTGAATTCGCGCCCGCAGGGCGCGGAGAGGGGGCAGCAGCCCCCTTGCCGCTCCCCACCCAGCCGCAGTGCCGCGTTGTTCAGGTAATCACATCTGGCGCGTCGCGCCCGGTGCGGGCACGAATGCCGGCCAGCGCCTCGACCGCCGCGATCACCGGTGCCAGCGCCGCCTGGGTGTCGGTGCCGGTCGGGCTGGCCTCATGGCTTTCCAGATAGACGCGCAGCGTCGCCCCCTCGGTGCCGGTGCCAGACAGGCGCAGCACCGTGCGCGCGCCACCAACAAAGCCGATCTCCAGCCCCTGGCGCTCGGCACGGCTGCCATCGACCGGGTCGGTATAGGCAAATTCGGCGGCCTCGCTCACGGTCAGCGCACCCGCCTGTTGCCCCGGCAGATCGGGCAGGGCAGCGCGCAGATCGGCGATCAGGGCCTCGGCCGCGGCGGCATCAACGGCCTCGTAATCATGGCGCGAATACCAACTGCGGCCGAATTCGGCCCAATGCGCCGCCAGCAGCCCCGCCACCGATTGCCGCGTCGCCGCCAGGATATTGAGCCACATCAGCACCGCCCAAAGCCCATCTTTCTCGCGCACATGGTCCGAGCCGGTGCCGAAGCTTTCCTCGCCGCACAGCGTGATCATGCCGGCATCGAGCAGATTGCCGAAGAATTTCCAGCCCGTGGGCGTGGCAAAGCAGGACCAGCCGCGCGCTGCCGCCACACGATCGACGGCGCGCGAGGTGGGCATCGAGCGCGCCACGCCCCGCACGCCCCCGGCATAGCCCGGGCACAGATGGGCATTGGCCGCCAGCACCGCCAGGCTGTCGGAGGGGCCGACATAGATGCCGCGCCCCAGGATCATGTTGCGATCGCCATCGCCATCCGAGGCGGCGGCGAAATCGGGCGCATCGGGGCCGAAAATCGCGTCGTAAAGGGGCTTGGCCCAGACCGGGTTCGGGTCGGGGTGGCCCTGGCCGAAATCGGGCAGCGGCGTGGCGTTGATCACCGATCCGGGCGCGGCGCCAAGGCGGCGTTCCAGAATTTCCACGGCATAGGGGCCGGTGACGGCGTGCATGGCATCGAAGCGCAGTTGATACCCGCCTTGAAGAAGGGCGCGAATGGCGTTGAAATCGAACAGTTTCTCCATCAGCGTGGCGTAGTCGGTCACCGGGTCAACCACCTCGACCGCCATCGCGCCAAGACCGGTCGTTCTCGGGCGCGACAGGTCGATATCGGGGGCTTCAAGCGTCAGGTAGTGATCCAGCCTTTCGCTGGCCTCATGAATGGCGGCGGTAACGCTTTCGGGCGCCGGGCCGCCATTGGCGGTGTTGTATTTCACGCCAAAATCCGCATCCGCCCCGCCGGGGTTGTGGCTGGCGGAAAGGATGATGCCGCCATCGGCGCCACGCTGGCGGATCAGGTTCGACGCGGCCGGGGTTGAAAGCAGCGCGCCCTGGCCCACGATCACCCGCGCCGCGCCCGAGGCCGCGGCCATGCGAAGGATGATCTGCGCGGCGCGGTCGTTGAAGAAGCGCCCGTCGCCGCCCAGCACCAGGGTCTTGCCCGAAACCCCGCCGATGGCGTTCCAGATCGCCTGCACGAAGTTTTCCAGATAGCCCGGCTGCATGAATTGCCGCGTCTTCTTGCGCAGCCCGGAAGTGCCGGGTTTCTGGCCCTCGACGGGTTTCGTGGGCACGCTTTTCACCTGCATTGATTCCTCCGTGCATTTCATCCGTTGCGCCCGGCCCGGGCCATGATGGCGGCGGTGTCGCAAAGGCTTGCGGCATCGGCAAGGCGCGATAGCGGCAAGCGCAGGCGCCGGCGCCAGTTGGGGTGTTCATGGATGGTGCCGGGCAGATTGACCTGTTCCACCTCGCCGGCCAGATCGGTTGCCTGCACCGCCACCAGCGCCGAGCCCGCGCGCGCCAGATGCCGGTCCAGCGCGGCCAGATCGCTCCCGCCGATCAGCGCGTCAAGGGCCGCCACCTCTTGCGCCCGCGCCGCGTGGGCGGCTTCGGCCCCGGTGTCACACATTTCGCCCAGCGCCGCGCGCCAGTCGATATCGCGCCCGGCGCGCCAGCCCGCCCAGCTTGGCGTGTCATGCGTTCCCCATGCGGCCAGCGCCGCCGGCGCGTAGCGCTCGGGCGGCAGGAAAGCGCCGCCGCCCTGCCAGTCGCGCTCGAACATCGCCAGCCGGCAGCCCAGCACGCCCGAATCGGCCAGCGCCGCGCGCAGCCCTTCGGGGATGGTGCCCAGATCCTCGCCCACGATCAACGCGCCGGCGCGCGCCGCCTCGATGCGCGCCAGCGCCAGCATCTCGTCGCGCGGCATGGCAACATACAGCCCCGGCAGCCCCTCGGGCAGCCAGAAGCCGCGCTCGAAACCCAGGATATGGTCGATGCGCAGCGCCCCGCAATGGCGAAGTTGCGCGCGCAGCGTTCCTGCCAGTGCGGCAAAACCGGTGGCGCGCAGCATGTCGGGGCGCATCGGTGCCAGCCCCCAGCGCTGGCCGGAAGGCGCCAGCAGATCGGGCGGCGCGCCCAGGCTGACCCCTTGCGCGAAATGCCCGCGCCCGGCCCAGGTTTCGGCGCCATATGGGTGGGTGCCCACGGCCAGATCGAGGAACAGGCCGAAATCCATGCCCGCCGCCCGGGCGCGGGCTTGTGCCTGCGCCAGTTGCCGCTCGGCCATCCATTGCGCCCATGCGTGAAAGCGCAGCCGGTGGGCATGGGTGCGCGCGAAGTGGTGCACCTCGGGGTAGCCGGGGTGCTGGAAGGCGGCGGGCCAGCGGTGCCAGTAGGGGCCGTGGACCTCGGACAGCGCCTGATGGGTGGCGAATTCTTCCAGCGCCGCGCCCTCGCGCTCGCGCCAGCTATCGAAAGCCGGATCGCCTGCGAAGGCGGCAAAGGCTTCCTCAAGTGCGGCCATCTGCGCGGCGATGGTGGCGGGATAGTCGATCAGCGCGCCGGTATCGGGCAGCGCCGCGCCGGTTTGTACATGCAGGATGTTCAGCCGCTGGCGATGCGAGGGCGCGTAGGGGCTGAAATTGGCCGGATCGGTGGGAAAGCCGGCATGGATGGGGTTGATGCCCACAAAGGCGGCACCGTGGCGCGCCAGCCCCTCGGCCAGCTCGCCCAGCATCGGGTAGCTGCCCATGCCCGCCTGCCGGCCCTGCCACAGCGCAAAGAGCGGCAGCGTGACACCCCAGCGGCGCGGCGGCGCGGGCAGGGCGGGCGGCGCGGCCAGCAGATGCACCAGCCAGCCCTCGGAGCGCACGCGGTGATAGCCCACCGGCAGCGCCGGCAGGGGGCCGCTGCCGGCCAGCGCGCGGCCATCCTCGCAGGTCAGTTCCCAGGGCGCACCCCAGTCGCATTTCTGCTCGGCGGTGACCACGCGGCTGGTGGCGTGGCGCAATTCCTCGGGCAGCGCCGCTTCGGGTTTGTCATGGCCCAGCGCGGACAGCACCGCGCGGCGGCTCTCGGGGGGGGCCTCCTGCCGATTGCCGGCGCCGTCACGGTAGGCCCAGATCAGCCCGGCGGCGTGGCAGGCGCTGTCGAGATCACCTGTCAGACCGGGCCCGGGGCCGTTCATGCACCTTTCTCCAGCACCAGCGCCGAAACCGAATGCGCCGCCACATGCAGCTTGCCATCGACCTGCCGTTCGGGCGCGGCGCCGGGGTGGGCGGTGTCGATATGGCGCGACCACAGATGCCCCTCGGGCGTGGGCGGCAGGGTAAGTGCCAGCGCCGGGCCGGCATTGAAGACCACAAACAGCGCATATTCGAGATCGTCATAGGAAGGTGTGCCCGAGGCGGTGCGCTTTTCCACGCAGAGCCATGAAAGCGCCGGGTCTTCCCAGTCGGCCGGGGTCATCGGGCGGCCTTCGGCATGCCACCAGAACAGATCGGCCATGCCATCGGCGGCGCGCGGGCGCGAATGCAGGAAACGCTTCTGGCGCAGGATCGGGTGCTGGCGGCGAAAACCGATCAGCCTGCGGGTGAAGGCCAGCATGTCGGTGTCGATATCGGCCCAGTCGATCCAGCTTGTCTCGTTGTCCTGGCAATAGGCGTTGTTGTTGCCGCCTTGCGAATTGCCCAGCTCGTCGCCGGCCAGCAGCATCGGTGTGCCCTGCGCCAGCATCAGCGTGGCCATCAGGTTGCGCCGCCTGAGCGCGCGCGCCTCGTTGATATGTGGCGCGTCGGTCGGGCCCTCATGGCCCATATTGTCGGAATGGTTCTCGGCATGGCCATCGCGGTTGCCCTCGTCATTGGTGTGGTTGTGCCGGCGCGCATGGCTGACCAGATCCATCAGCGTGAAACCGTCATGGGCGGTGATGAAATTCACCGACGAGGTGGCGGCGCGGCCCGAATGGTCGAATTGCTGGGCCGAGCCGGCAAGCCTTGCCGCCAGTTCGGGAGCCTGCTGGCTGTCGCCGCGCCAGAAGCGGCGCGCGCCATCGCGGAAACGGTCGTTCCATTCCATGAAGGGGTGGGGAAAGGCGCCCAGCTGATAGCCGCCCGGCCCGATATCCCAGGGCTCGGCGATCAACTTGACGCGGCCAAGCACCGGGTCCTGCCTGATGGCGGCGAAAAAGGCGGCGTTGGGCTGAAAGCCGGTATCGTCGCGCGCCAGCGTCGCGGCCAGATCGAAGCGAAAGCCATCGACATGCATCACCTCGACCCAGTAGCGCAAGCTGTCCATCACCATGCGCAGCACCAGCGGATGATCGAGATTGAGCGTGTTGCCGCAGCCGGTGTCATCGACATAGTGGCGCGGATTGTCGGCCAGCCGGTAATAGCTGCGATTGTCGATGCCGCGAAAGCTCAGCGTCGGGCCCAGCTCGTTGCCCTCGCATGTGTGGTTGTAGACGACATCGAGGATCACCTCGATACCCGCCGCGTGCAGCCGTGCCACCATGTGCTGGAACTCGCTGATGCGCCCCTGCGCCAGATAGCGCGGCTCGGGCGCGAAAAAGCCCAGCGGCTGGTAGCCCCAGTAATTGGTCAACTTCCTTTCCACCAGAAAGCGGTCATTGAGGAATGCCTGCACCGGCAGAAGCTCGATGGCGGTGATGCCGAGGCTGACCAGATGTTCGATCGCGCGCTCCGATGCCAGGCCCAGAAAGCTGCCGGCATGGGGTATGCCCAGCCTTTGCGTGAAGCCCTTCACATGCGCCTCGTAGATCACGCTCTCGCTGGCCGGGGTGGCTGGCGGGCGGTCATTGCCCCAGAAAAAGCTGGGGTCCTCGACCACGCATTTGGGCA
>JAFIEG010000026.1 GCA_020832665.1 Pararhodobacter sp. | reverse complement strand
TGTCGGCCTTGTCGCGCACCACCTCCATCTCGAATTCCTTCCAGCCCAGAAGGGACTCGTCGATCAGGATCTGCCCCGCCGGGCTGGCATCGAGCCCCGAACGGCAGATGCGCTCGTAATCGTCGCGGTTATAGGCCACGCCGCCGCCGGTGCCGCCCAGCGTATAGGCGGGGCGGATGATGGCGGGCAGGCCCACGAATTCGATCGCGGCCAGCGCCTCGGCCACGCCGGCGTTGATGTCGAACTTGCCGCCAGGCAGCTTTGGCGCCGATACGATTGTGGCGCGCGGGTTTTCCAGCCCTATGCGGTCCATCGCCTCGCGAAACAGCTTGCGGTCCTCGGCCATCTCGATGGCGGCGCGGTTGGCGCCGATCAGCTCGACACCGAATTTCTCAAGCACGCCCATATCGGCCAGCGCCAGGCTGGTGTTCAGCCCGGTCTGCCCGCCCATGGTGGGCAAAAGCGCGTCGGGGCGCTCGGCCTCGATGATCTTGGCCACCACCTCGGGCGTGATCGGCTCGATATAGGTGGCATCGGCCAGGCCGGGATCGGTCATGATGGTGGCGGGGTTCGAATTGACCAGGATCACCCGGTAGCCTTCCTCGCGCAGCGCCTTGCAGGCCTGCGCGCCAGAGTAATCGAACTCGCATGCCTGGCCAATCACGATGGGCCCCGCACCGATGATCATGATGGATTTGATATCGGTTCTCTTCGGCATGGCTCACCCCGCGCTCGATCGCCGCCTGCCCGGCAACCGGGCGGCGCGCAAATTGAGGCGGGTTATAGTCATGGCCATGTTGCGCGCAAGGGGCGATTGCCCGAAAGCGCCACCTGCCAGCCTGGCTCAGCCATCCTCGCGCTCGCGTGCTTCCAGCTTGGCCTCGATATCGCGCAGCCGCGCCAGCACCTCGTCGCGGTAATCGGTGGTCTGCTTGTTGCTCTCCTCGGCATGGGCATCCTGCATCGAGTTCACGATCAGACCCACCAGCAGGTTCACCACGGCAAAGGTGGTCATCATGATGAAGGGCACGAAGAACGCCCAGGCATAGGGATAGACCTCCATCACCGGGCGCACGATCCCCATCGACCAGCTCTCCAGCGTCATGATCTGGAAAAGTGAATAGGCGCTGTCGCCCAGCGTGCCGAACCATTGCGGAAAGCTTTCCTGAAACAGCTTCGTGGCCATCACCGAGCCGATATAGAAGATCATCGACATCAGCAGGAACACCGAGCCCATGCCCGGCAGCGCGCGCAGGAATCCCTCGACAACCCTGCGCAGGCTGGGGGTGACCGAAACCACGCGCAACAGGCGCAGGATGCGCAGCGCGCGCAGCACCGTATAGGCGCCCGCACCGGGTATCAGCGAGATGCCCACGATAACGAAATCGAAGACATTCCAGCCCGAGCGGAAGAAGGAAAACCGCTGCGCGTAGAGCTTCAGCCCGATCTCGATCACGAAGATCGCCAGGCACAACCGGTCGAGGGCGATCACCACCTCGCCGGCGGCATTCATGATCGTGCCCGATGTCTCCATCCCCAGAATCACGGCATTGAACAGGATCACCCCGATGATGCCGTTGCGCACCCAGGCCAGATCCAGAAACGCCGCCACCTTCTCGCGATTGCTCATGCCCATGCGCTCATCCTTGCCAGTCTCCAGCCCTTCATCTTGCCCCAAATACGCCGGGGGGAGTCCGCGAAGCGGACGGGGGGCAGCGCCCCCACCGCGCGGCCGGGCCGTCAGTTGCGCGCGATATGGCCCCGCGACAGCCGCGCTGCAAGCTCCACATGCGCCGACCAGCGAAACTGGTCCACCATCTGCACCCAGTCCAGCCGATAACCGGCGCCCGCAAGCACCTTCGCATCGCGCGCAAAGGTTACCGGGTTGCACGAAACCATGGCAATCACCCCGGGCGCCTTGCCCAGCGCCGCGGCGCGCGCGATCTCACCCATCTGCGCCGCCGCCCCGGCGCGCGGCGGGTCGATGACCAGCGCGGCAAAGCGCGCCAGTTCCTCGGGCATAAGCGGCCGGCGAAACAGATCGCGCCGCTCGGTGGTTACTCGCTTGAGCCCCTCTGCTCCGCGCCAGCCCGTATCGAGCGCTTCCAGCGCTGCGCCGTCGCCCTCAAGCGCATGCACCGGCACCGCTTCGGCCAGGGGCAGCGCGAAGGTGCCGCAACCGGCAAAGAGATCGGCCACCGGGCCCTCGGGCGGGCGGCCACCCTCGCCGCTCATGCCCAGCGCTGCGCGCACCGCCGCCACCAGCGCCGCCTCGCCCTCGGCGGTGGCCTGCAGGAATGCCCCCGGCGGCACCTGCACCTGCGCCCGGCCCATGCGCAGCAGCGGCGGCGTCGGCTGGTAAAGCAACTCGCCATCCCATGTCAGCCGCGCCAGCGCATGCGCGGAGGCGATGCGCGGCAAGTCGCGCCTGAGCCCGGCATCGAGCGCGCGCCCGCCGCGCGCGGCCACATCCACGCCGCCTTCCAGCGCCGTCACCGCCAGCGCCACCTCGCCCTTGCGCGTGCCGCCGGCCTCGACCAGCGCTTCCAGCGCCGGCAAGGCCGCCATCAGCGAAGGAGAGAGCAGCAGGCAGCCCGGCACCGCCGTCACCACATCCGAGGCGCGGCCATGAAACCCCACCAGAGCCCCCGATTTAAGCCGCCGCCCGGCAAGCGTGGCGCGCCGGCGCGCCCCCGGTGGCGAGCAATGCGCTTGCCGGAACGGCGCTTCCAGCCCCTGACCTTCCAGCGCCCGGTGCAGCACGCCCGCCTTCCATTCGGCCACGAAAGCATCATCGGCATGTTGCAGGGCGCAGCCGCCGCAGTTGCGGTAATGCGCGCAGGGCGCGGCGACGCGGCGCGGCGAGGGCGTCAGGATGTGCGGGCGCGCGATGCGCCCGTCCTCTGCCTCGCCCTCGACAAGCTCGCCGGGAAGGGCGCGGGCGACAAAGGTTTCCCTGGCCACCCCTTCACCGCGCAGATTCAGACGCTCGATCGTGATCATCCCCGCCCCATGGCCCAACATCGCCGCCGGGGCAAGCCGTCGCCACCGTCTCGCCATAACCTCACGGCAAGGCCACCGCCGGCGTAAAGGCATGGCCCTCGGGCGAAAGCACCGTCGCCTCGCGCAACCCGTGCGGCTTGTCGGCCGGGCGCTCCAGCACCACCGCGCCTGCAGCATCGGCGCGCGCGCAGGCCTCATCGGGGTCGATGCCGAACAGGTAAAGCTGCACCCCGCCGCCGCGCGGCGGGTTCTCGGGAACCAGTGCCAGCAGCGGATGCGCGCGAAAGGTGCCATCCGAATGCAGCTGGATCAGCACATCGCAATGCCGTGCCAGCGCGAAATCATCGCTCAGCCGATGGATCGAAAGGCCCGGCACCGTTTCCAGAAACCCCGCCACCGCACGCACATCGCGGCACAGCAGGTTCACGCCCAGCCCGCGCAGGCTGCGGCCGAACTCGCCAGCCGGTACGGTTTCAAGATCCATCATCCCGCCGGTTCCTTCTCGTCAACCCCGATGAACCCGCCCGACTGGCGCGCCCAGAAACCGGCATAGACCCCGCCCTTCGCCAACAGCGCCGCGTGATCACCCTCTTCCACGATGCGCCCGGCATCCAGCACCACGATCCGGTCCATCGCGGCGATGGTCGACAGCCGGTGCGCGATGGCCAGAACCGTCTTGCCCGTCATCAGCCGCTCCAGCGCCGCTTGCACATGCGCTTCCACCTCACTGTCGAGCGCCGAGGTCGCCTCGTCCAGCACCAGGATCGGAGCGTTCTTCAAAAACGCCCGCGCCAGCGCGATGCGCTGGCGCTGCCCGCCCGAAAGCCGCACGCCGCGTTCGCCCAGATGCGCATCGAAACCCGCGCGCCCGGCATGATCGCGCAGGCCGGGGATGAATTCATGAGCCTGCGCCGCGCGCGCCGCGGCCTCGACCTCGGCGCGGCTGGCATCGGGGCGGCCATAGCGGATGTTGTCGAATGCCGAGCGGTTGAACAGCGCTGTCTCCTGCGTGACCATGCCGATCTGTCGGCGCAGGCTTTCCTGGCTGACCTGGCGCACATCATGGCCATCCACCAGCACCCGCCCGGCTTCCACATCGTAAAGCCGCAACAGAAGCGCCACCAGCGTCGATTTGCCCGCCCCCGAGGCGCCGACGATGCCGATCTTCTCGCCCGGGGCGATATCGAGATCGATCCCGTCCACCCCGCCCGATTGCCGCCCATAGGCAAAGCGCACCCGATCGAAATGCACCGCCCCGCGCACGCGCTCCAGCGCAACGGCGCCCGGGGCATCGACCAGCCCCGGTGCGGGGGTGAGGGTCTTCATGCCGTCCTCGACCTCGCCTAGATCGCCATAGATGGTCATCACCACGAAGCTCACCCAGCCCGACATCTGCGCGATCCTGATCGCCACGGCGCCGGCGGCGGCGATGTCGCCCGCGCTCGCCGTGCCCAGCGACCACAGCCAGACGGTGCCGCCAATCAGCAACACCGGCAGCACGCCGGCCACGGCCATCAGCCAGAAGCGGAACGCCGCCTGCACATGGCCGAACTCGATGGCGCGGTCACGAAAGCGGTCCATCTCGCCCAGCGCGGCGCGGTCCTCATGCTCGTCATGGGCGAACAGCTTGACAGTCTTGATATTGGTGATCGTGTCCACCACCTGCCCGGCAACGCTGGCGCGTGCCCCGGCCCGAGCCCCGGCGCGGGCGCGCACCATGGGCAGGAAATACCGGATCAGCGCGAAATATCCCACCATCCACACCGCCAGCAGCAACGCCAGCCGTGCGTCGATCACCAGAAGCAGCACCACCGAACCCACGATCGAGGCCAGCGCAAAGGCCACCGTATTGATGCTCTCGCTCACCACTTCGGTCAGCGCTCGCGCCGTCTGCACCTGCTTCTGCGCGATCCGCCCGGCGAAATCGTCGTCAAAGAACGAAACCGGCTGGCCCAGCGTCCAGCGATTGAGCCGCGCCTGCACCAGCACATTCACATTGGGCTGCACGACAATCGTGTTCGCCACCGACGAGGCGCCGAAGGCAAGCGGGCGCAAAACCATGAAGAACATGGCGAAACCCAGAAGCGCCAGCCAGTTGTCGGCCAGAAACCGCCCCGGCTCGGAGCCCAGCGCCAGATCGATCACCGCCCCCAGCACCAGCGCCGACAGCACCTCGGCCACACCCGCCAGCGCCGATATGCCCGCCGCCACCAAAAGCACCGGCCAGGACCCAGCCAACCCCCAATGGATGAAGCGCCACAGGCTGCGCGGCGGCGGCCCCTTGGCGGGCTGAAACGGATCGATCAGATCGGCAAGCTTCATGCCCGTACCCGCCCCTTCATCTTGCCCGAAATACTCCAGGGGGTGAATTGGCCGTCAGGCCAAGAGGGGGGCAGCGCCCCCCTTGCCCCGCTCAAACCCGGCCCTGCCGGCACACTCATTTCACCGCCTCGCCGGCATCGATGCCGATGAACCCGCCCGACTGGTGGCGCCAGAACCGCGCGTAAAGCCCGCCCCGCGCCAGGAGCGCGGCATGGCTGCCCTCTTCCACGATGCGGCCCGCGTCCAGCACCACGATCCGGTCCATCCGCGCCAGCGTTGACAGCCGATGCGCGATGGCGATCACCGTCTTGCCCTCCATCACGCCGTACAGCGTTTCCTGGATCGCCGCCTCCACCTCACTGTCCAGTGCCGAGGTCGCTTCGTCGAGCACCAGGATCGGCGCATCCTTCAAGATCACGCGGGCAATGGCGATGCGCTGGCGCTGGCCACCGGAAAGCTTCACCCCGCGCTCACCCACCCGCGCGTCATAGCCCCGCCGCCCCTCGGCATCGCTAAGCTCGAGAATGAATTCATGCGCCTCGGCGCGCTTGCCGGCGGCGATTATCTCGGCCTCGCTGGCTTCGGGCCGGCCATAGAGGATGTTCTCGCGCACCGAGCGGTGCAGCAGGCTGGTATCCTGCTGCACCATGCCGATATGGGCGCGCAGACTGTCCTGGGTGATCGCGCGAATGTCCTGCCCGTCGATCAGGATCTGCCCGGCCTCGACATCGTGAAAGCGCAGCACCAGCTTCACCAGCGTCGATTTGCCCGCGCCTGAGCGGCCGACAATGCCCAGCTTCTCGCCCGGCGCGATGGTCAGGCTGACATCCTGCAACCCGCCGCTTTCGCGCCCGTAATGATGGCTCACCCCGCACAGCTCGATCTTTCCCTCGCGGAAATCCAGCGGTTTCGCGCCCGGCACGTCGGTCAGGGTGACAGGCTGGGCGATGGTCTCCATCCCCTCGGAAACCACGCCGAGATTGCGAAAGAAGCTCGATACCGCCCACATGATCCAGCCGGTCATGGCGTTGAGCCGCAGCACCAGCGCCGCAGCGGCGGCTACTACGCCCAGGCTGGTGGCTTCATTGGCCCATAGAAAGATCGCCCAGCCCACAACCGAAACGATCAGCAGGCCGTTGAGCATCACCAGGCACAGATCCATCACCGTGAAGATGCGCATTTCCTTCTGGAAGGTCTGACGCGCATGCTCGATGGCCTCCTTTGCGTGCTCAAGCTCGCGCTCGTGATGGGCAAAAAGCTTGACCGCGTGGATGTTGGTGTAGGCATCGACCACCCGCCCCGTCACCGCCGAGCGCGCATCCGAGGCCGCCTTCGAGGCCGGGGTGACATGGCGGATGGTCCAGCGCACCAGCGCGACATAGAGCGTCAGCCACACCAGAAGCGGGATCACCAGCAGCGGGTCGGCGCCCGCCAGCAGCACCGCGGCGCCAAGGATATAGGCGATGGAGAAGCTCAGCGCGTCGAAGATCTGGAACACCGCCTCCCCGGCGGCGGGCGGGGTCTGCATGATGCGGTTGGCGATGCGGCCGGCGAAATCATTCTCGAACCAGCCCACCGGCTGGCGAAGCACATGGCGATGCGCGCGCCAGCGGATGATGGTGCCGAAATTGGGCAGGATGGCATTGTTGATCAGCCCCACATCGAACGCCTGCATCAGCGGGCGTAGGATCAGGATGAAGGCCGCCGCCAGCGCCAGCTCCCAGCCATGCGCGGCCCAGAAACCGGCCGGGCCTGTGGTTTCCAGCAGATCGACAACGCGGCCCAGATACCAAAGCAGCCCCACCTCGACGAAGGCCACCAGCACCGACATGGCGGCGGCAAGGATGAAGACACGCCGGAACGGGCCGGCATACTGGCGCAGAAAGGGCCAGAGCTGCCGGGGCGGGCGGTCGGTTTCGGCATAGGTGGTGTAAGGGTCTACCAGCTGCTCGAAATACCGCAGAAGGGTGGAGGCTGCCTTTAACATGTGCGGCGCAATCTAGGCCGCTCGGGGGGCGAAGGAAAGGCCGTGCCGGGCCGGGCGCCATGGCCTTTGCAAAGGCCATGGCAAGCGCATTCCAAATTGCGTGCGCCTGGGCGACTTGCATTGCGCCTCGCGTCTCATCGCAGCCCCAGTTCGCGGGCGATATCGCGCAGGGTCTCGGCAAAGCGCTCGGGCTCGCTCAGAAAAGGCGCGTGGCCCGAATCCTCGAACAGGAAATGGTGCTTGCCCATCGGCGCGGAAACCATGCGCAGCCATTCCGCGCTCAGCCGCGCCGGGGTGTTCATGTCGTGCGCGCCCGAGATCAGGAAAAGCGGCACCGGCATTTCGGTCAATTCGGCGAACAGGTCCTGGCGGCGGTATTCCTCCCACATCGGGCCGCTGCCCCGGCGCGCGCCGCGCAGCCAGCGCAGGTAATCCATCAGCGAATATTCCTGCGCGCGAAAGGCCAGCCGCGCCAGTTGCCGGGCGGGCAGGCCGATGCCGCCGCCCTCGGCCTCGACGCGCTGCATGAGTTCGACATAGCGCGCATGATCGACGAAATCGGCGGGGCGTGCATCGGTGAAATGGCCGCGCTCTTGCAGCCATGCCAGCGACAACTCGACCCCGCGCGCGGTGTTCACCGGCTGGCCGACGCCGATGAAGGCGGCGTAATCTTCCGGGTGGCGCGCTGCCAGCCTTGCGCCCAGCATCGCCCCCCAGGAATGGCCCAGAAGCACCAGCTGCTCAACCTCGAGCAGATCCTGCACCAGCCGCGTGACCTCATGCGCATCGCTCAGGAAGCGCTCGATGCTCATGCTCGCCTCGTCGAAATCGAACGGGTTTGACCGCCCCGCGCCGCGCTGATCCCAATGCACGACGGTGAAATCAGCCTCCAGCGCGGCGGTGGTGGCATGGGCCAGCGGCATTTGCGCCGCGCCTGGCCCGCCATGCAGCCACAACAGCACTGGGTTGCCCCGGTCCTGGCCGCGTATGAGCAGATACTGGTCCATGCCGCCAATGGGCGCCGAAAAGAGCCGCGCGACGGGCGCGGGCCCCTCGCGGATGGGCGTGGTGCGCCCGGGCAGGCCCAGCCAGGCGATGGCGAAAACCGTGATCAGCGCCAGAACAAGGGCGGCAAGGCGCAGCGGGGGCGTGGCGGGTGGCATGGGGGCGGCACTGTCGGGGTGGGGGCGGTTGCCGATGAGGCTAGCGCAAGGCCGGGACGAGTTAAAGCGATGCGCAACCGCAGGCGCTGGCGGGCATTGACTCGCCGCGCCGTGCATGGTGATTATGGGTCAGCATTACATACCTTTCCGGACGCGCCCCATGCCCACCCCCTTGCTGCCGCTGAGCCCCGAACAGCTGGCCTCGCTGACGCTGCTGGCCTTTGCCGCCAGTTGGACGCCGGGGCCCAACAACGCGCTTCTGGCTGCGTCGGGGGTGAATTTCGGCCTGCGCCGCAGCCTCCCGCATATCTGGGGCGTGGCGCTGGGCTTCATGCTTATGGTGTTCCTGGTGGCGGTGTTTCTGGGCGAGATCTTCCGCCAGAGCGCGTTTTTGCGCGAGGTGCTGCGCTGGGGCGGGGCGGCGGTGCTGCTGTGGGTGGCTTGGCAGATCGCGCGCTCGGGCGGGCTGCCCTCGGGGCGGGGCGAGCCGCGCCCCTTCACTTTTGCGCAGGCCGCCGCCTTTCAGTGGATCAACGCCAAGGCCTGGGTGATGGCGGTTGCGGTCTCGGCGCAATTCGTCTCGGCGGCCAGCCCCTGGGCAAGCGCGGCGGCGGTGGCGCTGGTGTTCCTGGCCGCGGGGGGAAGCTCGTCACTGGCCTGGGCCTGGGCGGGCCAGGCGATGCGCCGGTTTCTCGCCACGCCGCTGCGGCTGCGGGTCTTCAACGCCGCGATGGGCGGTTTCGTGGCGCTGGGCGTGGTGTGGATGTTGCTCGAATGACCGCCCGGCCACCGCCCGGCAAGGCTGCGCCCATCATTGCCGACGGAGTAAAAGTCGAAAACCGGATCGCGATCAGGGCGCACCGAAATGCGGCAGAAAGGCCGCCAGAACCGCTTGCGGGTTCTCTTCCATGACGAAATGGCCACTGTCGCAGGGCGAATCGCCAACCATCTCGGCCCATTGCCGCCAGACCGCCGCCGGATCGCCCGAACGCGCCGGAAAGCCCGAGCGCGCCCAGAGAAAATGCAGCGGCGCCGCAATGCGCTTTCCCGCCGCGCGGTCCTCAAGGTCTTGCGCGCGGTCGGGCCCGGCGCCGGCTCGGTAATCGGCGCACATGGCTGCCAGCCGTTCGGGGCTGGCCATCTGCGCACGGTAGCTGGCCAGCGCGTCGGGCGCAAAGGGCGCCAGTGATTTCTCCAGCGTCCAGGATTTCAGCAGGTAATCGGCCAAGAAGCCCGGATCGGAGCCGATCAGCCGCTCGGGCAGCGGCGCGGGCTGGGCCAGAAAGGCCCAGTGCCATATCGGCAATGCCAGCTCGGCGAAGTTCTCCCAATATACCAGCGTCGGCAATATCTCGATCAGCCCCAGCCGGGCCAGCCTTTCGGGGTGATCGAGTGCCAGCCGATAGGCCACCCGCGCGCCGCGGTCATGGCCCAGCAGATGCGCGCGCTCCAGCCCCAGCGCATCCATCAGCGCCCGGATATCGGCCCCCATGCGGCGCTTGCTGTAAACGCTGTGCACGGCGTCATCGGGCGGGGCGTCGCTGTCGCCATAGCCGCGCAGATCGGGCACGATGACATGGAAATGCCGCGCCAGTTCGGGCGCCACCTTGCCCCAGCAGCGATGATTTTGCGGGAAGCCATGCAACAGGATGAGCGGTGCGCCGCGACCGGCGCGATGGACACTGAGCGCCACCTCGCCCGTGTCGATGCGTGATTGCACAAATCCCGGCAGGTCGGACATGGGTGCATCCTGCCCGCGCGGGGCGGCCGGCACAAGGGCAGAGGAGCCCGTCAGATGCGCAGGAAGGGCTGTAATAGCCGCGGCAGGAAGGAACTGAAGCGCAAGGGAGCGTCGGTCGCGGCCAGGCAGATGCAGTCAGGCCCTTCCTCGGCCACCGGCATGTGCTCGTCGGCCTCGGTGGCGATCTCGACATCGCCGGGGCCGAAGCGGTCGAATTCGTCGCGAAAAGCACCTTGCAGCACTAGCGTCAACTCGGTGCCGCGATGGCCGTGATCGGGCACCGCCGCGCCGGCGGGAATGAAAAGCAGCCGCGCCGAGGCATCGCGCGCGGTGGGCAGGATTGCCTGGCGCACGCCGCCGCCGACCGCGCGCCAGCGCACCGCATCGACATCGCCGCCGACATACTCGACCAGCGGCGTGGGGAACAGCCCCTGCCGCCGGCGCGGCGGCGCCTGCCGCCGGACCGGCCCGGCGGCGCGGATGCGTGCCATCGTCGCGGCAAGGCTGGCGTCATCCACCGCAATGGCATCGGGCGCCGCCTGCCCGGCGTCTTGCTCAAGCAGCGCACCGCCCACGGCATCGAAGCTTTCCATCCGCGCGCGGCACTCGTCGCACAGCGATACATGCGTGGCCACGACCAGGCTGAACGCCTCGGGCAGTTGCCCGGCGCTGTAGGCCATCAAAAGGGCGTCTGAGAGATGATGACGGATCATCGCGGTTACCTTCAACTCATCGACTGGCGCAGCTTTTCCAGCGCCAGACGGATTCGGGATTTGATCGTGCCCAGGGGCAGGCCGGTGAGGTTGGCGATCTCGCCATGCGACATGTCGCCGTAATAGGCCTTTTCAATCAGTTCACGCTGGTTTTCGGGCAATTCCTTGAGCGCCTTTCCCAGCTTGCGGCTTTCCTGTTGCAGCACCAGCACATCGACCTGATCGGGTTCCGGCTCGGGGCCCCAGGGCAGGTCTTCAGGCTCGGGCCGGCGCGAGCGGCGCAGCAGGTCGATGCGCCGGTTGCGCGCGATGGTGAACACCCAGGTGGCCACCCCGGCGCGCGCCGGGTCGAACAGATACGCCTTCTGCCAAAGCGTGGCCATGACATCCTGCATGCATTCCTCCGCCTGCGCCGGCTCGGTGCCCGACTTTATCAGAAACGCCTTCACTCTTGGCGCGAAATGGCCAAACAGCGCGGCAAAGGCGGCCTCGTCGCCATGTCGGGCCACGCGCAGCATCTCGCCCACCCATTCGCCCTCGAGCGCGCCCGTGCCACCCTCGCCGCCCTCGCCCGCATCAGCCGTCACGATGCCACCCTCCTGGCCAGCCGCTCCACCCCGGCGCGGCTCGTGCCGGCGCAAAGGGGGGCGTAAGCCCGTTATCGGCGTTTCGCATAGCGTCTGCAACATGTGCCGGTTACGCCGCCAGCGCGCGGCTGGATCACCACGACACGAAAAAAAGAGGTGGCGCAAAGCGTAATCCGGGCGCGGGCGGGCTGCGTATAGCACTCAAAGCACAATGGAGAACGCCCATGCCCTTCGAGCCCCGCCCCGCGCAACCGCGCCGCATTGCCGTGATCGGCGCCGGCATTTCCGGCATGGCCGCATCATGGCTGCTTGCGCAAGAGGCGCGCGTCACGCTGATCGAGGCGGCGCCGCGCCTGGGCGGGCATGCGCGCACGGTCATCGCCGGCAAGCGTGGCGATCAGCCGGTCGATACCGGCTTCATCGTCTTCAACCACGCCAATTATCCCAACCTGACCGCCATGTTCGAGGCGCTGGACGTGCCCACCATGCCATCGGACATGAGCTTCGGCGCCTCTTTTGATGGCGGGCGCTGCGAGTACAATCTCAACTCGCTCGATCAGGTGTTTGCCACCCGCCGCAACATGGCCGATCCGCGCTTTCTGCGCATGATCCGCGATATATTGCATTTCAACGCCCGCGCCGGGGCGGTGGCCCAGCCGGGCATGACCATCGGCGCGCTGTGCGATGCGCTCAAGCTGGGGCGCTGGTTTCGCGAGCGCTACATCCAGCCCTTCTCGGGGGCGATCTGGTCAACCCCCAAGGAACAGATCATGGAATTCCCGGCCCGCGCCATGGTCGATTTCTTCCGCAATCACGCGCTTTTGGGCTACAGCGGGCAGCATCAGTGGCGCACCGTTGCCGGCGGCTCGGTGGAATATGTGCGCCGGCTCGAGAATGATCTGCGCGCGCGGGGGGTGGATATCCGCAAGGGCGCGCCAGTGGCCGGGCTGCGCCGGCCCGGGCCGGGGGCAGAGTTGCGCATGCAGGGTGGTGAGTGGGAGCACTTCGACGCGGTGATCATGGCCACCCATTCCGATACCGCTCTGCGCCTTCTGGCCGATCCCTCGCCGGCCGAGGTCGCGGCGCTGGGCGCGGTGCGTTATCAGGACAACCACGCCGTTCTGCACGCTGACCCCGTGATGATGCCGAAGCGGCGCAAGTGCTGGGCAAGCTGGAGCTATACCGAGCACTCACCCGCCGACCGTGAGAAGATCAGCCTGAGCTACTGGATGAATTCGCTGCAAAACATCCCGCATGACGATCTGCATGTCGTCACCCTCAACCCCACCCGGGCGATCCGCGAGGATCTGGTCTATGACAGCCACACCTTCCGCCACCCGGTCTATGACCTGGGCGCCTTTGCCGCGCAGGAGAAGATCCGCGCCTTCAACGGCACCCGCGACACCTGGTATTGCGGCGCCTGGATGCGCAACGGCTTTCACGAGGACGGTTTTGCCTCGGCTGTCGATGTGGTGCAGGCGATGGCCGGCGAAACGGCGCGCATGGAGGCGGCAGCGTGAGCGGGTTGGAACATATCGCGGGGCGCAGCTTTCACGGGCGCAAGGGGGTGGTGGCCAACTCCTTCGCCTATGGCGTCGATTACCTGCTGCTGAACCCCGAGGCGCAAGCGCTGCGCGCGCCGGCGATCTTTTCACGCAACCGGGCGGGGCTTGTCTCGCTGCATGATGTCGATCATGGCGGCGCGCGCGGTGCCGGCGAGGGTGCGGTCTGGGCGCGCCGGGTGCTGGCGCAGGCAGGGCTGACGGCTGCCGACGGGGAATTGCTGCTGCTCGCGCAGCCGCGCATACTGGGCCATGTGTTCAACCCGGTCAGCTTCTGGCTGTGCCATGGCCGCGACGGCACGCTGCGCTGCGTCATCGCCGAGGTCAGCAACACCTTCGGCGATCGCCATTCCTATCTGTGCCACCATGACGACCAGCGCCCAATCACCGCCACAGACGAGCTGACCGCGCGCAAGGTGTTCCATGTCTCGCCCTTCCAGCCGGTCGCGGGGGGCTATCGCTTTCGCTTCGACATCAGCGAAGAGCGGGTGAATATCCGCATCGAATATGGCGATGGCACGGCAAGCGCAGGCGGAGTCATCGCCACGCTGAGCGGCGCGCGCCGCCCGGCCAGCACCGCCGGGCTGTTGGGCGCCATGCTGCGCCGGCCCTTCGGCTCGCGCCGGGTGCTGGCGCTCATTCACTGGCAGGCGCTGAAACTGTGGTGGAAAGGCGCGCCATTTCGCCCGCGCCCGGCGCCGCCGGCGCATGAGGTGTCGCGATGATCCTGCGCATGGGTCTGGGTTCTTCCAACCACCCCGGCGCCTGGGCGGCCTTCGCCGCCATGCTGGCCATGGCCGGGCTGCCGATCTACATTCACGCGCCGAAATTCTATGTCGATGAATACGGGGTGGGGCTGGCGGCACTGGGCGCGGTTCTGTTCGCGCTCAGGCTCATCGATTTCGTGCAGGACCCGGCGCTGGGCTGGCTCGCCCGCGCCACCAGCAGCCACCGCCAGGCGATGGTGGCCGGCGCCGGTGCGCTGATGGCCCTCTCGATGCTGGGTCTGTTCGCGGTGGAGCCGCCCTTCGCGCCGTTGGCCTGGTTCGCGCTCACCCTGACCGGGCTGTTCAGTGCCTTCAGCTTTCTGACCATCTGTTTCTATGCCCAGGGCGTGCCGCGGGCCGAGGCGATGGGCGCGGGCGGCCATGTCCGTCTTGCGGCCTGGCGCGAGACCGGGGCGCTTGTGGGCGTGAGCGCCGCCGCCGCCGGGCCAACGCTTCTGGCGCTGGGGCCAAACCCGCCCTTCGAGGCATTCGCCATCCTGTTCGCGATGTTCGCCCTCGGCACGCTATGGGCGATGCGCCGCGCCTGGGCGGCCCCGGCTGCGGGCAGCACGGGCACGGCATGGGCCGATTTCGCCGCCGTGCTGGGCGATGCCACCGCCAGGCGGCTGCTCATGGTGGCGCTGGTCAATGCCGCGCCGGTGGCAGTGACCGCCACGCTGTTTCTGTTCTATGTCGAATCGCGCCTCGCCGCGCCGGGCTGGGAAGGGCCGCTCTTGCTGCTCTTCTTCCTATCGGCGGCGGCGGCGGCCCCTTTCTGGGCGCTGGCTGCGCGGCGCTTCGGTGCGCGGCGGGTGCTGCTTTTCGCCATGGCGCTGGCCGTCGCCGCCTTCGGCTTTGCCGCCTTGCTCGGTCCCGGCGATCTGCTGCCCTTCGCCGTGATCTGCGTCATCACCGGTGCCGCGCTGGGGGCTGATCTGACGTTGCTCTCGGCCATCTTCGCGCGCCGCATGGCCAGCGTGCTGCCCGAGGCCGCCGCCGGTTTCGCGCTCTGGGCCTTTGTCTCGAAGGCAACGCTGGCGCTGGCGGCGCTGACCGTGCTGCCCTTCCTGGAAGCGCAGGGCTTCACCGGCCCCGACAGCCCGCCAGCCGCTCTGACCGCGCTGGCGTTGAGCTATGCGCTTTTGCCCTGCGCGCTGAAACTGGCCGCCATCGCGCTGCTGGCCACCACCAGACTTGAAAACGAGGCCCCGCCCCATGTCTGAGCTATTCGCCTTCATCTTCGGCCTGGCGCTGGCGGCGCTGGCGCTTTTCGCGCTTTCACGGCTGGCCGGCTTTTCCGCCCAGCGCCCCGCCGATTACACCGGCACCGAACCGGCCCTGGATATCCGCCGCCATCTTGATGGCCCGATCCGCTGCGAGGGTGTCATCTACGGCCCCACCGGGCGCGTGAGTTCGCGCTTCGTGGCTCAGATGGAGGGGCGCTGGGACGGCCCGCAGGGGCTGCTCGACGAGCATTTCCACTATTCGGGCGGCAACCGGCAGCACCGGCAATGGCGGCTGACGCTGGGCAATGACGGTCATATCCGCGCTGAGGCTGATGATATCATAGGCACCGGCACCGGGCGGCAGGAAGGCGCCAGCCTGCAACTGAAATACCGCATCCGCCTGCCCGAAAGCGCCGGCGGATGGGTGCTTGATGTCACCGACTGGATGTATCTTTGCGAGAATGGCACCGTCATCAATCGCAGCCAGTTTCGAAAATACGGAATAAAGGTGGCCGAACTGGTGGCGACCATGCGCCAGATGCCGGTTTGAGAGCGAGCGGCGCTTATTGGGCTGCAAGGGTTTCCTGCCCGTGCCCGACGGATCAGCCGACAAGCAAGTATTCGCCAGCACGGCCGGGTCAATAATGCGGCAGCACGAGAAAGGAAGTTTCTGATGCGGCAATGGCAGGGCAAACGCTACTGGCTGGTCGGTGCCAGCGAAGGGCTGGGCAGGGCGCTGGCCGGGCGGATGAGCCGCGCCGGCGTCGAGCTGGTGCTCAGCGCACGAAGCGAGCCACGCCTTCGGGAACTGGCCGAAAGCCTGCCGGGCCGCGCCCATGTGGCCCCGGTCGATGTGCGCGACATGGCCTCGGTGCGCGAAGCGGCGGTCGCAGCGGGTGAAATCGATGGCGTGGTGTATCTCGCCGGCGCCTACTGGCCGCAGCCGGCGCAGGCATGGGATGGCGATCAGGTCGAGGCGATGTGCGACATCAACTTCACCGGCGCGGCGCGGGTGCTGGGCGCGGTGGTGCCGGCAATGGTGGCGCGCGGGGCGGGGCATGTGGTGCTCACCGGCTCGCTGGCCGGGTTTCGCGGCCTGCCCGGCGCCATCGGCTATGGTGCCTCGAAAGCCGGGCTGATGCATCTGGCCGAATCGATGCAGGCCGATCTGCGCGGCTCGGGGGTAGAGGTGCAGCTGGTCAATCCCGGCTTCATCCGCACCCGGCTGACCGAGAAAAACAGCTTCACAATGCCCTTCATCATGGAGCCCGAGGCAGCGGCAACGCTGATGTTCGACCACATGGGCACCGGGCGCTTCGCGAAAAGCTTCCCGGCGCTGTTCTCGCGCGTGTTTCGCTACTCTCGATTCCTGCCCGGCTGGGCCTATTACCGCCTGTTCGCCCCGCGCCGGGCAGCGCCCGAAGCCGCACTTCCGGTTTCGCTTGCACCGCGCCGCGGCTCGGGCGACATTGGAGCTTCAGGAAGGAGTCGGCGCATGTCACCCGAAATCAGCATCAAGAAAGTGGTTCACACCATCTTTCAGTCGCGCGAGCCAGGCCGGGCGAAGGAGTTGCACGCTTTCATCGATGCGCTGAACGAAGATGAACAGGCGCATCTGACCGCCATAGCCTGGATCGGCCGCGGTGCCTTCGAGGCCGAGGATTACGAAAGCGCGCTCGCCACCGCCTATTCCGAGGCCACCACCCCCACCGCCGATTACCTGATGGGCATGCCGCATCTGGGCGAAAACCTCGAAAGCGGGCTCGAGGCGCTGGGCATCGACGTGACCGAGGCCGAGGAAGATTTCTTCGACCGCTGAGCGCGCCGGCGCATGCGCGCGTGGTGCCGGTTCCGCCACTCGGGACGGGCGAGGGTTTGTTGCGTGGCAATTTCTGCAAGCCGGTGGTGTGACGCAAGGTCGGGTTGGACCCGGCGGCGCGCGATGGTTAGCGTCGGCGCCGGTTTGCCTGGAGGGGGATTGGGCGCATGGATCTGAGGTTTTCGCCACGCGACGAGGCTTTTCGTGCCGAAATACGCGATTGGCTGGAAGCGAAGCTGCCGCAGGCGTTGTCGCGCAAGGTGGCCGCTGGTGCCGAGCTCAGCAAGGCCGATTTCGAGACCTGGCACGCGCTGCTGGCCGGCAAGGGCTGGCTCGCCGGCGGCTGGCCGAAGGAGTATGGCGGCGCCGGCTGGAGCCCGGTCGAGCGCCAGATCTTCGAGGAGGAGTGCTGCCGCGTGCATGCGCCGCGCATCGTGCCCTTCGGGGTTAACATGCTGGGCCCGGTGCTTATCGAGTTCGGCAGCGAGGAACAGAAACGCCACTACCTGCCGCGCATCCTTTCCGGGCAGGACTGGTGGTGCCAGGGCTATTCCGAGCCCGGCGCCGGCTCGGACCTGGCCAGCCTGCGCACGAGCGCGGTTCGCGAGGGTGATCATTACATCGTCAACGGCCAGAAGACTTGGACAACGCTGGGCCATTTCGCCAACCGCATTTTCTGCCTGGTGCGCACCCGCGCCGAGGGCAAGCCGCAGGAGGGGATCAGCTTTCTGCTGGTCGATCTCGATACACCGGGGATCGAGATGCGCCCGATCCGGCTGATCGAGGGCGGGCATGAGGTGAACGAGGTGTTCTTCACCGATGTGCGCGTGCCGGCGGAAAACCTTGTGGGCGCGGAAAACCAGGGCTGGACCATCGCCAAGTTCCTGCTTGAGCACGAGCGCACCAATATCGCCGGGGTCGGCTACAGCCAAGAAGCCTTCGACAAGCTGCGCGCCATGGCCCTTCAGTGCCGGCGCGACGGCCGCCCACTGGCCGAGAACGCGCTTTTCGCCGCACGCATGGCCGAGGTGGAATGCGCGCTCGAGGCAATGCGGCTGACCAATCTGCGCATGCTGATCGAGGCCGAGGCGCGCGGCGCGGCGGGCAGCGCGCCCTCGATGATGAAGATCAAGGGCACGCAGATCAGGCAGGAGATCAACGATCTGGCGCGCCGCGCGCTGGGCCCGGCCGCCGTGCCCTTCCCGTCAGAACTGATCGAGGCCAACCTGCCCCACCCGGCGCCGGAAGAATACGCCCGCGCCGCGCATGGTGCCTTCAACAACCGCAAGCTGTCGATCTTCGGCGGCTCGAACGAGATTCAGCGCGAGATCCTCGCGCGCCAGCTTCTGGGGATGTGAGCGATGGATTTTCAGCCCACCGAAACCCGCCGCATGCTCGCCGAACAGCTGGCGCGTTTTCTCGAGCGCAATTGCGACCCCGAGACGCGCAACAAGCTGGCCTATGAGCCACCCTTCCACGACCCGGCTCTGTGGGACGGGCTGGCCGATCTGGGCGTGACCGGCGCCTTCCTGCCCGAGGCACAGGGCGGCTTTGGCGGCGAGGGGTTCGATATCGCCACCGTGTTCGAAGAGCTGGGCCGGGCGCTGTGCCCCGAGCCGATGCTGGGCCAGTTGATGGGGCTGAGCGTGCTGGCCGATGCCGGCGCCGATCTTGATGCCGCACTTGCCGGGCAGGAACGCCTGGCGCTGGCGCTGGGCGAGCCGGGCGGCGGCAGCGGGCTGGAACCACCCGAAACAAAGGCGCGGCACACCGGTGATGGCTGGCGTCTGCAGGGGCGCAAATCGGTGGTCTGGGGCGGGGGCTCGGCGCAGCGGCTGATCGTCTCGGCGGCGCATGAGGGCGGCATCGGTCTGTTCGCGGTGGCGCCGCGTGATACCACCATCGCCGCCTATGCCATGATCGATGGCGGCGGCGCGGCCGAGATATCGCTCGATGACTGCCGGGCCGATTGCCTGCTCGAAGATGGCGGCGCCGCGCTGGAGCGCGCGCTGGCGCGCGGCACGCTGGCGCTGTGCGCCGAGGCGGTGGGCGCGATGGATCATGTGCAGTCGCTGCTGCGCGAGCACATGCGCACGCGCAAGCAGTTCGGCCAGCCGCTTGCGCGGTTTCAGGTGCTGCGGCATCGTTTCGTCGATCTGTGCATCGAGCTGGAACAGGCGCGCTCGATCACGATTCTGGCCGCCAGCCGGCTGGATGCGCAAGGCGGCGCGCGCAGCCTGTCGATGGCCAAGGCGCTGGTCGGCAAGGTGGCGAGGCAGTGGTCGGAAGAGGCGGTGCAGCTGCATGGCGGCATCGGCATGACCTGGGAGATGGCGGTGTCGCATTACGCCAAGCGGCTGGTGATGATTGACCATCAGCTGGGCGACAGCCTGTGGCATCTCGAGCGCGTGGCGGCGGCGTATCGGGCGGCGTGAGGGGGCGCTGCCCCCTCGCCGCTGCGCGGCTCACCCCCAGCGTATTTCAGGCAAGATGAAGAGCTGCGGCGGGTTCAGAACAGCGTGAAGTATTCGCGCTGTTCCCAGTCGCTGACGGAAAGGCGGTAGCGGTCCCATTCGGCGCGCTTGAGCGTGACCAGCCAGCGGCGGAAATCCTCGCCGAAATGGCGCGCCACGAAGTCCGAGCCCTCGAAAGCGGCGATGGCCGCGCCCAGTTCGGCGGGCAGGTGCGGGGCGTCGCCGGCATAGGGGCTTTCCACCGGCGCCGGGGGGGGCGCGCCGCTTTCGATGCCATCGAGCCCCGCATGGATCTGTGCGGCGAAGGCCAGATAGGGGTTGGCGGCGGGTTCGGGCAGGCGGTTCTCGATACGGCTGGCGGGGTCATTCGGCTTCATCAGTGCGCGGATCATCGCGCCCTTGTTGTCGCGCGCCCACTGGATGCGATCGGGCGCCATCATGCCGGGGCGGAAACGCTTATAGCCGTTGACCGTGGGCACCAGAATCAGCGCCGTTTCCGCCGTGCGTTCCAGGAGGCCCGCAATCCAGCCCTCGGCGGTGGGCGATATTGCGCCGCTCTCATCGGGCATGAACAGATTCGCGCCGCTGGCGGCATCGCCCAGTGACTGGTGCACATGCCAGCCCGAGGGCACGATATCCTTTTGCTGCGGCAGGCACATGAAGGTGGCGTGCAGCCCGGCGCGGGCGCATGTCTGGCGCACCATGGCGCGGAAAAGCGCGGTGACATCGGCCTGCTTGAGCGGCGTGCCCGGGTCGAAAGTGAATTCGAATTGCGAGGGGCCGAATTCGATTTCCATCGAGCGCAGGGGCAGATCCAGCGCCTGGGCGTGGCGGCGCAGATCGTCGAGCACCGCCTCGGCGGCGTCATAGCGCGCCTCGGTAAGGTATTGGTAGCCGTGGTTGAGAAGCGCGGTATCGGGCGGGCGCTCATCGAACCCGCCATCGGCATGGCGCAGATTGGGATCGGTGACGCGGAAGATGTGGAATTCCAGTTCCAGCCCGAACAGCGCGGCATGGCCGCCATCGGCAAGGCGGGCCTCGGCGCGCGCAAGCTGGCTGCGCGAACAAAACGGCAGCGCGGTGCCGTCGGGGGCGTGGATCGAGCACAGCATCCAGCCCGAATGCGGCGCCCAGGGCAGGATGCGAAAACTCGCCGGGTCAGGCACCATGAGCGCATCGCCCGCCCCGGTGAACACGCCGCGGCCAAAGCCGATATCGTCAGACCAGACCGGAAACACGGTGCGGTGCGAGGTATCCTTGAACAACAGCGTCGAGGTCATCGACACGCCCGAGCGGAAGGCCGAGATCAGCGCATCGGCCACCAGCGCCTTGCCGCGGATGATGCCGTGCTGATCGACAAAGCCCAGGCGCACGGTTTCCAGCCCCTCGCGCTGCACGCGGCCCAGAAGTTCGGCGGCCAGGCGCAGCGCCTCGTCGTCATAGAGCCCGGCGCGCGCGAGAGCGCCGTCTTTCAGCCGGTCACGAAAGGCATCGGGCATGGGCAGTTCCTGCGCGAAGTGGTTTGCGGCCTACAAGTCGGTCGGCGCGCCGGCGCCGCTTGGCCCTGCATAAGCGTTTGGCGGCGGCGGGGCGCGCTCAGAGCGCGGCCTTCCATGGTGCGGCGGCGCGGCGTTTGGCGTCGGCCTCGCTCCACAGGCTTTCCCAGGCCTCGCTGGGCCCGATGGCATCGATCGAGACCGGCCCGCGCGTGTCGGCGTTCGCGCCCAGTGCGGGCAGCGCCCCTTCCTCGCCCTTTTCCAGCGCATCCATTGCCGCGCGCATCATGCGCCGGTAACGAATGATGGCGACATCGGTCTTGCCCAGATGCTCCTGTGTGCGGTCCTGGATGGCGCCCATGCTTTCGACCGCCCATTGGTCATGCACGTTGATATCCATCCCCATGCCCGTATAGGTGAGCGTTTTCTGCTCGTCGGGGTCGAAATGGTAGTTGTTGCGCCTGTTCTTCAGCGGCGCGAAATCGGGCAGGCGGTGTTCCTTGATGCGCTGGTCCCACATCAGCTTCTTGTCCACCGGTTTGCCGAAGCTGGTGAACATAGAATACCAGTAGCAATTCTCGTCATCGATGGGCACATGCCACTGGGTGATGGTCATCTCGTTCGACATCGGAATGCAGATGGCGCCGGGGAAGATCTGGTTGGTCACGCGCACATGGCTGCGCCCGTCCTCCATGTGCCGCAGCGAGATCAGCCGCAGCCCGTAATCGGTTTCCTCGACGCGGATATCGGGGCGCGGATAGTCGCGCAGCAGTTTCGTCATCGGGATTTCGGTGTTGCCCGCCTTGTCGCGAAACTGCTTGCCGTAGCCCTCGGACGGGTCTTCATCCTGCAAGAAGCGGTGCAGGAAGCTTGCATGGGCGGGATCGATGCCCACCTCCATCGCCTGCAGCCAGTTGCATTCCCACAGCCCTTTGAAGGCAAAGACATGGCTGTCTGGTGCGGCGAAGCAATCGAAATCGGGCATCGGCGGCGGCTCGCCGGGGCCCAAATAGGCAAAGACGATGCCGTTTCGCTCGCTCACCGGGTAGGCACTGGTGCGGATGCGCTCATGCATGCGCGAGCCCTCGGGCTCGCCGGGCTGTTCCACGCATTGGCCATCGCGGTCGAAATGCCAGCCATGGAAGGGGCAGCGCAGCCCGTTGTCTTCCAGCCGGCCAAAGCACATGTCGGCGCCCCTGTGCGGGCAGCGCCGGCCGATCAGGCCCAACTCGCCCGCTTCGTTGCGGAAAAGCACCAGATCCTCGCCCAACAGGCGCACCGGCACCACCGGGCGTGGGCCCAGGTCAAGCTCGGCGCTCAGCGCGGCGGGCTGCCAATAGCGGCGCATGACAGCGCCGGCTTGCGTGCCCGGCCCGATCCTTGTCAGGCGATCGTTGAGTTCCTGGCTGATCATGGCGTCGGTCCTTCCCCTCCCCGCTGCAGCTATCGGCATCACGCGCCCCCGGCAGGCTGGCCGGAAGCTGGCGCAGTGTTTGCCGCCGTTGCTTGCAATGTCAAGCAATCCCGGCGCCTGCATCGGCGGGCAATACCGGGCGCGGCAGGCTGGCGACCCCGGCAGGATTCGAACCTGCAACCTGCCCCTTAGGAGGGGGCTGCTCTATCCAGTTGAGCCACGGGGCCTCTGCCCCCTTAATGGCCGCTGGGCGCGCAGCAGGCAAGACCCCGGCGCGCTTTGACAGCGCCGCATTCGGCGTTACAAGGAAGACTGTCTTCCCGAGCAGGCCGGATTACCACGATGACGCAGCACCGCTCCCAAGATCATCGCCGCGCGCTGACCCTGCGCGACGTGTCCGAAGCCTGCGGTGTCAGCGAAATGACTGTCTCGCGTGTGCTGCGCAATCGCGCCGATGTCTCGCCGGCCACGCGCGAGAAGGTGCTCACCGCGGCCCGTTCGCTGGGCTATGTGCCCAACAAGATTGCCGGCGCGCTGGCCTCGCAGCAGGTCAGCCTGGTGGCGGTGATGGTGCCCTCGCTGTCGAACATGGTGTTCCCCGAGGTTCTGGGCGGCATCTCGGCGGCGCTGGAAGGTACCGGGCTGCAGCCGGTCTTCGGGGTGACCAACTATTCCCCCGAGCGCGAGGAGGCGGTGCTTTACGAGATGCTGTCCTGGCGCCCTTCCGGGGTTATCCTGGCAGGGCTGGAGCACACGCCGGCGGCGCGCGCGATGCTGGAAAATGCCGGCATCCCGGTAGTGGAAATAATGGATACCGATGGCGAGGCGATCGATTCGGTTGTCGGTATCTCGCATCGCACCGCCGGGCGGCAGATGGCCGAGGCGATCGCCGGGGCGGGTTACCGGCGCATCGGCTTTCTGGGCACCAAGATGCCTGATGACCACCGCGCGCGCAAACGCATGGAGGGGCTCACCGAGGGGCTGGCAGAGCACGGGCTGGAGCTGGCGGCGACCGAATTCTATGGCGGCGGCTCGGCGCTCAGGAAGGGCCGCGAGATGACCGAGGCCATACTGGCGCGCCACCCCGATCTGGATTTCCTTTATTACTCCAACGACATGATCGGCGCGGGTGGGATGCTCTACTGCCTTGAAAAGGGCTTCGACATTCCGGGCAAGCTGGGGCTGGCGGGCTTCAACGGGTTGGAATTTCTTGACGGGCTGCCCATCCGGCTGGCCACGATCGACACCTGCCGGCGCGAGATCGGCGAGCGTGCGGCGCAGATCATCGCCGGCAAGGGCAGCGACGGGCTGATCGGCGGCGTGCGGGTGGAACTGACCCCGCGGCTGGAGCGCGGCGATACCATCCGCGAGCGGTAGCGGGGCAGGCAGGAGCGGCCGGGGCGCCGGCAACTCCCTTCGCATCGGGGCTAGGTTGCGCTCAGGCCGAAGCGGGTGTTCAGGGCCTCAGGTCCAGTTCCATGAATACCAGCCACTCGCGCAGCCTTGGTGGCAGGTCTTGATACGGCTCGACCTTGCTGAAGCCGAGCTTGCGGTAAAGCCCCTGCGCCTCTCGCTGCGCCGGGCCGGTGTCCAGCAATATCTTGCGATAACCGATCCTGCGTGCCTCATCCACGATCGCGCGGCCAAGCTGCAACCCAAGCCCCTTGCCGTGACAATCCGGCGCGACAAACATTCGCTTCATCTCGCAAGCGCCCTCTCCCAGTGGCTTGAGCGCAACGCAGCCGGCAATGCGGCCGCCCTGTTCGGCGACGAGCAAGGCGCCCGCCGGCGGGGCGAATTCGCCGGGCAGGTTGCGCAGTTCCTTTTCGAAATCCTCCGGATCGAAGTAGCTGTCGATCATCTCGCGGTCCAAGGCATGCCGCCGGTAGTGCCACGCGACGAAAGCGCGCATGAGCGCCGCCACCGCTTCAATATCCTTCCGGGATTCGGCGTGCCGAACGGGCATTTCAATTCGATCCCCTTGCGCAAACCGGCTGTTTCATCTGGTTTGGCTTAATTTGAATCATTGGCCGTGGCCCGGTCGGATGCGGCCCACGCTGTCGCGGGCAGCGACGGCGCCGTGAAGGGCTTCCAGCTTCGGCCGCCCCTCGAAGAGCCCGGCGTGATCGTCATAGAATTCCACAAGCATGTAGAGATAGAGGTCGAGCGCGTTCGCCCCGCGCGGCAGGAAGAACGGCGCCCCCGATATCGCGCCCTCGATGGCCGAAAACTGCTTCAGCAGGCGGCTGCGCGCATTCGCGATCAGGGCGTCATGCGCTTGAGGGTCATCGAGAAAGCGATAGGGATGATTGAACTGCACGAAGGTCATGTAGGGGCTCGCGGCCATGTAGATGAGCCAGCGCAGGAATGCCGGCCGGTCCACATCATCCGGCGCGGGGACCATTGCGCCCGGATGGCGCTCGCCCAAGGTAAGGATAATTGCGGCGCTTTCGCCAATTGTTGCCCCCTCGGGCAACCGCAGCGCCGGGATCTGGCCGGTGGGGTTGCGCGAAAGAAAGGATTCGCTTTTGTGCTCGCCCGCCGCCATGTCGATGGCGATGCGTTCGTAATCCGTGCCGATCTCCTCGAGCAGCAACTCCACCGCCATCGCCCCGGACATCGCCTCCCAGTAAAGCGCGTAGCGGCCTGTCATGTGCTGGGCCATTTTGCCGGCCTCCTGACGTTCCCGTCCTTATGCCTGCAAGGGGCTCGCAGCGCCCTTCTTCCTTGCAATGTAACATCACGCCGGCCAAATGTCGCGGGGGCGGTTTTCGATGCTCAATGGCCTGTGCGGCCCACATGACAGTGTAGAGTCACCTCGCGTTTTGTTCACCACCACAGGCTTGCCGGAAATGCCCGCTTACGACGACGCCACGCTGAAATTTTATGACAATTTCGCCCCTACCTATGTGGCAAGCGGGGTTGGCGGGACAAGCAGGCATCTGGCCACGTTTCTTGATGCGCTTCGGCCCGGCTCGAAGATTCTGGAACTCGGATGCGGCGCAGGGCGGGACGCGCAGGCAATGATCGCGACCGGTCACCAGGTTGACCCGACCGATGGCTCATCCAGCATCGCACGCAAGGCAGAAGAGCTGCTGAAAATTCCCGTGCGTGTCATGCGCTTCGAGCAGCTGGATGCCCGGAATGAGTATGATGCTGTCTGGGCCAATGCATCCTTGCTGCATGTTCCCAGGCCCGAGCTGCCCTCGATCCTGTCACGCATCTGGCGCGCGCTCAAACCTGGCGGCCTGCATCATGCGACCTACAAGGCGGGCGGCTGCGAAGGGCGCGACGGCCACGGCCGGTACTTCAACTACATGAATCGCGATGAGCTGATCGACGCATATGCCCGCTCGGGCAGATGGGATATCGTTTCCGTTAACGAGTATTCTGGCGGCGGGTTTGATCGAGGGGCGCAGGGTCCCTGGGTCGCGATCATGGCGAAACGGGCCTCCTGATCGACTCAGGAATGCCCGTGAACCCGGCAGGCGCCCATTTGCTGAAAGCGTGGCGCGGCTCAGACGCGCTCGATGGCGATGGCCGTGCCCTCGCCGCCGCCGATGCAGATGGCCGCGACGCCGCGTTTGAGCCCGCGCCGCTCCAGCGCGTGCAGGAGCGTGACCATGATCCGCGCCCCCGAGGCCCCGATGGGATGGCCCAGCGCGCAGGCGCCGCCATTGACGTTGATCTTTTCGCGCGGGATGTTCATTTCCTGCATGAAGGCCATCGGCACCACAGCGAAGGCCTCGTTGACTTCCCACAGATCGACGCTGTCGATCGACCAGCCCAGCCGTTCAAGCAGCTTTTTCGCCGCCGGCACCGGCGCGGTGGTGAACCAGCCCGGCGCCTGGGCATGGCTGGCATGGCCGCGAATCAAAGCGCGCACCGGCGCGCCCGCTGCCTCGGCCGCCTCGCGCGAGGCCAGCACCAGCGCCGCCGCTCCGTCGGAAATCGACGAGGAATTCGCCGCTGTCACCGTGCCGTCCTTTCGAAAGGCCGGCTTGAGGGTGGGGATCTTCTCGGGGCGGGCCTGGCCGGGCTGTTCGTCATGCGATACCGTCACCTCGCCCTTGCGCCCCGCCACCGTGACCGAGACGATCTCGCCGTCAAAGGCGCCATCGGCCTGCGCGGCCAGCGCGTTGGTCAGCGAGCCCAGCGCGTAATTGTCCTGCGCTTCGCGGGTGAACTGGTATTTCTCGGCGCAATCCTCGGCGAAGGTGCCCATAAGCCGGCCCTTGTCATAGGCGTCTTCCAGCCCGTCAAGAAACATGTGGTCCACCACCTGGCCATGGCCGATGCGTGCACCGCCGCGCATCTTGGGCAGCAGATAGGGCGCCTCGGTCATGCTCTCCATGCCGCCGGCGACCATGATCTGCGCAGCCCCCAGCGCGATCTGGTCATGCGCCATCATCGCCGCCTTCATGCCCGAGCCGCACATCTTGTTGAGCGTCGTCGCCGGCACCTCGTCGCCCAGCCCGGCAATGAAGCCGGCCTGGCGCGCCGGCGCCTGGCCCTGGCCGGCGGGCAGGACGCAGCCCATGAGCAGTTCCTGCACCGCCGAGAGCCCGATTCCGGCGCCACCCACGGCGGCGGCGATCGCCGTGCCGCCCAGCTTTGCCGCAGGAACCCCGCTGAACACGCCCTGGAACCCGCCCATCGGGGTGCGGGCGGCTCCGATGATGACAACCTCGTTCATCTTTTCCTCCGGCATGGCGTGAACGAATTGGAAATGTTTCGGCCCTAGCCTGACCACGAAACAATGCAAAATGCGAGGGGAAATCGTGCATCTCACCACGCGTAGAAGTGACGCAGGGCTTGTCATCGGTGTCGAGGAAAGCCGCATCGACGCTGCCGTGGCCATCGAGTTCAAGGAAGCCGTGCGCCGCGCCGCCGCCGGCAGCGACGAGGCGGTGATCCTCGATCTGTCACAGGTCACGTTTCTTGACAGCAGCGGGCTGGGTGCCGTCGTCGCGGTGATGAAGTTGCTCGCGCCGCAAAGAGCGCTCGAACTGGCCGGGCTCACGCCCAGCGTCGCGCGGGTGTTCCGGCTCACCCGCATGGACAGCGTCTTTACCATCCACCCCAGGGCGCCGGTCGGCGCCGACCCCGCCCTGAAGGCAACGGGCTGACGGCGATGGCCCTGAAATCGCCGCCATTTCCCGAGAAGGGCGCCGAATGGCCAGCTGACACACGCGCCGATGATGCCAGCAGCGGCACAGGGGCCGAAGGGCGCTTCACCCGCCGTTTCACGGCCTCGGACCGGACAACGCGAGTGGTGCTCGCCGCCCTCGATGCGCGGCTGGTGAAGCTCGGCGTCGACGAGGATGACCGCGCCAGCGCCGAACTTATCCTTGCAGAAGCGCTGAACAACATCTGCGAACATGCCTATGCCGGCAAGGGCGGTCCTGTGGAAATGATCGTCGATATCCGCCGCGCGGGGCTGACTTGCCTGCTGTGCGATTGCGGCCAACCCATCCCTGGCGGCGCGCCTCCCGGCGGCGGCCTGCCCATCATCGATCCGCCTGACAACGTGCCCGAGGGCGGATTCGGCTGGCACATCATCCGCTGCCTTTCGACCGATCTGCGCTATCGGCGCGACAATGGCTGGAACCGGCTGAGCTTCAGGGTCATCTTCGCGAGCTTCGACTGAATCGAACTCCGGCTGACCGATTGGCGTATCCCGCCAGCGCGGCCCCAGCGCCAGAGGCAGAGCGGGCGCCACGTTCCTTGCAGTCCACGAGCCCTTGAAGGAAGGCGTGGTCAGGTCAAGGTTGGCAACCCCGCCCCCGAGCGCGCTGCGAGGGGGGGGCAAACGGGGCGCTGCCACCCCCGCCCAGCCTTGGGCCAAGGCGGGATTCCCCCCAGCGTATTTCGGGCAAGATGAAGGGTGCGCGGCGGGTTTGCGCCCTGTCGCGGCCAGGGGCGGCCGTGTCGCACGCGGGGTGCAGCCTGACGGGCACGGCGCGGACAGGCATTGGGGCAGCCAACGGGCGTTGTGCTTTGCCGCAACTGGCTTTAGCCCTCAAGCGGTGTAATCCGGCGAGGCAGTCATGCGGATAATGATCAACGGATTCGGGCGAATCGGGCGCACGGTGCTGCGCGCCTGGGCGCTTTCACGGCGCGCCGGCGGTGCAGGCGGCTGGCCGGAAATGCAGATCATCGCCATCAACGATATCGCCCCGTCTGAGACCTGCGCCCATCTCTTTGAATATGACAGCGTCTTTGGCCCGTTCCCCGGCAAGGTGACCCTGAAAGGCGACGAGCTGGACATCGACGGCCACGCACTGCGCCTGACAAGCGAGGCGGATATTTCGGCGCTCGATCTTTCCGGCATCGATCTGGTGATGGAATGCACCGGCCGCGCCGACACCCCGGCCCGCGCCGGGGCCGGGCTTGCCGCAGGCGCGGCCCGCGTGCTGATCTCGGGGCCCTCGCCGGCGGCCGAGGTCACGCTGGTTCTCGGCGCCAACGAAGCCCGACTGCGCCCGCAGCACCGGCTGATCTCGAACGCGTCCTGCACCACCAATGCGCTGGCGCCGTTGGTGCGGTTGATCGACAGCCTTTGGGGGCTGGAAGGCGGCTGGATGACGACGATCCACTGCTATACTGGCAGCCAGCCCACCGTCGATGCCCCGCGCGGCGGCGATCTGGCGCGCGCGCGCGCCGCGGCGCTTTCCATGGTGCCGACCACCACCAGCGCCGGCAAGCTGCTCGACAGCGTGTTGCCCGATATGGCCGGGCGTATCGAATGCGCGGCGGTGCGCGTGCCCACCGCCAGCGTTTCGGCGATCGATCTTTGCGTTGCCACCACGCAGCGGCCTGACATGGCGGCGATCAACGCCGCCTTGCGCGATGCGGCCGGGGCATCGGGCGGTGTGATCGGCTGGACCGACAAGCCGCTGGTTTCGACCGATCTGCGCGCGCGGCGAGAGAGCGTGGTCATGGCCCTGCCCGAGACCGCCGTCACCAAGGGCGGGCTGATGCGGCTTTTCGGCTGGTATGACAATGAATGGGGCTATTCCTGCCGCATGCTCGACATGGCGCGGCTTCTGGCCGCGCCATGAGCCGGCAGGTTGCGGGGGTTCAGCCCGGCGAGACCATCCGCCCCAGCATCCGACCCGACATGATGTGCACATGCAGATGCGGCACTTCCTGCACCCCGTCATCGCCCGAATTCGAGATCAGCCGGTAGCCCGAGCCGCCTTCGCCCGGCTGGACGCCCAGCAGCTTGCAGACCTGCCCCAGCGCGCGGGTGAAATCGGCGATCTCGGCATCCGAGGCTTCGAGCGCGAAATGGTCATGGGTCACGTATGCGCCCTTGGGGATGACCAGCACATGCACTGGCGCCTGCGGTCGGATATCGCGAAAGGCGAGGCTGTGCTCGGTTTCCAGCACCTTGTCGCAGGGGATCTCGCCGCGCAGGATCTTCGCGAAGATGTTCTGATCGTCGTATTCGTAACCCATGGGACGCCTCATTCGTGCTCGGGCGACCAGCCGGAAACGGCCTTGACCTCTAGGAAATCCTCGATCCCCCAGACACCGCCCTCGCGCCCGTTGCCCGATTGTTTCATGCCGCCGAAGGGCGCGCCCGCGCCACGCGGCTTGCCGTTCATCTCGACCATGCCGGAACGCAGCCGGCGCGCCACGCGGTTGCGCCGGGCGCCATCCTGGCTTTGCACATAATTGGTCAGCCCGTAGGGGGTGTCATTGGCGACGGAGATCGCCTCTTCCTCGCCCTCGAAGGGGATGATCGACAGCACCGGGCCGAAGATTTCCTCGCGCGCGATGGTCATCTGGTTGTTCACATCGGCAAACACCGTCGGGCGCACGAAATAGCCGCGATTGAGCCCTTCAGGGCGGCCGACGCCGCCGGCAACCAGCCGCGCGCCCTCGTCAATGCCCTTCTGGATCAGATCCTGCACCTTGTCGAACTGCGCCTGGCTGACCAGCGGGCCGATATGGCGGCCGGGTTCGCTGGCCGGGGCGACGGCGGTCTTGTTCGCGGTCTCGATGGCGATTTCCACCGCTTGGTCGTAGATCGAGCGCTCGACCAGCATGCGGGTGGGGGCGTTGCAGGACTGGCCGGTATTGTTGAAACAGTGGATGGCGCCGCGCTTGACGGCCTTTTCATCGGCATCGGCGAAGATGATGTTGGCGCCCTTGCCGCCCAGCTCCAGATGCACCTTCTTGAGTGTCTCGGCGGCATTCTTCGAAATCGCGATGCCGGCACGGGTGGAGCCGGTGAAGCTGACCATGTCGACATCCGCGTGGCCTGATAGTTGCGTGCCCACGCCGGGTCCGTCGCCATTGACCAGGTTGAACACGCCCCTGGGCACGCCGGCCTCGTGCAGGATCTCGGCGAAGAGATGCGAGGAAAGCGGCGCGATTTCAGAGGGTTTGAGCACCATGGTGCAGCCCGCCAGCAAAGCCGGGATCACCTTGAGCGTGACCTGGTTCATCGGCCAGTTCCACGGCGTGATCAGCGCGCAGACGCCCACGGCTTCCTTGACGATGCGGTCCTCGGGCGCGTGATCACCCAAGGGCGCCACGAATTCGATCTGGTCAAAGGCGCGGATGAAGTTCTTGATATGGCCGATGCCGGCACCAACCTGGCTGGCCATCGACATGTCGATGGGCGCGCCCATCTCCAGCGAGATGGCCTTGCCCATATCCTCGGCGCGGGCCTTGTAGACATCGTAGATGCGCTGCACCAGCGCCAGCCGCTCGGCCGGGTCGGAATACATGAAGCCGGGCAGCGCGGCTTTCGCGGCGGCAACGGCGGCATCGGTATCGGCCTGACCGCCCAGGCTGATGACGGCGCAGGCTTCCTCTGTCGAGGGGTTGATCACCTCGAAATCCGTGCCCGCGCGCGGGGCGACCCATTCACCGTTGATGTAGAATTGGCGTTTATCCAGCATTTCTGCCTCCCGATACGATTTGCGCGACACAGTGTCACTCTGCCCGGAAAGCTGCAAGGGCAGGGGGCAGGGAGCACGCTCACATGCAATGCCTGAATTGAACTCAGCCCAGATGACGAAAGCCGCGAGGCCGTAGCCGGCCTGCAAACGCAGCAAACCGGATGTTCGGAAATCCTGGCCTGTCGGACAAGTTTGTCACATGCTGGGAGAGGCCCGGCGCCCGCGCAACAGAAAAGCGACTGCCCCGGCAGCTATGGCAACAACCAGCGCAGCGAGAATGCCGATATCGTTTGGCTGCGGCCTGAGAATCATCACCGCCGCGGTCGAAAACAGAATGACGACCTCGAAGCGGCCAAAGCGCATCAGCCGCCGGCCCTCGTTCAGTATGTCCGGTATGGGGCCTTCGGTTTCGAGCGCAACGGCGATACGATCGCTGCCCGGGCCGAGTATCAGCATACCGATGAGGATCGACGCGGCAAAGCCGCCCATGCCGAGCAGAAGCCAGAACTCGACAAGGCTCCACGACGCCCACCACAGGATGCCGCCGGTAACCAGCGTCGCCAACAGGGCCGGGAAGAACAGAAACTTGCCGAGCAGGGCGTTGTTGCGCAGCGCGGTAGCAAGTTGCACGTCATCATTGGCGCGTTCGGCAAATGATGCAATCAGCGCGATGCAGAAGCCGCCACCCAGCCACAGGATGACGACCACCACATGCAGGAATTTGACGAAAAGAACCCAATCCATCCGACATTCTCCATGTTGGTTGACGTAACGTAAAGTTCACCTGATATTGATCCATCGATCAAGCATATTTTTCCCGTCGGTGGTTGCCGCGGCCACAGCCAGCCGGACGGTGGTTGCAGGTGCGTGCCGCAGCACGCTGGCACCAATCTTGATCCGCCACAATTTCAAGTTCGCCAGCAATCGGTCTGCCACGGGCTCGGGGACCATGAAGCCGGGCAGCGCGGGCTTCTGCGATTGCGGAACGATCCCGGCTTTCCGGCATTACCGTTTCGCGAAGCGATTTGCGCGACATAGTGTCACCCCGGCCCGAAAGCGGCATGGCGAGGGGTTAAAGCCGGCGCTTATATGCATTATCTGGAATACAACTAACACGCATCACAGCGAGCAAGGAAGCAAGATGAGCCTGCGTATTAATGATATCGCCCCCGATTTCACCGCCGATTCGACCGACGGCACCCTCAACTGGCACGACTATATCGACGGCGGCTACGCCGTTTTGTTCAGTCATCCCAAGGATTTCACCCCGGTCTGCACCACCGAGTTCTCGGCCGCGGCGCGGCTGGCCGGCGAGTTTGCGAAACGCAACACCAGGCTGGCCGGCATTTCCATCGACGGGGTTGAAGAGCACCGCCAGTGGATGGCCGATGTCGAGAAATATGGCGGCACGGCGATGGGCTTTCCCATCATCGCCGACCCCGATCTGAAAGTAGCCAAGCTTTACGACATGCTGCCCGCCGATGCTTATCTGCCCGACGGGCGCACCGCCAATGACACTGCCACGGTGCGCACCACCTTCATCATCGGGCCGGACAGGAAGATCCGCCTGATGCTGATCTACCCGATGTCGGTGGGGCGCAATTTCGACGAGATCCTGCGCGCGCTCGATGCCATCCGCGCCACCGACAACCAACCGCTGGCCACGCCCGCCGACTGGCGCCCGGGCGAGGACATGATCGTTGCGCTGTCGCTTTCCACCGAAGAGGCCGAAAAGAAATTCGGCAAGATCGAGGTGGTGCTACCCTATCTGCGCAAGACCAGCGCCCCGGCGGCCTGAACCAGATGCCCGGCGGGCGCGATTGCCCCGCCGGGCTCAGAAACGCGACCACAGCGTCAGCGCCAGCCCCTCGCGCCGGCCGCCGGGGGCAAGCGTAGCCTCACCCAGCAGCGTCAGGCGTTCGGTTATCTCGTAACCCAGCGCAGGGCGCAGGCGCGTGTGCGTGCCGTCGCTTCCATGGTCATGCGTGACGCCGAACATGCCGATCCAGCCTTCATGGCTAAGTCCGATCTGCGCGGCCAGTTCCACCTCGCGCCCCGGCCCTGGCGGCGACGAGGCGGCGAGAGCGGTGATATCGGCGCGCGCCCAGGCATTGCCGAAAGGGGTTTCAAACCCCCGCCCCAGCGACAGGCCAAGCAGGGCGCGCCGCCCGTCGCCCGGGGCGCGGCCCTGGCGCAGCCCGGCGGCCAGCCCCCAGGCCAGCGCGCCGGGCAGATCGGGAGGGTGCCAGCGCAGCGTCACCTCGCGTTGCTGGCCTGCGGAACGCCGCTCAAGCTTCGCGGCAAGGGTCAGCCGGGGGCGCAGCCCGTATTCACCATAAGCCTGCTGCCGCTCCGGGCGCTCGCCGCGCCGCGCCGGCGGCTCGAGGTTGAAGGCGAAAAAGCCCTGCCCGGCCTCGCGCGGCCAGGGCCCGGCAGTGGCGGGGGCGGCGGCGGACAGTGCCGCCACCGCCAACCCTGCCGGAAGGGCCAGCATGGCGCGCAATGTTGCGAGAGGGGTGACGAGATTGCGCATGACGCCAGCGCATCACGCCACGGTTAACGCCAGGTTAACGGCGCGCTCAGCCCCGGCGAATGCGGTTGACATGGCCCATCTTGCGGCCCTGCCTTGCCTCGGCCTTGCCATAGAGATGGATCTGCGTATCCGCCTCTTGCGCCAGGTCGGGCAGACGCTGCACATCGTCGCCGATCAGGTTCTCCATCACCACATCAATGTGGCGGCGGCCATCGCCCAGCGGCCAGCCGGCCACGGCGCGGATATGCTGCTCGAACTGATCGACGGCGCAGCCCGCCTGCGTCCAGTGGCCGGAGTTGTGCACCCTGGGTGCGATCTCGTTGACAACCAGCCCCTGCGCCGCCACGAACAGCTCAACCCCCATCACCCCCACATAATCAAGCGCGTTGAGGATGCGCCCGGCGATGAGCGCGGCGTCGGCCTGCTGGCCGGGGCTCAGCGTGGCGGGTACGGTGGTGCGGCGCAATATCCCGGCCTCATGCACATTCTCGCCCGGGTCATAGCAGACCACCGCGCCGGAAAGCCCGCGCGCGGCAATCACCGAGATCTCGCGCTCGAAGGGCACGAAGCCCTCCACAATCGCCGGTGCGCCCTGCATCGCCGCCAGCGCCGCGCCGGCCTGATCCGGCGCCATGATCCGCGCCTGGCCCTTGCCGTCATAACCCAGCCGGCGCGTTTTCAGGATCGCCGGCGCGCCGATCGCGGCCAGCGCCGCATCCAGCCCGGCGGCATCGTCGACCGCGCGGTAGGACGCCACCTTCAACCCCAGCCCGGACAGGAAGTTCTTTTCCGAAAGCCGGTCCTGGCTGACCTCCAGCGCGCGGCGGCCCGGGCGCACGGGGCAGCGCGCCTCCAGCAGATCGAGGGTGGCGGCGGGGATATTCTCGAACTCGTATGTGATCACATCAACCGCATTGGCAAAACCTGCCAGCGCCGCCGCATCGTCCCAGGGCGCGGTGGTCACGCGCTCGGCAACATGGCCGGCGGGGGGCTCTGGAGACGGGTCATAGATATGGCAGCGCAGGCCCAGCCGGCTGGCGGCCACCGAAAGCATGCGCCCCAGCTGGCCGCCGCCCAGAATGCCGATCACCGCGCCCGGGGGCAGCGGGCTGTGCGGGTCAGTCATCGCCGGGCTCCTGGGGGATGGAGGCAGTGATATCGGCGCGCCATCGCGCCAGTCGCTCGGCCAGCGCCGGGTCCGACAGCGCCAGTATCTGCGCCGCCATCAGCGCCGCATTGGCAGCGCCGGCGCTGCCGATGGCCATTGTCGCCACCGGAAAGCCGCGCGGCATCTGCACGATGGAATAGAGGCTGTCGAGCCCGCCCAGCGCGCGCGTCTGTACCGGCACGCCGATCACCGGCAACAGCGTCTTTGATGCCACCATGCCCGGCAGATGTGCCGCGCCGCCGGCGCCGGCGATGATGACCTTGAGCCCGCGCCCGGCGGCAGTGCTGGCGTAATCCCACAACCGGTCGGGCGTGCGATGCGCCGAGACGATGCGCGCCTCATGCGCCACGCCCAACTCTTCAAGCAGCGCTGCCGCCTCACGCATCGTCGGCCAGTCGGACTGGCTGCCCATGATGATTCCCGCCTGCACCGTGCCCATCGCGCCCTCCACCTTTCGGTGGCACTCTATAGCCGCCCCTGCGCCGGGCGCAATGCGTGCAAGGGCCGGCGCACACCCCCCAAATCTCCTTCATCTTGCATGAAAATTCTCCGGTGGCTCCGAGCGCCCGGAAATCGCTCCGGTGGAGCGACTTCAGCGAACGAATGGCCGGAGCCCAAGCCGCAGTCGACGGGGGGCAGCGCCCTCCAAGAAGTACATTAGGCCGATTCGGTATCAGGCGATGATGTCGGGGGTGATTTCGTCCTCGATGCGGGCGATCTGATCCTTGAGCATGAGTTTGCGCTTCTTCAGCCGCTTCAGGGTAAGCTGATCGGCGATGGCGCGCTCGTTCATGGCGGCGATTGCCTCGTCAAGATCGCGATGCTCGCGCCTGAGCACCTCGAGCTTCACGCGCAAAACCGATTCGTGATCAAGCCTTTCCGGGGCGTTCATGGCGTAGCGACTCATCCTTGATACAAGTGGCAGGCTGGCAGAATAGCCGGTTTCGGGCAAAAGGCATAGCCCCGCGCGGGCCTTGCAGCGCCGCCGCTGCGCCCCCATATCTTCCTTGTGCCCGGCTCGCTGTGGCTGCGGGGGCGGGGCCTTCTTGTCGCTGAGAACAGGGCCTGAAGATGACCAAATTCGCCTTTCCTTCGCACCCGCTTCTCTTGGGTTTCGAGCCGCTGGAGCGGCTGGTTGAGCGCACCGCCCGTGCCGGGGCCGAGGGTTACCCGCCTTTCAATATCGAACTGGTCGAACCCAACCGCTATGTGATCACGCTGGCGGTGGCCGGGTTCGGAGAAAACGATCTGTCGATCACGCTGGAAGACCGGCAACTGGTGGTCCGGGGCCAGCAGAGCGAGCCCGGCGATGAGCGCGTGTTCCTGCATCGCGGCATCGCCAATCGCCAGTTCCGCCGGGTCTTTGCCCTGGCCGATGGCGTGGAGGTAAGCGGCGCCGAGCTGGAAAACGGGCTCTTGCGCGTGGTGCTCGAGCGGCGCGAGCCCGAATCGGTAGTGCGGCGTATCCCGATAGGCACTGCCGGGTGACGCAGATGCTGGACGTAACTCCAAGGGGGAAAGCGCGATGAAGACACCCTATCCCGATATGCCCGATACCGACCGGCCCGAGGGCCGGATTGCCTATATCCGGCAGGTGCCGGTCGAGGCACTGCCCGAAACGATTCGGGCCCAGCTGCCCAATGTGCGCGAGGTTTACGGCATCCACAGCGAAGAGGGCGAATGCCTGGCGCTGGCGCGCGACCGGCAGTTGGCCTTCGTTCTGGCCCGGCAGAACGATCTGGCGCCGGTGAGCGCGCATTGAGTGCTGCGCGCGGCCGGGGGCGGGCCAGGGGGGCTCTGCCCCCGCCGCGCCTGCGGCTCGCCCCCCCCCCGGAGTATTTTGGGCAAGATGAAGGGGCGATCAGCGGCGCGGAGCGGGCCTCAAGGCGTCGGTCTCGGCTTCCAGCGCGCGGTGGCGGGCGACGAAATCCCGGCGAACGCTCAGGGGGGGGCGCGGTGTGATGGCAATACCGTCTGCGCTGCCTGCGGGCGGTTTGCCGAAGATGCGATCGGCCTCGGCGCGGGTGAAGCCGGCGATCTGCGTGGCCTCGATCCAGGCCGAGATGCGATCGGCACGCTTGATCAATGTGCGGATGCGCTCGGGCAGCGAAGCGGGCAGGCCGAAGCGCAGATGGATGGCGGCGCCCAGCCGCGCCTCGAGCGCGCCATAGCCGGGCCCGACCGCCGATTTGACCGGCGAGATCATGTCGCCGATCACGTATTCGGGCGCGTCGTGCAAAAGCGCCGCCAGCCGCCAATGCGGCTCCAGCCGTGGGGCGAGCCGGCCGGCCAGGATTTCCACCAGAAGCGAGTGTTCGGCTACGGAATAAGGCCAGTCGCCAACAGTCTGGCCGTTCCAGCGGGCGACGAAGGCGAGACCGTGGGCGATGTCTTCGAGTTCGATATCGACCGGGGTCGGATCGAGCAGGTCGAGCCGGCGGCCCGAGAGCATGCGTTGCCAGGCGCGGGGTTGCTTCATTGGCGACCTTGACGGGTTGCGGGGCAAGGGCGGGCGAGCCGCGTCCGGGCGCTGGATACACAAGCCCCGCGCCCGGGTAAAGTGGCGGGGTGGTGCTGTTGCGTTGTGGTGGATTTCCGGCGGCGGTGATGGCGCGCCGGGGCGGCGCCGGCCTTGCTGGTGCAAGGGCAGGCATGCAAACCAGGCAATCGGAACTGATCGAGCGAAACTGGTTTCAGCTTCCCAGCCAGACGCCCATGGCCAGAACGGCGAGCCCGGCCAGGACCCAAGCCGAAGCGTGCCTGCGCGGACCGGGGCCGGGGTGCGGCGGGTTATCGGAGGGCCGGGGTGCGGCAAGAACGTCGTCATCGCCCGGGGCGGGCGTTAAAGGGGCGGGGGCATGGCTGCCATCGGCCGGATCTTCCGCCGCATTGCTCATGTTGTCGCTTCCGGCAGCCCGACGCGGGTGGTTCGCCGCACAGATGCTGGCCCCGAAGCGGCTGCGCTTGCTCTTACTTTCACCCCGATCGGCCACTTCTTCCATCAGGCGGGCGACGTCGATTCTCGGCGCGGCTGGCGCGCATCGATCGACCGGCGGGTGCCGGCCCGGCACGGCGGCGGCGTGATTCGCGCCGTGGCCCGCGTCAGCACCGGCACTGCCTTCGCCATCGGCGCGGCGATGTGGTTGCGACGGGGCCGGGATGCTGGCGTGCGGGTCTTTTCTGGGGGCGGCGGGCGCTGTAAAACCGTCGTCGGCAAGCGCCCCTGCCGCCGACAGCACCGCAGCGGGCTGCGCGCGGCGCGATGACTGCAGGCGGGGCCATTTGCCCATCAGCGTGGCTCGGCGCGGCGGTGGCAGCGGCGCACGGTTGGGGTTGCGCAGGATACCAACCCGCTGCTGACTGTTGCCGCGCGCCGCGCCCGATGCGGGCTGGCGCGCGGTTACTTCGCGTGAATCTTTGCGACAATCGGCACACATGGCCGGTGACCCCGTTTGCTGACGGCTTTGCCCGCCATCATGGCGGGCAGCCGTTAACAATCCGTCACCGACGAGTGCGCATCCGACTGGCCCGCACTCAGTTGGCCGGGGCGCTGCCGCCCTGCTCTTGTTTCTGCTGCTGCTGGCGCGCCAGTTCCTGGCGGTAGAGCGCCATGAAGTCGATCATGTCGAGATTGAGCGACGGGAAACCGCCATCGCGGGTCAGGTCGCTGATGATGCGCCGCGCAAAGGGAAACAGGATGCGCGGGCATTCGATCAGCAGGAAGGGGTGGATCTGCTCTTGCGGCACGCCCTCGACATGGAACAGGCCGGCATATTCCAGCTCGATCAGGAACAGCGTCTTGCCGTCGTCGCGGCCCTTCGATTCGACGCGGTATTTCGAGATTACCTCGAACTGGTGCTCGGTTTCGCGCTTGCGGGCATCGAGGCTGACCTGAACCTGAATATCGGGCTGGCCCTTTGGCGGCTCGATCCCGCCCTGCGCCAGCGCGTTCTCGAAGGACATGTCACGAATGAACTGACCCAGAACCTTGATCTTCACCTGGGGCTGCGCCCCCGCCTGTGCGCCTGCCTGCGCCCCGGCGGCGGCGGCTCCGGTCTGGGCCGCGGCCTGCGCTGCGCCCCCCTGCTGCGTGGCGCCCGGTTTCGCAGCGCCCTTGCCATTGTCGGCCATCGCGTTCTCCTGTGCTTGCTTTGGGCGCGTTCTAGCAGGTGGGGCAGGGGCGCTCAATGCCCCCCATGCCGCCCATGCTTGCCGCTGTGGTTGTGCTGCGGGGCATCGAGGCGGCGGCGCTGCGGCGAACGGGTTTCGCCGTCGTGCTGTGGTCCCTGCCGCCCGGCATCGTCATCAACGCGAAAGCTGCCCTCGATGATTTCGGCCTCGCCCGGCGCCGAGGCCGGGTGCTGCGGGCCAATACGAGCGGCAAGGGCGCGCATCAGAAGGCGCTGCAGGGGCGGCAGCAGCAGCAGCAGGCCCACAATGTCGGTAAAGAAACCGGGAAGCAGCAAGAGCGCGCCCGCAAGCACCGAAAAGGCGCCCTGCGCCAGGAACCGCCCGGGGGTGACATGGCCGAGCCCGCCGCGTGCCAGCGCCGCGCCGCGCGCGCCCTGCCATTTCAGCACACCAAGCCCCGCGAATATCGAAAGCAGCGTCAGCGCCAGCACCGGCCATAGCCCGATACGGCCGCCGACGAGAACGAAAAGCGCGATCTCGACAAGGATCAATAACAGGAATATCAGCAAAACAGGCATCGGATTCTCTCGCGTTCGGGGCTTTGGCGGGCGCATGTGGTGGACTCGGGCGCGCCATCACCTTACATAGCCATCAGATGCTTGCATCCAAGCCAGAGAATTCCCCAGAGGGTACCAATGGACTCCGCCGTGATTCAGCTTCTCGTTCTTGCCGGTATCGCCGTTTTCCTGATCCTCAGGCTCAGGAGCGTGCTTGGCACACGGGAAGGCTATGAGCGCCCGCCCGAGCCCCTGCCGAACGGTAGCGCCGAGAAGGCGCGCGCCGGCTTCGACGTGATCGAGGGCGGGGTCGATCACGATATCGCCGATCACGCGCCCTCGGGCTCGCCAGCGGCGCAGGCACTGGCCGAGATGAAGCGCATCGAGCCGGATTTCCATGTCGGCGAGTTCCTTTCCGGTGCGCGCCAGGCCTATGAGATGATCGTCATGGGTTTCGAGCGCGGCGATATGGATGATCTGGTGCCCTTCCTGTCGCGCGACGTGTTCGAGAGCTTCGACGAGATCGTGCAATTGCGTGAGCGCGAGGGGCTGACGGTCGAGGCGAGTTTCGTCGGCGTGCGCGAGGTTGAGCTGGAAGATGCAACCTTTGACGACAAGACCGGCGAGGCCGAGGTTACCGTGCGCCTGCTGGGCGAGTTGACCTCGGTGGTGCGCAACCAGGACGGCGAGATTGTCGAGGGCGACCCCAACGTCATCAAGCAACAGCGCGATGTCTGGACATTCGCGCGCCGCATGGGCTCTGACAATCCCAACTGGAAGCTGGTCAGCACCGGCGGCTGACCCCTCGCGCAGGCCGGCACGGGCGAGGCGCCGGCGAAGGGCAGGCAGATGACCCGACGCCGCAGGCTGACACCTCAAGAGAGCGAGTTGTGGGCGCGCGTGGCGAAGGCCACGCGGCGGCTTCGCCCCGGCCCCGACCTGGCGCCTGATGCCGGGCGCGGCCTCAAGCCCGATCCGGGCGCGCCCGAACCTCAGCCCCCGGCAAGCGTTGCCAAGGCCGCCAGGGCCGCGCCGCCCTCCGCACCGGCTGCGTTGCGAATGCCGCCGCTGGCCGCCGCTGCCCGCCCGACAGCAAAAGAGCCGCTGCATATGGACCGGCGCACCCATGCGCGCATGACGCGCGGCAAGCTGGCGCCCGAGGCAAGGATCGACCTGCACGGCATGACGCTGGCGCAGGCGCATGCCGCGCTGGATGGTTTCATCAGGGCTGCTTCGCGGCGCGGGTTACGGCTGGTGCTGGTGATCACCGGCAAGGGCCAGGGAGGCGGGCGCCGCGGTGCCGAGGCCGACCACGGCCCCATCCCCCGCCGGGCCGGTGCGCTGCGCCACGAGGTGCCGCACTGGCTGCGCCGGGCGCCGCTCAGGCCGCTGGTGCTCGATATCCACGAGGCCCATCGCAGCCATGGCGGCGCAGGCGCGCTGTATGTCTATCTGCGCCGGCAGCGCCCTGACTGAGCGCGGACCCCTTGCAGGGATGTGCCCGATGTTCAGCCGAAAGGCCGCGGCAGGCGCGGGCGCGGGGGCGGCACGATGCGCCGCTGGCGGCCCTCGGTCATTGGCTGCAGCACCACCTGTGTGGCGTTCTGAATTGTCAGGATCGTCGCCGGCAAAAGCGGCAGCACACCTGCCGCGTCGGCGGTGAGGGCGCGGTCAACCACGCCAAGCTGCGTCATCATCTGGATCAGCGCCGGCGAGTTGCCGATGTTGAAATGACCGGCGCGGGTGGAAAAGGCGCTGACATCGATCAGCGTAAGCTCGAATTCGGCCAGCTCTGTGGGATCGCCCAGATTGCCCAGCCGCGCGGTTTCACCGGAAAGCCGGGCGGAAAGCTGCAGGATGCGGTCGCGCTGCGAACTGACGATAACGAAGGGCTGCGGCAACGGCCCGATGCGCCGCGCCTGCGAGCGGAAGACGTCGATATCGAGATCGGGCGCGATCAGGATCACCCCGCCGATGCGGCTCAGGTTCCGGTCGCCTGCAATCGCCATCTGGCGCAGCGTTTCCATCAACAGATGCGCGCCCATGGAATGCGCGACAAGAACGATGCGCGGCGCCCCGGCAGAAGAAGTTTCTGATATCATCTGCTGAAGTCCGTCGCGGGCAAAAAGCACGCTGTCGCGATCATGCGCATAGGCCAGGGGCGCGCCCAGTGAGGGCCAGGAATAGTGGAGCGCAACACCGGGAAGGGCCAGATCGCTGCCCAGCTGCGCCACGCGATAGACGCCTTCGATGAAGGTGGTGTTGAAGCCATGCACGAAGATCACCGCCTCGCGCTCGCGCGCCGGCAGGGTCGAAAGCTCGTGCGCAACGGTACTGCGAAACCCCGCCGCGTTGAGTTCGCGTTGCGCGGTGAGCGTGAAATGGCGCTCGGGGTTGAGCTGCTGGCGGCCGCGGGGCCGGCTTATGCGGCCGGGCCGGCGCTCGGGCGGAACGGCCACCACATAGCTGCCGAATTGCAGGGCCTCCTCGCGGCTCCAGCCGGGAACGGGCTGCTCGGGGTCGGGCCCGCGGGTGGTGGCCACATGAACCGTGTGCAGCTCTGCCCCAGCGGCGGGATCTTGCAGGAAATCGACCCGCTCGCGCGCAGCGCAGGCGCTCAGCACGACGAGTGAAAGAACTGCGGGAAAAAATACGCGCATGATTACCAATTGCCTGCCTGCCTGTCCTGCATGCCATACAGCGTTTCGTGCCGCGCTGCATGAACTTCTTGCGCCGCCGCCACTCACAAATCATTTCCGCGCGCAGGCATTCGGCGATAGAGGGGGCGTATGAGTGATTTTTCCCTTGCCGCCGACGCCGCCACGCAGGCCCTGCGTGGCCTGTTCGAGCCCACCCCGCTGCAGCGCAACGACCACCTGTCGCAGCGCTTCGGCGCCGATATCCTGCTCAAGCGCGAGGATCTCTCGCCGGTGCGCTCCTACAAGATCAGGGGCGCCTTCAACGCAATGCGCAAGCGGCTGGCGGTGTATCCGGGCCAGCGCATCTTCGTGGCCGCTTCGGCGGGCAATCACGCCCAGGGCGTGGCCTATGCCTGCCGGCATTTCGGCGTGCAGGGCGTGATCTTCATGCCGGTGACCACGCCGCAGCAGAAGATCGGCAAGACCCGGGTCTTTGGTGGCGACAATATCGAGATCCGCCTGACTGGCGATTATTTCGACCAGTCGCTTGCAGCGGCGCAGGACTATTGCGCGGCTTCGGGCGGGCATTTCCTGTCGCCCTTCGACGATGGCGATGTCATCGAGGGGCAGGCCAGCGTGGCTGTGGAGATGCTGGCGCAGCTGGGCCGCATGCCCGACATGGTGGTGCTGCCCGTGGGCGGCGGCGGGCTGGCCGCCGGCGTGCGGCGCTATCTGGCCGGGCAGGGCGGCTGCGCGCTGCGGCTGATCGAGCCGGCGGGCGGGGCCAGCCTGGCCGCCGCCATCGCCGCCGGTGAGCCGGTGACGCTGGCGCGGGTGGACAGCTTCGTCGATGGCGCCGCGGTGGCGCGCATCGGTGCGCAGCCCTTTCACCACCTTTCCGATGTGCCCGCCGAAGCGCTGTTCACCGCGCCCGAGGACCGCATCTGCGTAACCATGCTTGAGATGCTCAATGTCGAGGGCATCGTGCTCGAACCCGCCGGGGCGCTGGTGGTCGATGCGCTGCCCGATCTGGCCGGGGCGGTCGCGGGCAAGACGGTGGTCTGTGTCACCTCGGGCGGGAATTTCGATTTCGAGCGTCTGCCCGAGGTCAAGGAGCGCGCCATGCGCTTCTCCGGGCTGAAGAAGTACTTCATCCTGCGCCTGCCGCAGCGCCCCGGCGCGCTGCGCGATTTTCTTGAAATTCTTGGCCCCGAGGACGACATCGCGCGCTTCGAGTATCTCAAGAAATCGGCGCGCAATTTCGGCACCGTGCTGATCGGCATCGAGACCGGCGAGGCAGAGAATTTCACCCGCCTTTTCAAGCGCATGGATGACGCCGGTTTTGTCTGGCGTGACATCACGCTGGACGAGACGCTGGCGGGTTTTCTGGTCTGACACCAGTTACGTTTGGTCGATTTCTGCAATACCAATTCCGGTTGAGCATCTCGGCATGTTGGGGATGCGCCCCTCGCCGCCGGAGAGAGCGGAACGGGGAATGGCGGGGTTTGTTCAATCAAGGGCAGATCCCGGCCCGGCCGCCCCCTGACCGCCGGAAGAGATCAACCAGGCTTTGACTTGGCTTCGTTTCCCGGCCTGCCCGCGCGGTCGGCACGGGCAGCGCCCGCGTTGGGTTGGAAACACGCCTGCAGAGTGACGGGTCGCGCGGGGTGGTAAGGCGAGTGTGCGCCCGAACTGGGCCCTTCTCGCCCCATCCGCACAGGCAGTGGCCCTGTTCGGCCGCAGGGCAAGGAGCCCAGGGCGCTCAGGCCGCGCCCCGCGACAACCCTTCCTGGAGCGCCGTGCAGGAATCGTGGAAGCAGGCAATCAGCGCCGGCAGAGCGATTGCGCCGGTCTGGCCGGCCTCGGCGTTCTTCTCGCCGCGGGCACAAAGCGCGGCGAAATCAGTCAGGCCCAGATTGAGCGCCGCGCCCTTCAGCGCGTGCAGATCGGTTGCCAGCGCAGCAGCATCATGCGGGTCGATGCGTTCCAGCCGCGCCACGATCGCGCTCGCCTCTTCCAGAAAAAGCGCCACGATCTCGGGAAAGGAATCGCCCATCTCCGCTTCCAGCTCGTCTATCTGCGACCATTCGATCATAGCGCCCCCGGGGCAAGCTGCCGGCATCACATCAATCCTACGTTTCAAACCTTAAGGAATTGGCAACGCAAGTGGAAGATTGATTGGCTGTCTTCAGGGCTTCTTAATCAATGGCAAGGTAAAGGTCGAAGGTCGATCCTTACAGGTGCTTTCCTTGTCCAGTCTATCCTGCCTGCGCTCGCCCCACCATGCCGACGCTGCGGCGCGCCCGCTGCGCAGGGTGCTTGTTGTTGATGATTCGCGCGCCCAGCGCCGGGTCGTCTCCGCCGGGTTGCGCCGTTGGGGCTATGACGTGATCGAGGCCGCTTCGGGCAGCGAGGCGCTGCAATTATGCGACGGGGGCGGCATCGACCTGGTGTTGTCGGACTGGATGATGCCGGGCATGACCGGCATCGAATTCTGCCGCGCCCTGCGCGCCAGCGGGCACGAGCACTACATCTATTTCATCCTGCTGACCGCGAAATCCGACAAGGCCGCCACCGCCGAGGGGCTGGAGGTGGGTGCCGATGACTTTCTCGCCAAGCCGGTCGATTCGGGCGAGTTGCGCGCGCGCATCAAGGCCGGCGAAAGGGTCTTGTCGATGGAGCGCGAATTGCGTGCCAAGAACGGCCTTCTGACCGACACGCTGGACGAGCTGCGCGGGCTCTACAACTCGCTCGACCGCGACCTGATCGAGGCGCGCAACCTGCAGCAATCGCTGCTGCGTGAAAGGCATCGGCGCTTTGATAGCGGGCAGGTCAGCCTGTTGCTGCGCCCCTCGGGCCATATCGGGGGCGACATGGTGGGCTGGTTCGAGATCGATGAGCGCCGCCTGGGGCTTTACGGCTTCGATGTCTCGGGCCATGGCGTTGCCTCGGCACTGCTGACGGCGCGGCTGGCCGGGTTGCTTTCGGGTGCTTCGGCCGAGCACAACATCGCCATCGAAACCACCGAGAGCGGCCCCCGCCCGCGCCCGCCTGCCAGCGTGGCCGGAGCCATGAACCGGCTCTTGATGTCCGAAATCCAGACCGAGCGCTATGCGACGCTGTGCTACGCCGAAATCGACCGCTCCAGCGGGCTTGTGCGCATGGTGCAGGCGGGCCATCCGCATCCGCTGATCCAGCATGCCGATGGCACGATCACCTATCTGGGTGCGGGCGGGCTGCCCATCGGGTTGTTGTCCGATGCCGGCTATGAAGGCTTCGAGGCCCGCCTGCGCCCGGGCGAACGGCTGCTGCTGGTCTCGGATGGAATCACCGAATGCCCCGATGAAGCGGGCGAAGAGCTGGGCATGGCGGGGCTGGAGCGGATCCTGCAAGGGCTCGCCGGGTTGCGCGGCGAAGCGCTGATGGAGGCGCTGATCTGGGAACTGGCGCGCTGGGCCGGGAACGAGGATTTCCCCGACGACATATCCTGCGCGCTCTTCGAATATGACGGCATGGCAGCCCCCAAGGCATGAGCGCACCGCCCCGGCAAGCAGCCGCTTTCGCGGTTGCGGGCGCGGACCGGGCGGGGCGCCACTCCCCAGCCCACGTCGTGCCAAACAGACCGGAGGCAGAGCCGCCGGTGCCGCAATTGGCTGAAGAAAGTCCAAAGGGACGGACACTGTTCCACCGCTGCCGGCATGGATCTGGTTGCGGCAGGCCGCCGGGCCATCTGCGCACCCCGCGCTGCCGATCCGCCGGCCACAACAGGTGATCGGCTCCGCCAGCGCCGCTTAGCGACTGGCCGCCTGCCGGTCTTCCCTTTGCGAAAGCCGGTCTTGCACGAAAGCCTCGGCCTCTTCTGGGTTGGCCAGATACGAGATGGGCGCGCGCCTTGCCTGCTTTCGCAGTGTTTCGCGCAAGCTCACCTTTTCGCCGAAGAAGTCGCCCAGCCGGTCCGACAGCGCGGCGGGGGCGGCGATTTCATCATACTCGACGGAAAGCACGGCGGGGTGGCCCTGCAGGCGCTTGCGCGCGCGATGGAAGCGGTTTCGCACCATGCGCCGGTATTTCAGATAGGCGTCGCGGTCGAACGGCAAGGCCGGCTCGCTTTCTTCGTCCCCGGTTTCGGTTGCCGTCGCCGCATCCTTCCTTTGCAGCCATGTGCCGGTATGCTTCGCGCGCAGATGCGAGACATAGGTATCGAACACCCGATCGCGCCAGAGATGGATAACCATCGAATTCGGATCGTAAACCTGCTGCCAGAGCGAATCCTTCGAGCGGTGGTGGTAGAAAATCTTGGCGCCGACCACGCGCGCGGCCCCTTCATGCGCGGCGACAAGCCGGTGCCAGAAGGTTAATACATCGCTGCCGTGAAGCGCCCGTGCCGTTTCCTCGTCGGGGAAGTAACTTGCCAGCCTTTTCCAGCCCTTGCGATTGTCGGGAAAGCCTTCCTTGAAAATCTCGCCATAGCAGCTGCAGCCGGGTACCTGGTTGATATAGTTCAACATCTGGTTCGACCCGCTGCGCGCCGTGGTAATGATGAAAAGGGCTTTGGGTGGCATCACGGGGCACTCTCAGGCTGGCGGTTCGGCGGCCACCTTATCACCGGCGAGCGAAATGAAAAGCCGGCCCGAAACATTTCCGGGCCGGCACTGCATCCATTCGCAATGCGCCAGTCAGGCGTTCCAGGGCCGGTCGCCCGAGGCGTCCTTAACCCGCGTGGGCAGGCCGATGCGGTCGAGCACCTCGAAGAAGGGTTTCGGGTCCATCTCCTCGACATTGACCATCGTGCCGGTATCCCACTCACCCTGCGCGATCAGCATTGCCGCAGCCACCGGCGGCACCCCGGCGGTGTAGCTGATCCCCTGACTGCCGACCTCCAGATACGCCTCCTTGTGATCGGCCACGTTATAGACAAAGGCCTCGGCCGGCTGGCCGCCCTTTGTGCCCTTGACCAGCGTGCCGATGCAGGTCTTGCCGGTATAGTCGGGCGCCAGCGAGGCCGGGTCGGGCAGCACCGCCTTGACCACCTTGAGCGGCACCACCTCCAGCCCCTCGGCCGTTGTCACCGGCTTTTCCGACAGGAGGCCCAGATTCTTCAGCACTGTGAAGACATTGATGTAATGGTCGGAAAAGCCCATCCAGAAGCGCACGTCGGCCTGCGGATAGTTGCTGGCCAGGCTGTGCACCTCGTCATGGCCGGTCAGATAGGCCTTTTGCATGCCTACCACCGGCAGGTCCCATTCGCGGCCAATCTCGAACATCCGGTTCGCCTGCCAGGCACCGTTCTGCCAGCTGTAAACCGTGCCGGTGAACTCGCGGAAATTGATCTCGGGGTCGAAATTGGTGGAAAACCAGCGCCCGTGGCTGCCGGCATTGATATCGACGATATCGATCGAATGCACTTCGTCAAGGAAGCTGTCGATGCCGTAGCGCGCATAGGCATTGACCACGCCCGGGTCGAACCCCACGCCCAGAACAGCCGTCACCCCGGCCCCGGCGCAGGCCTCGCGGCGCTTCCATTCGTAATTGGCATACCAAGGCGGGGTCTCGCAGATCTTGTCGGGCTCTTCATGGATGGCGGTGTCCATATAGGCCGCACCGGTTTCGATACAGGCATCGAGCACCGGCATATTGACGAAGGCCTGCGCCACATTGATGACGATCTGCGCGCCGGTGTCGCGGATCAGCGCCGCCACCGCGGCGCTGTCGCGGGCATTCACCTCATGGGCCTTGAGCGCGCCCTCCACCTTCATCGACCCCTTGTCACGAATCGAGCTGATGATCGCCTCGCATTTTGCCAGCGTCCGGCTGGCAATATGGATATCGCCCAGAACATCATTGTTCTGCGCGCATTTATGCGCCGTGACCTGGGCCACGCCGCCGGCTCCGATGATGAGGACGTTGCGTTTCGTCATTTCACCCATGCACCTCCCTGGGTCTGGTCGGGGTTGATCGTCACGAAAGCGCGGCGGCGAAATCGTCATAGCCGAAATCGCGCACCAGCCGCTCGGTTCCATCCAGCTCGCGCAGCACGATGGCCGGCATCTTCACGCCGTTGAACCAGTTCTTCTTGACCATGGTATAACCCGCGGCATCTTGAATCGACAGCCGGTCGCCGGGCCTGAGCGGCGCGGGAAAGCGAAACTCGCCGAATATGTCCCCGGCCAGGCAGGATTTTCCGCAGATCATCCATTCATGATCGCCCTCGTTCGGCAGCATCTTCGCGCTTGAGCGATAGATAAGCAGGTCCAGCATATGCGCCTCGATCGAGCTGTCCACGATCGCCAGATGCTTGCCGTTGAACAGCGTGTCCAGCACCGTCACCTCCAGCGTGGCGGCATTGGTGATCGCCGCCTCGCCCGGCTCCAGATAGACCTGCACGCCATGTTCGCCGGCAAAGCGCTTCAGCCGCTCGGCCAGCCGCTCCAGCGGATAGCCCGACCCGGTGAAATGAATGCCCCCACCCAGGCTGACCCACTCCATTTGCCGGATCAGCGCGCCGAAACGCACCTCGATATGGCCCAGCATGGCGTCGAAGCGCTCGAAATCGTCATTCTCGCAATTGTTGTGGAACATGAAGCCCGAGACCTGGCCCAACACCTCGGCAATCCGCGCCGGGTCGTGCTCGCCCAGCCGCGAAAAGGGGCGCGCCGGATCGGCCAGATCGAAATCCGAGCTGGAAACGCCGGGGTTCACCCGCAATCCGCGCACATGGCCGGCGCTGGCCGCGCCGAAACGCTCCAGCTGGCCGATGGTGTTGAAAATCACCTTGTCGGCATGGGTCAGCACCTCGTCGAATTCATGCTCGGCCCAGGCCACCGAATAGCCATGCGATTCGCCGCCGAATTTCTCGGCCCCCAGCCGCAATTCGAACAGCGACGACGAGGTGGTGCCATCCATGTACTGCGCCATGAAATCGAAAACCGACCAGGTGGCGAAGCATTTCAGCGCCAGCAGCGATTTCGCCCCCGACGCCTCGCGCAGCCAGGCGATCTTTTCCATGTTCGGCTCAAGCCGCGCCTTGTCGATCAGGTAATAGGGTGTCTGCAGCATCCCGGCCCTCCCGGCGTTCAAGGGGTCGAAGACGCGCATGCGGCGCGCGCGGCGCTGTTATCCGCTCGCGGGCCGCGCCACAACCGTTTTCTGCCCCGCCCTTTCATCTTGCCCGAAATACGCCGAGGGGGCAGCGCCCCCCTTTCCCCGCGCCAAACCGCAATACCGGGGGCGCAATATCTCCGTTGCCGCAACGCGCGGTCCGCGCTAGCGTCGATTATCCGCCCCCGGAGCGCCCATGCTGGTTCTGGCCGATAACAACCCCGTCAGGCATATCACCCGCCCATGGGTGAATTACGCGCTCATCGCGCTTTGCGTTATCATCTTCTTCGCTCAGCCGGCCTTTCAGTTTTACGGCTTCACCCCGGCCGATCTGCAGCGCGTGGCCTTTGCCCCCGAGGTGGGCCAGCCGGGTGGCGGCATGGTGGCGCTGCAGATGGTCAGCTACATCTTCCTGCATGCAGATATCCTGCACCTGGCCGGCAACATGCTGGCGCTGTGGGTGTTTGGCAACAATATCGAAGACAGCATGGGCCATGCCCGCTATGCGCTGTTCTTCTTGCTGTGCGGCATCGCCGGGGCGCTGGCCGAGGGGCTGTTCTCGGCGGTGCCCGACGTGCCGGTGGTGGGCGCCAGCGGCGCCATTGCCGGGGTGATGGGCGCCTATCTGCTGCTGCACCCGCGCGCGCGGGTGCTGGTGCTGGTGGCCTTTCGCTTTCCGCTGCTGGTGCCGGCCAGCGCATTTGTCGGGCTGGCAGTGTTCGTCGATCTGACCTCGGCGATTTTCCCCGACCCGGATAGCGATTTGCTGATCGCCTGGTGGGCGCATCTCGGCGGTTTTTCCGCCGGTGCGCTCTTGATTCTGGTCATGCGCCACCGCGATGTTGCGCTGTTCCAGCCCGCCGCCATCTACCCCGAAAACGGTTTCGGCTGGCTGGGGCGATATCTGATCGATCTCGGGCCAAAGCGCGGCGACGACACCGCGCAGGCCTGCCGCTGGCGCCAGCTCTGGGCCGGGGTCAAGACGGTGGTGTTTTTCCTGATCATCGTGGTGGGGGTGGAGCTTATCTTCGCCTGAGCGTCGGTTTCAGCCCTTCTCCTGTTCTTGCCCGCCCTGCAGGTTTTTGCGGGCCTCGCGCATGGCTTGTTGCAGATCGCATTCGCCTGTGCTCAGCCG